>JAFYMP010000016.1 GCA_017556585.1 Bacteroidaceae bacterium
CGTATCCTGTAGCATTTGCTACAGCTTCCCAAGTAGCAGTGAAACCATCTTTAGATTCATTAACTACAGTTTCGCAATAAACAGGTTCTACATCGGCAATACCCCAATCTCCAACTGAAAATTCGGTCATACCTCCTTCGTTGAACTTTATGCTCTTACCTTCTGCCGTAAGATTAACCTTTCTTCTCAGATTGATTTCTCCATCTTCATTCTCAATGAAAAGGTCAATGCTGAATTCATCGGTAAGTTCGCCTGAATAGGTTCTTATCCAAAGATCTGCAGTGCCATCTTCTTTAACAGAGGTGGCTTGAGGCATTATAATAAATTCTGCATTTCTCTCCGGCATATCTTCAAAATCGCTTGAAGGTTCCATCATTTCCGTGTGAGCATATTTTTCGAGTAGATAGTCGTATATGATATTCATGCTCTTGCTAAAACTCTGTCCCGGTTTGAATACTGCTTGGTTAATAGTCTTGCCTTTGTATTCATCTAATCCGGTGAGAGTAATCTTTACTATAGTTCCCAAACGGGCAAATTGAAGAGTTGCTTCGCCCTGCATCTGTCCTGTTGTTATAATAGGCTTAGATACCAAAAGGTCTGATTCGGAATCGAAAGATGTTGCAGAAGGCGATTGGATGTCACTAAATCCCATCTCTACTAAAAAATGAGGTTTAAGGTATTCTCCTGTATATCCAAATATTTTGCTCCAATTCTGGTATTCGTAGCTTTCTGTATTCTCCCAACTATTAATGTATGCGTATGACCACGGGCTGTAGGTGGCTACGTATGCATATTCATCTTCCGATTGTTCGTCGGTATAAAGTTCTACCTTAAATGATGCTTTTCCATCTACAATATCAGAAGCTGTAAGATTATCTGAATAATAATCTTCTACATCACTATATTCTTTTGAAGTGTTGTGCTCGTGCAAGGTTATAAAGTCTTCTGCTTCCCAACTGCTTACATAACCTCCAAGTACCGGGATTATTGTTGTTTTTGTGTCTGCATTGAAAGTATTCAATATTACCTGATGAGTTCTGTTTTCTCCATCAGGACCTACAAGAGAATTCTCTTTGTCGCAACTGCTGATAACCATTGCTGCAACGGTAATCAAACTGAAAAGAACTGTTTTTTTCATAATCGGCCTTGTGTTAGAATGTTCCTCCATTAATAATATCACTGTTCGCTATGTTGTCGCCTGCAGCGCCCTCTTCTCCATAATTTAATTCACCTTCATCTTCTGTGGTGTTTACAGAATCGTCCTCATTAACCGGAGGTGTTAAAGTGGTAAAGGATATTTCATTTGCTTTGCCATATACAACGCCTTGATTAGTTAAGCCAAATACAATGAATCTGTATTTGGTATTGCTGGTTAAGCTATTTAATGTAAGTAGAGTTTGGTTATTGTTTTGTGTGGAAAAACTCTTTAAGCCTTCAACTTCTGCACTGATAAGCGATGAAAGTTGAGATACAGTGTCGGTAGAAAGAAAACCATACCAGGTGTCGGTTGATGTTCCATTGTGAGAAACTCTAATGATTGCCGATGTGGTGTCAATTTCTACTGTTTCTAATGTAAAAGCCAAATCATTGTTTAATGGGATTTCAACAACAGGTGGATTTTCATCGCATGCGGATACAAGTACGATGATTGAACTAAGAAATAGATAAAATAACTTCTTCATATTATTAAATTGTTAGAATTATTTATGCAAAGAATTACTGTAAATGAATGTGCGAATTTATGTAAACTTATGGTTATTTCCTAATAATCAGCAATAAAATAAGACTGCGTTCTGTTTGGAGCGCAGTCTTGTGATTTTTTTTACTTCTAAGTAATTTAGAAACTGAAAATAATGAAGAATCGTTAAATGTATATTCAGAAAAAATCAGAAGTTGTAGTAGATACCTACAGAAAAACCTAAATTGCCGTTAAAGTATGCAGACCATTCCTTCGCATTGGAATATCCAAATCTACCTAAACGGGTTGCCAAAGTTATTTTCTCATTACACTGTATAGCTATACCAGGCATAACACCTGCAAAGAATGTATTGTCAGCATCCTTTACAAGATCCAAATCAAAACCTGCATCAGCAAATAATGAAACATTTTCAAATGACCAGAATATGTAACGGAAATAAGGTGCTATGCATATAGACTTACTTATGCTTTCTACGCCTGCCACCTCTGTTTTGTAATTATATGCACCTAAACTGATACCTACACCCATCTTATCTGAAAAATTATAACCGAATTCTGGAGTGACCCATGCATCTGAAGATTTATAAGAATCTGAATTTGTGGTATCCCAACCAAATGAACCACCAGCCCAGAACTGAGCGTTAGCATTGATTGCAAACAAAGCAACTATTGCTGCCAAGAAAATCTTTTTCATAATCATTTAAATTTAAGGTTTAACAATTGATTCTTCTTTTCTTGTCTGTTTCCGGGTGCAAAGTTAATGCTTTATTTTAAATCTGTAACTTTTTTAATAGAATTATTGTAAAAGAATCTAATGTTGATTGCTGTTTGCTTACGTTTTGTTAGATTTGCATAGAAAATAATAGCATTATGAAAATTATACTGTTGGTTGTAGGTAGAACGGTGGAAACTTGGCTTAAAAACGGAATAGACAATTATGTATCCCGTTTAGGTCATTTTGTCCCTTTTGAAATGCAGGTTATTCCGGAATTGAAGAATACAAAAAGTATGGATACTCTCACGCAGAAGCAGAAAGAGGGTGAACTGATACTTAAATCATTCCAAACAGGAGACCATATAGTTCTGTTAGACGATAAAGGTGCGCATTACACTTCTGAAGAACTTGCAACTTGGGTGGATAAGCGAACTATGCAATCAAACAAAAGAGTGGTGTTTGTTATAGGAGGACCGTATGGTTTCTCTAAAGAGGTATATGCCAAAGCAAATGAAAAGTTATCGCTCTCTAAAATGACCTTTTCGCACCAGATGGTAAGGTTGATATTTGTTGAACAACTATATAGGGCATATACTATTATAAAAGGTATTCCATATCACCATATTTAATATTCAATTTCAAAGGCAACAGGCAGGTGGTCGCTATATCCATTCTGATATCTGTAGCCATTGAAATTTCTAAATGGTTTTTTACCGCCATATTTTTTGTCTTCTTCCAGTAGAAAATCAAAATTACAGATTCTTGCGTTAGTGGCGGAAAGACACCCTAATTCATTGGTGAAACTTGCGGATATAATAAAATGGTCGTATGTTTCCCACTCTCCATTATATCTGTAGCTTCCATCTGTACATTTATCAAGTATGGTTACCAACGTGCGGTCATTGTAATGATATGCTCCGGTAGAAGGCTTTGCACTTAAAACGTCTCTTACTGCAGGCGATTCTGAACCATCGTTCAGGTCGCCCATGATAATGATGTATGGTTTGCGTCTGTCATCGTAAACCTTTTCTATAGATTCTTTCAATACTGTAGCGGCTTTTTTTCTGAGTGGGTTAGTCTCTTCTACTCCACCTAATCTGCTGGGCCAATGGCAGACATAGATATCTATGGTATCGCCTGAAACTAAACGTCCCGTAACGTGCAGAATATCTCGTGTGGTGCTGCCGTTTATATGACTTATGTCAACACTTAATGATTCTGATTTGATGAGTTTAAAATAGTTGCGTTTATAGATAAGCGCTACATCTATACCACGTTTGTCTTTTGACTGTGTCATGGTGTATTGGTAACCAATATGCCTTAATGGTGAGCGTTCTATTAAATCCTTTATCACGGTGTCGTTTTCTACTTCGCAGAGACCTATTAACTCCGGTGAATTTTCTCCGTCTATGGCCACTATGGTTTTGGAGATGTTTTGAAGTTTATCCCAATATTTGGAACTGTTCCAATGTCTGTCTCCATGAGGTGTGAATTCGTCGTCGTTAGTGAGAGGGTTATCTACTGTGTCGAACAGGTTTTCTACATTGTAGAAAGCTACTGTAATACTCTCTTGTGCCAGAATGGTGGCGCTATAAAAACAAACTGTAATAAAGAGTGAAATAAGTTTTTTCATGATTTATGTGTATGATAAATATGTTTTATTCTGATTGATAACAACCTGCATCCGATGGGGTGTCTATAGGCCTTATTCTGCCATTTATATCGGTTGTAAAGTATTGTACGTATAAATTGTTTGCTATTCCGCGTGCCGTAGATAGTGAATCGAGCTTGAAATCATAGCTGTAATCACCATCGGCAATATGTTTAAACTGTTTAATGCCCCATATTGGGTTCTCCGGATTGTCAAAAACGCATTTTTCAAATGCTTTGTTTGTTGTGTCGGATGTCAAAACCAAAGAGTGGGAGATTTTGTAATCTGCCACAGCAATAGTGTCTCCATTGATGGAATCTGACAATGATGTTGTAAATTCGTTACGTGATGTTCCTGTTATAATGCAGTTTGTAAATTCTGCATTTTGCAGAGGGTATGGGTGTTTATTACCTTTGTTTGTAATTGCTACGGATTCGCTACGACTACCCCACAGATAGAAGTTGGCAATGGTGCAGAAAGTGAAGTTGTGTCGGCCTCCATTTATGTTTATGCAGTTGCCTCCGGCGTTTACTATCAGAGAATTGCCAAAAGTGGTGTAGCAGTTGTTTAACTCTAACAGATGGCCTGTAGTATTCTGTATTTTAGAAGATAGAACGGCAATCTTTAGCTCTTCTACATTGGAACTATCTGCTTTTATGCCATACCTGCCATTTCTTATATCGCAAAATTCAAAATTGTTGCCAAAACTTTCTGTAGTAAGATGAATGCCTTGCCATTGGTCGGAAAGCTGATCGTATGGTAAATCGTCAAACAGATTGTCGGTTCTGCCACCTCTGAATTCAATAATACTGTCGTTGTTGCCTATGGCGGTAATTTTTCCCTTTACAGTCAATCCTGCATTTTTATGAAAGTGCAGTTTGCTTCCTGCAGCAATTTTAAGTTCTGCATTTGCTGCAACAACCAAACTATCGTAGATGTAGAAAGGATATTCCGATGTAAATAGGGTGTCGGAAGTGATGGTTTTACCTTTTAGTATAATTACATCCTGTCCGTATGCAATTATTTGTACCTGTTGTTGAATACCGCTTTCAAGTATGAAAATCAATGAATCTGTTACAGGGGTGGGTGCGGCTATATGCTGTTGTTTTAATGTGGCGGAAATAAAACAGTATGCACTGTCATTGTCTCTTATCTCCATATCGGAAAACGTAGTCCCGCTATTGCCGTCCATATTTATTTTGAATGGACTGCCGTTCCCACCTGCCAGATAAGCATCGAATTTAATTCCATACTTGTTCTTGTTGTAAATAACCAACTGGTTTGTTGGTGTACCTATAGTGGTAAAAACTGTATCGAAAGAGATAGTGTCTTCAGAAAATCCAAGTTTGAAGTTTGGACTGCTTGAAGTGTGGTAATCGTCAGTGCATCCTATTAAGGAAAATAGTACTGACGAAACTAAAACAATGATATATCCTATCTGTTTCATTACTGTCTTCGATATTTGTATCCAAAGATACGAATAAGCGAGCGAGAAATATCAAGCTTGCTTGAATATTTTTCAAAGCGAGCGCAAGTATCTTCGATATTTATCTTAAAGGTAGTAATAATACAAAGATGATATGGCTGATAAATGCTATTTTTTTTGCAATAATTTAGTACTTTTGCGTTTTGAATGCGGATATGTTTTCTGCGTGTAACA
This sequence comes from Bacteroidaceae bacterium, assembly GCA_017556585.1. Classification (GTDB taxonomy): domain Bacteria; phylum Bacteroidota; class Bacteroidia; order Bacteroidales; family Bacteroidaceae; genus Colenecus. Next base: position 5,726 of record JAFYMP010000016.1, read on the forward strand.
TAATATGTTTAGTGTATGTGGAGAAAATTTTGCGGCTTAATGCTGAAAATGTTGGGTTGGAAGGCCGGTGAACCAATTGTTCCGGAGCAGAAGTGTATAATTCTTGGTGTACCTCATACATCGTTTTGGGATTTCATAGTGTCATATTTCTATTATACGTCAGTGGGTGGAAAAGCCCGTTGTATGATAAAAAAAGAGCTTTTCTTTCCTCCATTGGGATGGATTTTAAAGGCTATGGGCGGTATTCCTGTTGATAGAAAGAATTCTACAAACCTGATAAGAAGCATTATTGCAAATGCAAAGGAATATGATACATTCCATATAGCAATTGCGCCGGAGGGTACCAGAAAGGCCGTGAAACGTTGGAAAACAGGATTTCATACAATAGCCAGACATGCCGATATGCCTGTCTATTTGGGATATTTTGATTGGAGCAGAAAAGTAGTTGGTCGTGGTCAGAAGTTTGAACTAACCGACGATGCTGTTGCCGATATGAAACGTATTCAACAGATATACGAAGAGATGAATTTGGGTGCAAAGCATCCTGACCAATATGTAACACAATAAACAACAACGGATGGTTTACAAAAGAAGATTTAATACACTTGCAGAAGTATTTGAATATTCTACATCAACTTACGCAACAAATCAAGTTTCATCGTTTGTAGATGGAGAACAGAGTTATACATACGCGCAATTCAGAGACAGATGCGAACATCTTTCCCGTCTGCTTTCAACTTTTGGAATAGGTGCATACGATAAAGTGGCAATCCTGTCTGAGAATATGCCGAATTGGGCTATTGCCTTTTTCTCTTTGACAGCATACGGTAGAATAGCAGTGCCAATGTTGCAGGAATTATCGTCTAACGAGGTTACAAATATCATAAACCATTCGGAGTCGAAAGCTATCTTTGTTTCTAAAAAACAGCTTGGCAAGTTAGATGAAACTATTGTTGAGAAACTGAATCTGGTTATCGATATAGAGACTTTTGAATTTATCAAGGTAAAAGATACATCTTATACCTGCGATGGCAGAGTGACCATTCCAACACCTCTGGATACTGCGGCTATAATATATACATCGGGCACAACAGGTAATGCTAAGGGAGTTATGTTGTGTCATCGTAATTTCTGTGCCAATATTCTGGAGGCATGGAAAGCATATAAAGTTAACAAACGTGACGTCTTTATGTCTATATTGCCAATAGCTCACACTTATGAAATGAGTATAGGTATGCTCTATCCGTTTGCAATGGGTTCAAAGGTCTGTTATTTGCAAAAAATGCCAACTCCAACCGTTTTGGTAAGCTCTTTGAAAAAGGTTCGCCCAACAGTTATGCTTTCTGTTCCTTTGATAATAGAGAAGATGTATAGAAACAGTGTTGTGCCTACTATAGAGAAGAGTAAGTTCCTGCAATATTTACAGAAGAATATTCCATGGTTGCTATATTTGCTGGTAGGAACAAAACTTAAAAAGACATTTGGCGGACGTATAGGATTCTTTGGTATTGGTGGCGCAAAATTAGATCCTACTGTAGAAGCATTCTTAAAGAAAGTTCGTTTCCCATACGCAATAGGATATGGCCTTACAGAAACAGCTCCGCTAATATGTAACGCCAGCCCATTCAAAACTGCAGTAGGCAGTACGGGTATTGCTGCATACGGTGTGCAGATCAAACTGGAAAATGTTAATCCTGAAACAGGTGTAGGTGAATTGGTAGTAAAGGGCGATAATGTTATGCTGGGCTACTATAAAGACTACAATCGTACTAAAGAGGTGCTGTCTAAGGACGGATGGTTCCACACAGGCGATCTGGCAGCGGTAGATAAGAAGGGTAAATACTATATCAAGGGTCGCATGGGAACGGTTATTATTGGTGCATCGGGAGAAAATATATATCCGGAAGAGATTGAAAATGTTATCAATAATATAGAAGATATTACAGAATCTCTAGTTGTTCAGAGATCCGGTAATTTGGTGGCTTTAGTAAGATTCAATGAGAATATAATTGATTGGGATTTGGAAGGTCAGGATAAATTTATTGATGATCTGGAAGCAAAGAAAAAGGCTATTTTGGAAATGGTTAATTCAAAGGTAAGCAGATTCTCAAAAATTAACTCCGTAGAGATTCAGAGGGAACCTTTTATAAAGACTGCAACCCATAAGATTAAAAGATTTTTGTACGAAAAGAAATAATTTTTTTCAATGAACAATAATACAAATAGAGAGCACTTTAGCAGCCGTTTGGGTGTGTTGCTTGCAATGGCAGGCGGATCAATAGGTTTAGGTAATATGTGGCGTTTCCCATATTTGGTGGGTAAAAATGGTGGTGCTGCATTTATTTTGGTCTATTTGGTGTTTGTGGTGTTTCTCTGTTTGCCTATATTGGTTTCTGAATATGCATTGGGACGCCGCACTCAGAAAAATGCTTTTGGAGCTTTCAGAGCATTGTCGGAAAATAAAAAATGGAGCCTGATAGGTATTTTTGCTGTTAGTGCAGCTGTATGTGTTCTATCGTTCTATTGTGTTGTAGGCGGCTGGTCTGTCAAGTATTTGTTAGAGGCGTTATTGTTCAAAATGCCAATTCTTGATTCTGAATATTTTGGTGGCTTTATATCGTCAAGTTGGTCGCCGCTTATCTATACATTGATATTCCTTGGTATGACAGGAGGCGTGTTGGTGCTTGGAATACAAAAAGGTATAGAGCGCTTTTCAAAAGTGATGATGTTACTGCTCTTTGTGTTGATAGTCCTTATTGCAATACGTTCTGTAACTCTTCCGGGTGCAGCGGAAGGAATAAAGTATCTGTTTGTTCCGGATTTAAGTGCATTGGACGGTAAAGCGGCTCTTGAAGCATTGGGACAGTCATTTTTCTCGTTGAGTATAGGTTGTGGAACAGTACTGACATACGGTTCATACGTTAAGAAAGAAGAGAATATAGTAAGTACATCTTTTTTAGTGGCATTGTTCGATACTACATTTGCATTGATTGCCGGATTGGCTATTATTCCGGCAGTGTTTGCTATAGCCTATATGAACGGAGTAACGCCGGAAATAGGAGCGGGTCCGGGATTGGTGTTTATCACTCTGCCGGCAGTCTTTAATGAGATGCCTATGGGTGGATTTATAGCAATATTGTTCTTTTTGAGCCTGTTGATTGCAGCCATTACTTCTGCAATATCTTTAATGGAGACATTTGTTACCTACGAAATAGAAGAGTGGAAAGTGTCAAGAGGTAAGGCTGTAAATATTGCCTTTGCAATATGTTCTGTGCTGGGTGTGTTCTGCTCACTATCTCAGGGGGTATTGTCAAAGATTAAATTGTTTGGACTTAATATATTTGATTTCTTTGATAAACTTTCTGCTAATGTTCTGATGACAGGTGGTGGATTGCTCTTGGTATTGTTTGTGGGTTGGTCTATGAAAAAAGAAGATTATATAGACGAACTGAGCAACGGTCATACCAATGGTATTCCGGCATGGTTGCTATCTACAATATACTATTTGGTAAAGTTTGTAGCACCTATTACTATAATAGTAGTGACTATCGCAAACTTTATCCTTTAGCAAATAGCTTTCTAAGGGTAAAGTAAATAGCGGCCTCTATTTTGAATAATCCAAATAATCTGAAATAGATATATCCGAATTTGCGACCTAATTTTTTAGGTAACAAAGCCGGTTCTATAGTGCTGTAGCAGTTCCTGATGATATATTTTATGGTTCTTTCATCGCTTTTGTTTAACTGCTTGTGGTAATCTCTGTAAAGTCCGTATGTGCCAACAAAGTTTTTCCATCGTTCACATTCAAACAGTGCAATGATATTTCCGTTCTGTTTCTCTTTAATCAATGTGTTTTTCATACTGATGTTGGCTTCCAACAAGTCAAATCGTCTGATGGAAATCTTATGCGTCATCTCTTCCTGGTGCTGTCTGTAATAGTAGATGCCATTACAACTCTTGATGTTTTTAGAATGCAGATAGTGTATGCGAGTGGTGTTATCGTCGCTATATAATCTGCAACTATCATCAAATGGATAGTCTCTGTAAAGTTCAGATCTGCACATATACAATCCGTGGATAGACCAATCTAAAGATAGACGAAAGGCCTCTTCGCCACTCCATTCGTCCTTGTCTGAACGCATGGGGTAGGTGTTCTCTGTATTGTCTTCGTTGTTGAAGTAGGTTAGATTGAATAGTACCGTATCGGTCTCATTGTTGTTGTCCAATACCTCTACTGCACGTTCTATGGCATCTTCCGATAGCCAATCATCGCTATCTAATACGGTTATATAATCGCCTTCGGCTACAGCAAGTCCTTGATTACGTGCTTTTGCCTGTCCTGAATTACGTTCCATCTGCAAAACTTTGATTCTACTATCTTGGGCGGCATACTCTTTGATAATAGAATAGGTGCTGTCTGTAGATACATCGTCTATACAGATGATTTGCAAATCTTTATGGGTTTGCATTAGAAGCGATTTAATTGCCTTGGTTATATATTTTTCTGAATTGTAGGCGGCCATTAAGACAGATACTTTGCTCATAATCTGAACTTTTTCTTTATTTTTTCAAATATAATATGTAGAAATGTAGTATGTTTCTGAAGATAGTAAACAGATACCAGTCCTGAGATTACAAAAAGAATAGAACCTATTAACCAATATGCCCAACCTTGTAAGGCAATAGTTGCAATAAGTGAGCCTAAAATAAATGGTAACTGTATGAAGAATATCTTGAGCGTGAATTTTGATGATGTGAATCCATATCTTTTTCCGGTTATAATCCACACCATAATCCAATCGAACAGACCTGCAAATGCAAGTGCAATACCTGTATATTTTAATCCGCCAAACTTGAATCCTAAAATTACCGAACCAACCAATACTGCATCGTATAGGAATTCCTGAAGTAAAAATGTTTTGGAATCGCCTTTTGCCAATGATATGTATGCAGCCGGTTGAGTCATAGCTTTGGTAGCTAAACTTAGAACTGCAAACTGTGCCATTGGGACTGCACCGGCAAATTTTGATGTTGTAAAGACTATAATCAGAACAGGAAGAAAGATGATAAATGCTACTATCATAGGTGATAATAGTAGCGATGTAACCTGTATCTGATGATTTGCCAA
>JAFYMP010000017.1 GCA_017556585.1 Bacteroidaceae bacterium
ACCTTATCTAAATAGAGATGTGCTCCCATAAACAGAGCCAGCAATACCACTCCGTACAATACCACTCTTAGCAACCAAATACGAATAACACGTTTCCATTCATTTTTGGCAGCTGCAGTATTTGATTTATCTGAAGAGGAAAAAGCATTTATTCTGTTCAGCCACTCTTCCGGTAGTTTTTTCAATAGGAGCCTGTATGCAGGTCCGGCAGCATTTATCATATAAGGTGTAGTAAACGTTGTAATTACAGAAACTGCTACAACTACAGGATAGATAAAATCACGCATCACTCCTAAAGAACAGCCCAAACTGGCTATGATAAAGGCAAATTCACCCAACTGCGCCAGACTGAATCCTGCATGAACTGAATTTTCCAGATTCTGTCCCGATAGTACAGAACCCGCAGTAGAAAAGAACAAAATTCCCATCATTGCCACTACTGTAAGCACTAAAATAGTAAGCCAATGTTCTGCTATAACCTGCGGATCTACCATCATACCAACCGATACAAAGAATATTGCGCCAAACAGATCCTTTATACTATCTGTCAAATGCATTATATGTTCTCCCTCAAGAGTCTCTGCTAAAATAGATCCCATAACAAAAGCTCCTAAAGCCGATGAAAAACCCACATATTCCGCCAGCGCCACCATACCAAAACAGAGGCCTATACTTACTATAAGCAAAATCTCATCGTTAATATATTTCTGAGCCTTTTTCAGCAAAGTTGGAATCATAAATATACCCACTACAAACCATAGCACCATAAAGAAACCCAATTTCAGCAGGCTTCCTATCATTTCGCCACCGGCAAATTTATTAGATACAGCAAGTGTAGAGAGCAATACCAAAAGAAGTATGGCTATAAGATCTTCGAACACCAAAGACCCAAAAACCAACGATGCGTATGGTTTGTTCTTCAGTTTCATATCGTCGTATGCCTTAATAATGATGGTAGTGGAAGACATAGACAACAGTCCGCCCAGGAATACAGATTCCATCAATGTCCAGTGCAGTACCGAACCTAAAATGATACCCACTATAAACATACCTATACATTTGGTAACAGCCATAATCAATGCACTGCTACCCACCTTTATCAGCTTTTTAAAGCTAAATTCCAGTCCTAATGAAAAGAGCAAAAAGATAATACCAATTTCTGACCACTGCTCTACAGAATGGGTATCTGTTACTGATGGAAAAAGTCCCAGATGCGGACCTACAAGAAAGCCTGCAACTATATAGCCTAATATTAATGGTTGCTTAAGTGCCTTGGATATAATTGTAAAAATTCCTGCCGATATAAGAATCAGGGCCAAATCCTGAACAAGATGTAATTCTTCTGCCATTTTTTAATTTATAGAAATTGTTGTGCAAAATTAGAAAATAAATACTACTTTTGCCACAGTTTTGTTCCGTAAGCCGCAATCGGTTTTAGGATTAAAAGGGAATCGGGTGAAAATCCCGGACAGTCCCGCTGCTGTAAGCTCTTTATTGTTTCTATCGATTCTTTGCCACTGCCTTTATATATAAGGTGGGAAGGCCGGTAGAAAGGAGTAAGTCAGAAGACCTGCAAAACTATTGTTTATGCCACAACATTCTCGAGGAAAGAATTTTGGCCTGCTTACTCAAATATTCCACAAGAAAAAAAGGTAAAAAGCCGGAATTCCATTCCAAGAGTGGTTGTTATAGGCATATACTGCGAGGAAACAGTATTATTAATTAACCACTTAAATTTTTATCTTATGAAAAAGTTTTTTCAGTTAGCAGTTTTATGCACCATGTGCATATCTCTATTCACATCTTGTAACAAAGAAGAAGAGGGCAAAAAAACTCTGGCCATACTTTCGGCAGATGGTTTTTTACAGGAACCTGAATCTTTCTATCTCAGTAATGATACAACAAAGATTGACAGTTACTACATTATTGACTACATCAAAGCATATCCATTCAAGATATTTCAATCTCGTACAGAATGGGGATTCGGACACGGTTTTGTACCAACAAACTGTACAGATATTACCACACCGGGCTATACCAACCTGTCTGCTATTACAGCAAAAGGCCAGAAAACAGCAAGCTACTTCATAGTAAACACCGGTGGCAGCAGATATGGTCAACCGGCAGAACTCTCACTCATTGATAATTCCATTTTTGAAGCAGTAGAGTGTTTTGTAACCAATTCCACATACGCATATCTGGCAATTAAAGATGGCAATGATGGCTTTGGTTCCGTAAAACAGTGGACAGCACAAGACAAATACACATTATCAATAAACGGATATTTGGGAGATAAGAAGACCGGTACAGTAACATTTATGTTGGCAGATGGTATGGATATCATTAACAGATGGCAAAGAGTAGATCTTTCACCGTTAGGCAATATTAACAAGATAGTATTTGAACTAACATCTACCGACAATGGTGAATATGGTATGAACACCCCAAGTTACTTCTGTCTTGACAGACTGACTATTGCACAATGATAAAAAAGTTTGTCCATATAGCTTATATAACTTTACTCTTCTGCCTGTCTTACAACAAGATTCAGGCAGAAGAGAATAATGACATTCTAACAGGAGCCGATATTGCCGAAATCTTGGTAAACGATACCGAAATGGGCATAAAAGCCAATGCTGTTACATCGTCATATAGTATGGACAACAAAAAAATTGAGGCAACAGGTGCTTTGCAGGTATCTGACGCACTAAAATTCTTTAGCGGAGTTGCTATAAAAGACTATGGTGGAATAGGTGGTTTAAAAACCATATCGGTACGCGGATTGGGTGCTTCACACACAGCCGTTGCATACGATGGTATTATAGAAAGCAATATGCAGACCGGCCAGATAGATTTAGGGCGTATCTCTACCTTTCAGGTTAATTCCATACGATTGGTGAATGGCACAGACAACAATCTGTTGCAACCCGCCATATTATCATCGTCGGCCACAACATTGAATGTAGAGAGCAGCAAGCCAATATTTACCGGTAACAGATACAGCATAAATTCATCGTTGCGATATGGAAGTTTTGGTACAGCAAGCGCAATGCTGGCCTTAAGTAACCGGTTATCAGAAAAATGGGCCTCCACCCTATCGGCAGAATGGAATGAAAGCGAAGGTAATTATCCATATACACAACAAAATGGCAATATGTCAGAAGTTGTAAAAAGAGAGAATTCCGACACTAAAAGAATTAAAACAGACATTGCTCTGATGGCCGATAACACCATTTTGGGGAATATCACCATTAGAGGTTATCTGCATAGTTCCCAGCAGGGTTTACCCACCAATATCTTATACAATCCCGTAACATCGGAAAGAACATGGAATAACGACTGTTTCGTTCAGGGACAGATAAAAAAGAACCTGACAGAGAGAAGCACTCTGCTTGTAGTAGGCAAATACAGTTATAACCATTCTCGTTATCTTAACACCGATGTAAACAACTCACTGGGAGTTACAGATAACAAATACATACAGCAACAGAGTTATCTGTCGGCTGTAGCAAGATACAACCTTACCGACAGATTATCTGCATCTGTAGCAGAAGACATATCATATTCAACTCTGAACGGCAATAACTTTTCCATCCTGAAACCCAAAAGAACACAACTGAATGGTGCATACAGAATAAAATATGCAGGCGAAAGAGTTGTGACCGTTACAGGTGTGAACCACATTTATACTACAGATATAGATATTAACAGAGTATCGCCATTTGTTGCCACTAACATCCACCTGTTTCCCAGACACGGAATAAACATTAGAGCATCTGTAAAAGAGGCTGTAAGAATACCCACATTCAATGACCTCTATTTTGAGCAGGTAGGTCGCAGAGATCTTAGACCGGAGAAAGCGCGTCTTTATTCTGCCGGTATGGTTTGGAGTAAAAACTACAGAGATACAGAGTTTATGCTATATTCCGATTTCTTCTACAACGACATAACCGACAAAATTACTGCTGTCCCGGGCAAAAGCATTGCTCTGTGGATGATGCGCAACATAGGTCACACTATCAGTCGTGGTTTTGAAAACGGCACAGAACTTTCTGCATCATATAACGATTTCAGTATCAACCTTTCTGCATCATACACATATCAGCGTGCAATGGATAAAACAAATCCGGCAGGAACTACATACAACCATCAATTAGCATATACTCCGCGACACTCAGGTTCGGTAATACTGACCCTCCAGAACAAAAATACAGGTGGAAGTATAAATAACTTTGCTAGTGGAGCTTATTACTCAAACAGCTATAATGGTAAAGAGTATAGAATGCCATCTTACAGTGAAACCGGAGTATCCGTTTGGCATAATTTTTCGGTAAAAAACAGCACTATTCAGTTACGTGCAGAAGTTATAAATCTGTTCGACACCAGATACGAACTAGTTACAAACTATCCTATGCCGGGACGTCAGTTCAGAATAGGAACAAACATCACATTATAATGAAAAACAGGTTATTCTTGTATATAATACTACTTGCTGTTACCGCTTGTTCAGATGATCCACTCTTTTTAGACAACAGCAACAACAATGCAGCACTGCAGGATCAGGGTATATATGTATTGTGCGAAGGATTATTTAATCAGAACAACAGTACATTGGCCTACTTTGACAAGAACAGCACAGAAAAAAACATCTACTACAGTGCCAACAACCGCAAATTGGGTGACACGGCAAATGACATTCTATATTATGACAATAAGATATACATAGCCGTATCGGTTTCCGATTATGTAGAGGTTATAGATGCCGGCAGTTGCAAATCTATTAAAATGATACCTTTTGGAAGCGAAACCCATTCTGCTCAACCACGTTCAATAGCAGCTTATCAGGACAAAATTTATGTATGCTGCTATGATGGCACGGTGTGCAGAATAGATACCGCCGCACTATCCATAGAAAAGAGCATTAAAGTGGGTAGAAACCCTGATGACATAGCTATAGCAAATCAGAAAATATATGTTTCCAATTCTGGAGGTCTAGATTTTCAAAACCCTGACAACACCATATCTGTAATAGACATAAACAGCTTTACAGAGATTAAAAAGATTCAGGTTCACCCAAACCCCGGATGTATGGCTACAGACTCTGATGAGAGGCTTTTTGTAGTTTCCAGAGGCATATACAACCAGCAAACCAACAGTTACGACACCAGGTTACATATTATAGACACAGACAAAGATGCCGTTTCCAATACGCTGAATGTGGATGTTACAAACATAGCATCGGACGGAAGCAACATCTATCTGTATGGAGAATCAAAGAACAAAGTCACTGTAATGGAGAGTGCTACCTGCCAAATATATAACAACAGTTTTATAATGGACGGCACTCAGATAGAGCGCATATATGGTATAGACATCAACCCCAGGAACGGCGATGTATATATATGCGATGCCATAGACTATGTTACACCCGGCAGTATATTCTGTTTTGACAAATTTGGTTACCTGAAGTTCAGTTTCAGCAATGTGGGAATAAATCCCAACGAAGTGGTTTTTGCCAATGCCGATAATCTAAATTCATCTATTCAGCAACAGCCACTATTTAGAACTCCCACAGCTGTTTTGGCATACAGACCTGCCCCTGGACAGTTCGTAAACGAAATGCCACTTTACAAGGAAGGCGATAATGACTCCATTATGCGTGCAAAATGTCTGGAAAAGCTCTCCAACACTAACAGCGGATATGTTTCGTTAGGTGGTTTTGGAGGTAGCATAACAGTAGCCTTTGTTCCCGGAATAGAAAACAAAGCAGATGATTACGATTTCCAGATATTGGGTAATGCCTTTACAGGCAGTGCAGAGCCGGGTATAATAAGAGTATCGGCCGATACGAACAACAACGGCATAGCAGATGACGAATGGTTTGAGATAGCCGGTTCGGAACATTTAGCCGGCAATATAACCCCCAACTATACAGTAACATACCTACGCCCTGAAACACCAACATCGCCAATAGAATGGAGTGACAATAACGGAGCAAACGGTATTATGGATAGATTAGACAGTTTTCATCCACAACCATACTATCCACAATGGATAGAAGAAAACAGTATTACAGTAAGCGGCACATTGATACACCATAACTTAGAGTACGTATCTGGTCAGTGGAAAAGTTACCCAAAAGATTGGGGGTATGCAGATAATCAGTCAAATAACAACGAAAAGAGCAAGATAAAGATAGAATGGGCTACAGACCTTGATGGCAATCCTGTGGTACTTGAAAAGATAGATTTTATAGAAATTATCACAGCTGTTCATCTGCAGGAAGATTTAATAGGAGAACTATCTACAGAGATTTCCAGCATTATAGCATTATAAATATATGAAACAGATTATAAACATATTAGCAACCATAAGTATTGCATTATTGACAGCTTGCAACAGCGCAAACATAGATAAAGGAGAGAACAAATTGCAGTATGCCGAACATCTGTTTATATGTGATTCTGAAAACGGAGAGGTTGTTTCTATAGCCAACCCCTGGAAAAAAAACAGCATCTTACATGAATACATTCTATCGGAAACAGAAAGCACACAATATAATTATTCATCACAGACAAACACCATAAACATACCTCTAAAACGGGTAATTGTAATGACCAACAGCCATAGCAAGCTATTGGTTGAGCTGGGGCTTACAGACCATATAGCCGGAATTTGCGAATTAGAATACATATCAGATTCCACCATCAATGCGCGTTGCAAAAGTGGAGAAATTACAGATTGTGGCAATTCACTCTACCCCAACATAGAAAAGATAATAGAATTAAATCCCGATGCAATATTGGTATCGCCTTTTGAAGATACAGGTTACGGACAGCTGGAAAAATTGGGAATACCGCTCATAGAGTGTGCCGATTATATGGAGACATCGCCATTAGGACGTGCAGAGTGGTGTCGTTTCTACGGGCGCCTGTTTGGTGCAGCGCAAACAGCAGACACCTTTTTCAATAATGTAGAAACTGAATATAACGAATTAAAAAAATATGTAGCAGATAATGTAACAGCAAGACCTACTGTTATGATAGACACCAAGGGTGGTTCTGCTTGGTATATTCCGGGAGGAAAAAGTACTATAGGACAGATGATAGCGGATGCAGGCGGAGATTATATATTTTCCTACGATAAGAGTAGCGGCTCCGTACCTATGTCGTTTGAAATGGTCTATGAAAAAGCGCACAATGCAGATATCTGGCTACTGAAAAACAGCACTACACACGATTTAACATACAAATCAATAGCACAAGACTTCTCACTATACAGAGAATTCAAACCATATCAAACAAAGAACATCTGGGTTTGTGACGTATATAAAGTACCTTACTTTGAATGCACATCATTTCACCCTGAACAGTTATTGGACGAATACGTCTCAATCCTGCACCCCGAACTATCAACCGGTTATTCAAGACAATGGTATCACACCATAGAAGCCGGGGAATAGAGTTCCCAATATCTTCTATCTACGTTAGGTTTATATTTACGTTCCCATGAACGTCCTAACATACGCAGATAATCCATTGTAGTATCGTTCAGTTCTGCGCTCTTTTCTGTAACATTATATATTTGAATGTTTAGAGAATTAGCATTTTTAAGTTCAACCATCTTGTTATACTGCTCATCAGAATCTACAAACAGTGCAACAGGATTAAGCATCTTAACTGTATCTAACAAAACAGAAAACTCTGCCACCTTTGTATAATTAACACGAGCCAGAAGTGAACCGAGTTCCAGAACTCTGTCCCACTTTACATCTTCTACCATAGATAGCAAAACGCTGTCACGATTAAAACCTTTTACCATCAAACCGTAAGCAACCTCTCTTGCTTCGGCTTCAAATTCTTTCATTGGAGCTAAAATAGTCATATCTTATTGTTTTATCTTTCATTTTTTCTGCTGCAAAGATATAATAGCCGCATGAAAGGTGAAAATAAAAGGGATATTCGTATTTTGAATGGTACAAAAGCTAATATTTGGGGTGAAAATTAAAATACAGGGGTTAATTTTACACTCACTTTTTTCTACCCCAATGTTGTTGGGACGAATTTTTATATATAATTTTGCAGAAAATAGAGAAAACATGAGCAAATTACCGGAAACTTATACAGACAATAACAGTATGGCCTGTTACATACTTTTGGTTCCTATATACTCTTTCTTTTTCCTTATAGGATACAAACCCTTCAATATAGTAGGTCAGTTAAATGTTGAAATGGGCAGATTTGCATTTTATGCATCTATGCTTATCTCCATACTGCTGGTAGTAGTAACTATCAGCCGTTTCGCCATGAGATTACTTAGAGAAAGATTAAATCTCACATATCTCTCCTTCTATATATGGGAGTTTTTTGAGATTTTCATTTCGTCTATGTTTTTCACCTTATTTATATGGCTAATCACCGGCAGACACACACCATACGTAAGTATTCTGCCTAACGTTTCATTGGTAGCATTTTTTGTTCTTATATTTCCCTATACTATTTTAGCCATATTATCAGAGCTGACATATAAAAACAACATCATAGAAGAGCTAAAGAGCAATATAAACAGATATTCCAACGGAATAATAGGAGCCGACAAAAGCCCTATCCACTTTTTAGATGAAAACAAGGTCATGAAACTGGTAGTTACAGCAGAGAGCCTGTTATATATTGTAGCTTCCGATAATTACGTAGATATTCACTATCTGAGTAATGGAAAAATAACCAAATACAGTTTGAGAAACTCTATGCGCAGTATAGAAGAGCTGTGTATGCAGAACAATCTTTTAAGATGCCACAGATCTTACATAGTAAACTTGAAGAAAATCAAGATAATACAAAAAGACAGAGAAGAGGGACTATTTGCAGAATTAGATATAAGCGGAGCCCCACACATTCCTGTCTCTAAAAAATATGCAGACCAGATATTAACTGCATTCTCAAAATTAAACGATTGATTTACTATGGACAGAAAAGTAAAAACAGCAGTTATTTTAATATCTGTTGCAATAGCATTACTACTACTGCTTAACCTGTTCATAGGTTCGGTAAAAATTCCTTTTAAGGAAGTTGTCTCTATTCTGTTTAATGGTGAATCTACAAAACAGAGTTGGGAATTTATAGTATTGCAGTCCAGACTGCCACAAGCTATCACTGCCCTACTCTGCGGTGCTTCACTATCGGCAGCAGGTTTAATACTACAAACAGCCTTTCGCAACTCTTTGGCAGGCCCCGATATTTTAGGCATAAACGGTGGAGCAGGTTTAGGTGTAGCATTGGTTATGCTGCTGTTTGGCGGAAATTTATCTGCGGGTAACATTACCATAGGTGGATCGTTATCTATTGTTGTGGGCGCTATGATTGGAGCATTTGCAGTTATGGCTCTTATTCTTGCATTATCTAACAAATTGAGAAGTTCTGTAATGTTATTGATAGCCGGTATTATGATAAGTTACCTTACATCGTCTGCAATCACACTGCTAAATTTCTTTTCCACCGCAGAGGGGGTACATTCATACACCATGTGGGGAATGGGCAATTTTGGAGGTGTTACACTTAAACAATTGCCATTCTTTTCTACTGTATCACTAATAGGAATTGGCATAGCCATACTTATGATAAAGCCACTTAATGCTCTGCTTTTAGGCGAACATTATGCACAGAATTTAGGCATAAACATTATGCGGACACGCACTATGTTACTTATATCGACAGGTATTTTAGTAGCTACTACAACAGCATTTTGCGGACCTATATCTTTTATTGGACTGGCAGTTCCGCATTTGGCAAGACTAATACTTGGCACCAATAATCATAAAAGCCTTATGCCCGTAACTATTCTGATGGGTATAACCATTGCACTACTATGTAACCTTATCAGCGCACTTCCAGGCGACAAGGGGCTCATCCCACTGAATGCCATAACTCCATTCATAGGAGCGCCTGTTATTCTTTATGTTCTGTTAAGGGGTAATAACAGATAAGTGTTATCTCTTTTTCTTGTAACACATCTTCATATCGCACAAATGGCATGTATATGGCAGATATCTTACATTCTCTCCTATACCTATTATGCCACTAACCGATTTGACAGGTAGCATAAGACAAGAATCGGTCAATTCTATTCCGCAAGGTCTCTCTTCCGGAAACAGACTGAACAGTTTGGGTTGTTCCTTGACCAACCAACCGCAATATCCGGGACTGTATCTGTTGGTACGTTTCAGGTTTTTGGTATCTAACACAGATTGCAACTGCTTTTCCATGTAATCTGCCACGCTCTCTACTATCTGACTGCCTATACAATCTGAAATATATGTCTGAACCATATCGCCACGTGACTCTATCTCTTCCATCCACTTAAAATATCCGGTTCCCACAGTTGCCACAAAAGCCACAAATTGTTCCGATTTGCGCAACTGAGCTGCTATCACTCTACCGGTTTCAAAGTACTGTTTATTGTTGCTATCTGCCCATAGAGTACAACTGTTATCAGCCAACTCTCCATCTAAAACAACAAACTCATACTGCAAGTTCAAATACTTTGGTGCTTCAGCTAAAAGAGTTTCTGTTATCTTGCGTGTCTCATCATCGGGTGTTACATCTTTAAAACCCATAGATGAATAGATTTCATCTACGGGTATATTTATATCGGAAAACGAGACCTCTTCCTTATAGAGCATAATCAGATTTTTGATAAAAGGAAACTACGGAAATCGGAATACTCCTTGCTAATAGGTTCGCTCTGTTTAGTACCCTCCATAAATGCTCTCAGTTTAGCCGGAATATCTATATCGCCGTCTATTATTACATCTACCTTCTCTTTGAATTTTGCAGGATGCGCAGTCTCCAGGAATACGCCATATTCATCGGCAGCAAGCTGTTCCTGCAATGCTCTATATCCACAAGCACCGTGAGGATCTAACAGGTAGCCGGTCTTTTCATAGACATCCTTCAAAGTCTCTGCTATCTGTTCGTCTTTATATGTTGCACCACCTATATGAGCAGCTATATCTGCGTGTGAATTACCGTACAAATCCAATATACGTGCAAAGTTACTTGGATCGCCCACATCCATGGCATTTGCCAGAGTCTGAACAGATGGCTTTGGTGAATAGACACCGCTTTGCAGATAGTTATAGAAGATATCGTTCGCATTGTTAGCTGCAATAAAACGTTTTACAGGAAGCCCCATATACCAACCAAACAAACCTGCTGTAATATTACCAAAGTTACCACTTGGAACACAGATAACCAGATTATCAGCCTTACCCTGACGTTTCATCTGAGCGTATGCATTGAAATAGTAAAATGCCTGTGGCAGGAATCGAGCCACATTGATAGAGTTTGCCGATGTCAATTTCATTTTGGAATTGAGTTCAGCATCCATAAAGGCACTCTTTACCAATGCCTGACAATCATCAAAAACGCCATCTACCTCTACTGCAGTGATATTTTTTCCCAATGTGGTAAACTGACACTCCTGAATAGGGCTAACTTTACCTTTTGGATAGAGCACATATACGTGAACACCATCTACACCTAAGAAACCATTGGCAACTGCACTACCTGTATCGCCCGATGTGGCAACCAGTACATTAACCAATTGCTTTTCTTCTTTATTGAAATATCCCAAAAGACGTGCCATAAAACGTGCGCCAACATCTTTAAATGCCAATGTAGGTCCGTGGAACAGTTCTAAAGAGTAGATATTATCATTCACCTGAACCACAGGAGTTTCAAAGCTCAGGGTATCATATACTATCTGCTTTAAATCATCTGCAGGAATATCTTCTCCAAAGAAAGCATCAGCCACATGGTAAGCAATTTCCTGAAATGAGAGATTTTCTATATTGTCAAAAAATTCTTTTGGCAGTTTTTTAATCTGCTCCGGCATATACAAACCTCTGTCCGGCGCCAAACCCTTTACTACTGCGTTCTGTAATGTAGATAACGGTGAATTTCCGTTTGTACTGTAATATTTCATAGTTCTTCAAATAATTTCTCAATAAACTGCGGAGCTTCTAACACTCCATAAACACCACTCTTGCAAGATTCTTCATCGTATTTTGTTACTCCGTCAGGCTCTGCATTCGGTCTGTAAATAATAAAAGGAACCGGTTCTGCAGTATGAGTACGATGCTTGCAAGGCGTAGGATGATCCGGCAATACAGCTATAGTTACAGGTTCATCCCAATCTTTAACTGCTTCATATATAGGAGCTATCAGTTTGCTATCCAAATCCTGCACTGTACGCACTTTAAGCATTACATTACCTTCGTGTCCGGCTTCGTCCGGTGCTTCCACATGCAGATAGACAAAATCATCTTCCTTCAGAGCTTGAATAGCCGCATTTGCTTTATTGGCATAATTGGTATCGAACAATCCTGTTGCACCCTCTACATCTATAACTTTTAGACCGGCATAATGGCCTATACCTTTAATTAAATCTACTGCCGATATTACTGAAC
The DNA here is from genome assembly GCA_017556585.1 of Bacteroidaceae bacterium. Classification (GTDB taxonomy): domain Bacteria; phylum Bacteroidota; class Bacteroidia; order Bacteroidales; family Bacteroidaceae; genus Colenecus. Next base: position 12,467 of record JAFYMP010000017.1, read on the forward strand.
CCGATTTAATAAACCCAAATCTGTCTGACAGAGTCTTCATAGATGGACGATAACCAGCCGACCAAGGCCAGATACTGTTTGCAGGGTCTTTTCCCATAGCCTTTCTTTTCAGGTTTACCGGATGGTTTTCAAGCAACTTCTGTGACTCCAGAATCAATCTGTTTATCTGTTCTGCAGTATTTTCTGCCTCCGGTGTGGCAGCCTTTACCAGCAGCGGCATAAATGGTTCACCCGGAACATCGTGTGGAGGGACACACTCTACATGTTTATCGGCACCATCCATAACCAGAAGATGTCTATACTGGATACCTGTATGAAAATGAATTGTTTCCGAACCCAGATTCTCCTGCAAATACTCTATAAGCTCTGCAGCCTCTTCGGTAGATATATGTCCTGCAGAATGGTTCTTGATTTTTCCATCCTGCACACATATCAGATTGCAACGCATACACATCTGACCGGGTTTCAGCTCTACACCGATATTTGCAGCTTCAAGAACTCCACGTCCTTCAAACACTTTATCCAGATTATATCCAAGCACTGCCATATTTGCCACTTCACTACCAGGATGAAAACCCTGTGGTACACTTTTCAGCATACCGGTACAACCCTTCTGTGCCAGCATATCCATATATGGTTTTCTGGCATACTGCAATATGGTTTTGTTTCCAAGCTCAGGCAGAGGCCAGTCGGCCATTCCATCGCCCAGGATTATTATATATTTCATCTTATTTTCACATTTAAATGTTTGCGATACTCATTATATCGGCAAAAACTCCCGCTGCAGTAACAGCTGCACCGGCACCATATCCTTGAATCATCATAGGATACTCTTTATAACGTTCTGTAGTCAGCAATATAATGTTATTACTACCCTGCAAATTATAGAAAGGATGATATTCGTTTACTTCGCATAGAGAAACCTTACCTTTACCCTCTGATAAACTTGCCACAAAACGCCAGCGCTTACCAGATTCTTCCAATGCCTTACGTTTAGTCTCAAATTCATCATCAAGCTGTGGCAAAGCCTTCCAGAAAGCATCTATAGTGCCATCGAACATCTGCTGTGGAATAAACAATTCCTTCTCTATATCTTCCTGATTCAATGCATATCCGCTTTCACGTGCCAGAATAACAAGTTTGCGAATTACATCTTTTCCACTTAAATCTATGCGTGGATCCGGTTCGCTATATCCCTTCTCCTGGGCCAAACGAATAGTTTCGCTCAGTTTGCAGTCTGCACTTATAGTATTAAAGATAAAGTTCAATGTACCGCTAAGTACAGCCTCTATCTTCAATATTCTATCACCGCTGTTAATCAAATCGTTGATAGTATTTATGATTGGCAGACCTGCACCCACATTAGTCTCAAACAGGAATTTTACACCACGCTTGCGGGCTGTCTTTTTCAGTTCAGCATAATTTGAGTAATCTGATGACGCTGCAATTTTATTGGCTGCAACCACCGATATGTTATGATCCAGCAAATCTTTATAAATTCCTGCCACCTCTGCACTTGCAGTACAATCCACAAATACAGAATTAAAGATATTCATTCCAATTACCTCGTCACGCAGTATCTGGATGTTACTCTTTGGAGCATTCTCCAAAGCAGTTTTATAGTTATTCAAATCTATGCCCTCACGACTGAACAGCGCCTTACTGCCACGTGCTATACCTACCACATTCAGTTTCAAGCCACGTTCTTTTATCAGTTTATCGTGTTGCAATCTAATCTGATCCAACAGACTGCTACCTACAGTACCCACACCGCAAATAAACAGATTCAGAACCTGATATTCAGACAAGAAGAATGAATCGTGAATAACATTCAGCGATTTACGCAATGAGTTCGATTCCACCACAAACGATATATTTGTTTCCGATGCACCCTGAGCACAAGCTATCACGTTTATACCGTTTCTACCCAGAACGCCAAACAATTTACCGGCTATACCCGGGTTCTGGCGCATATTTTCGCCCACAACGGCAACTGTAGCCAAACCTGTTTCTGCTGTTATATGGAAAATTGCGCCCAATTCTATTTCGCGTCTGAACTCTCTGTTCAACAGTTCGCAAGCCAAATCGGCATCTCTATTGCGAACACCTATAGATGTACTGTTTTCCGATGATGCCTGTGAAACTAAGAACACACTGATTCCGCTTTCGGCAAAAGTCTTGAAGATACGATGATTCACACCTATCACACCCACCATACCAAGACCGCGAATTGTAATAAGCGCAGTATCGTTTATACTTGAAATACCCTTAATGGTCTTTGTGCTTTCAAGCAGTTCCTTCAGTATTATAGTACCCTTACCCTGCGGATTGAAAGTATTCTTTATCAGAATAGGAATATTCTTTGAACAAACAGGATAAATAGTAGGCGGATATACAACCTTTGCACCAAAGTTACACAGCTCCATTGCCTCTACATAGCTAAGAGATTCAATAGTGTAAGCATTCGATATTACACGCGGATCGGCAGTCATAAAGCCATCCACATCGGTCCATATCTCCAAACATTCCGCATTAAGAGCAGCAGCCAACAACGAAGCAGTATAATCAGAACCGCCACGTCCCAGGTTTGAAACTTCGCCGGTCATTGCATCGGAAGAGATAAAGCCCGGCACTAACGATCTATGCGGAAGTTCTTTAAATGTATCCTGTATAAGCTGATATGTAAGATTGCTGTCTATAGCGTGCGTAGGCGATTTGTGTTCAGTCTTTATAAAGTTTCTGGCATCGAACAATTTGATATCGTCTATCAGTTCCACAACAATCTGTGTTGACAATCTTTCGCCATAACTCATTATGGTATCTAATGTCTTTTCAGATAAATCGTGTAGCAAAAACAGTCCATGCATAATATCGCTCAGTTCATCAAACAACTGGCGCACATGCTTATTGGCACGACGTCTGCGCTTTACCTCTATAACATCACGAATCATCTGTTCATGACGTTTCAGCATCAAAGACAACTCTTCTTCGTACTGCTTATCACCTTTAGCAGCAAGTTTAGCGGTATTGATAAGTCTATCTGTAATACCGCCTAAAGCAGATACCACTACTATAACATCATCGCTCTGCGATTCTACTATTCCCTTTAGATTTAAAATGCTCTCTTTTGATCCTACAGAAGAGCCTCCGAATTTAAGTACTTTCACTTTGATATAGATATTTTTTGATTGTCAAGAATTACAATTTCGCTCACTTTTGTGTCGGAATACACCGACGTGTTTCACGTAGAAACACATTAACACTCCCTAACCCCTAAGGGTATTAAGCGACATTGTGGTCGTAGTCAACCAACTCTTAACAACTATATAATTCGATACTATCATCAAACTCTTATTTATAATAATGTGCAAAAATAGTGAAAGCCATACTAAGAACAAAATCTACCGCCCATTTTTTTAAAAATTTGCAGAAAGAGAAATTTAGCAGTAATTTCACAGCGTGAAAAAAAAGAACAGAAGAGATGGTAGCAGAAAAAGCAACAGATAAAGGATTTGCGTCGAATAAAACACAGCGCATTTGGGACTGGTTTCTTATAGCAGGTTTTATAACACTGAGTATAGTATCTTGCATAGTAAAGCAGAACTTTGAAATAGTAAGTTTTGCAGCGGGACTGTGCAGCATACTATGTGTAATATTTGGCGCAAAAGGCAGAATGGAGAACTTCATCTTTGGCTTTTTAGGTTCCATACTGAACGGCTACATCTACCTGCACGCAGAGATATACGGTTCAGCAGCACTCTATCTGCTTTACAACCTGCCAATGCAGTTCATAGGTTTCTTCCAATGGAAAAAGAGACAGCAAGGCGATGGCACTGCCACCATCAAAACACGATGGATGAACAACAAACAGCGCCTGCTGACAGCCATATCCAGTATAGCACTTATAGCAGTCATCTACCTGATACTGCAAACCACCAACGGCAATCTGCCGGTAATGGATGCCGTACGTACAGGTATAATGATAGTAACACAGTTTGTACTCACCTTTGCATTTATTGAACAGTGGTTCTTATGGTTACTGCTTAACAGCGCCACCATCACCATGTGGATAATAGCCACTATACGAGGCGAACAATACGCAGTGATAATGATGATACAGTCACTGTTCTTCCTGCTAAATTCAATTCGTGGCGTAATAGTCTGGATAAAACTGAACAAAAAATAATACTATGACAAACAAAGAAAAAACAGCATTTGTATGTACCGAATGTGGATACGACACCCCAAAATGGAGTGGAAAATGCCCGGCTTGTGGCAGATGGAACACATTTGTAGAGCAGAAGATAAGCGACAAACCCGCCGAACTGCATAAAAAAGCATTTGGTGCGCAGTTACATACAGAGCCCACACAACTTTCTAATATAGAGAGTAGCGAAGAGATAAGATACAACATGTTCGATTCCGAACTGAATCGCGTACTGGGTGGCGGATTAGTAAAGGGTTCGTTAGTGCTGTTAGGCGGAGAACCCGGAATAGGCAAATCCACTTTGATATTGCAAACAGCCCTGCAGGTAAAGAACAAAAAGATACTCTACGTATCTGGCGAAGAGAGCGCACGACAAATCAAACTGAGAGCAGAACGCCTGTCGGAAGGAGATATATCGCAAACAGAGCATCTTAACATACTCTGCGAAACATCATTGGAGAACATCTACAGGCAGATAAAAGAGTTACAGCCTGAAATTGTAGTGATAGACTCCATACAGACCATATCCACCGAGAATGCCGATTCTTCGCCGGGCAGTATAACACAGGTCAGAGAGTGTGCCGCATCACTGCTTAAATATGCAAAAGAGAGCAACACCCCTACCATACTGATAGGTCACATAACCAAAGAGGGCAGCATAGCAGGTCCTAAGATATTGGAACACATAGTAGATACAGTACTACAGTTTGAAGGCGATCAACACTATATGTACCGCATTCTGCGCCCTATCAAAAACAGATTTGGCAGTACAGCAGAACTGGGAATATACGAAATGCAACAATCCGGACTTCGAGAGGTATCAAACCCATCGGAACTGCTGCTAAGCGATAACCACAGCGGAATGAGCGGAGTATCCATAGCCAGCACTATAGAGGGAGCACGTCCGTTCCTTATAGAGGCACAGGCATTGGTCAGCACAGCCGTTTATGGCACACCGCAACGTTCTGCCATAGGCTTTGACATTCGCAGAATGAATATGCTTCTGGCAGTACTTGAAAAACGTGTAGGCTTTAAATTGGGACAGAAAGACGTATTCCTTAACATAGCCGGCGGACTGAAGGTAAACGACCCCGCCATAGACCTGGCTGTAATAAGCGCAATACTCTCCAGCAGTCTCGATATAGCCATAGACCGCACCATCTGTATGACAGGCGAAATAGGATTATCGGGCGAGATACGTCCCGTAAGCCGTATAGAACAGCGCATATCAGAGGCAGAGAAATTAGGATTCAAACAGATAATCATCCCCAAAAACAATATGGCAGGTCTTGAAAAGAAAAAGATAAAAATAGAGATCCTGCCGGCACAAAAAGTAGAAGAGGCATTCCGCTACATATTCGGTTAAACAATGATACAGGAGATACAACTAAGAACAGAGCCACAATTTGCCTGCAACGAACAGGCAATTAAAGAGACCGTTTCACGCCAGTGCGGATTCGATGTAAGGACCATCAATGCAGTACGAGTATTGAAAAAGAGCATCGATGCCCGCCAGCGCACAATATTTGTAAACCTAAAAGTAAGGGTATTCATAAACGAAGAACCCACAGAAAACGAATACAACCGAATAGAGTACCCCAATGTAAGCCATAAGCCTGCGGTAGTGGTAGTGGGAGCAGGTCCGGGAGGGCTTTTTGCCGCACTCCGATTGATAGAACTCGGTTTGCGCCCCATAGTTATAGAACGAGGCAAAAACGTGCGAGAAAGAAAAACCGATATAGCAGACATTACACGTTCACACAAAATAAACCCTGAATCAAACTACAGCTTTGGCGAAGGTGGAGCAGGAGCCTATTCCGATGGAAAACTATATACACGCAGCAAGAAAAGAGGCAACACAGAACGCATACTCAACATATTCTGTCAACACGGAGCAAGCACAGCCATACTGAGCGATGCTCATCCGCATATAGGTACAGACAAACTGCCCCGCGTGATAGAAAATATGCGTAACACCATAATAACATCGGGTGGCGAAGTCCATTTTGAAACCAAGATGACAGGCATCATCATAAAAGAGAACAGAGCCATAGGCATAGAGGCCGTAAACAACGGAACAGAAAAACAGTTTATGGGCCCTGTAATCTTAGCCACAGGACATTCCGCACGCGATGTATATAGCTATCTGCACACAGCCGGCATAGAGATAGAGGCCAAATCGTTAGCCGTAGGAACCCGTTTGGAACACCCTTCGGAACTGATAGACCGATTACAGTATCACAATAAAAACGGACGAGGCAAATACCTGCCTGCAGCCGAATACAGCTATGTAACTCAGGTAGATGGACGCGGAGTATATAGCTTCTGTATGTGTCCTGGTGGTTTTGTAGTACCGGCAGCATCGGGACCGGAACAGATTGTGGTAAACGGTATGTCGCCATCGGGCAGAAACTCAAAATGGAGCAATTCGGGAATGGTAGTAGAGACCAGGATAGAGGATATTGCCAAAAACGATGACGATATGAAAAACCCACTGCTGATGATGCGTTTTCAGGAAGAATTGGAACGCAGTTGCTGGTTGGCCGGCAACATGCGCCAAACCGCCCCTGCACAACGTATGACCGATTTTGTAAATGGCAAACTAAGCTACGACCTACCCTCTACATCATACACACCGGGATTGATATCATCGCCACTGCACTTTTGGATGCCAAACTTTATAGTAAAAAGAATGCAACAGGCATTTCAGGTATTTGGGCGCAGCAGTCACGGATTCTTAACATCGCAAGCCACACTTATTGCTGCCGAAACCAGAACATCATCGCCTGTACGTATAGTTAGGAACAGCGAAACACTGCAACACACCACTACGGAAGGCCTCTTCCCATGTGGCGAAGGAGCCGGTTATGCAGGAGGAATAGTATCGTCAGCTGTAGATGGAGAGAGATGCGCCGAATCGGCTTTTGAATTTATAAACAGCCATTCTTGATTCTCAGGTAGTTACAGGAAATTATACTACCATCATCGTTACGCAGATGCATACCACCACCTTTGCAGTAACGCCAGGCATCGCACGTGGCACATTCGCCATGCTTCATCCATTTGCGATTTCTATACTGCTTAAAACCATTTTCCCAAACCTGCCAGAAATCATGGGAATAGATATTACCCTGATGATAATTGCTTCTTATGCTTAGACAGCCCGATATAGAACCATCGTTTAGTATAGATGCCACTTCTGTACCTGCTACACAGTTATAGTATTTGGTACGTGCCAACCCTTCGTATCTACCTAAAAAACCTTCGCAGGCATAATCCAGATGAATACGGTTTTCCTGCTTGGTACGCACTATAAAATCCATCAGTTCCACATACTGACGGTCAGTAATCATAAGTTCCGGATTATCTATAGCACGCCCCATAGGCACCACCGTAAATATGCGCCAATTCTTTACCCCCTTATCTATGAGATACTCTTTGAACATTTCCAAATATCCTATATTACGGCTGTTCACACAGGTAATCAAATCCCACACCAACCTATTATCCATATTCACCAGATAATCTACAGCCTGGTCGGCGTATGTAAAACTACGGTCATTGCCTCGCATCCAGTTATGTTCGTTCTCAAAACCATCAAAACTCATTGCAAAGCTTGTCAGACCGGTATCTACAAGTGCATTCAGTCTATCTTGGGAGAGCAACAACCCATTACTTACCATCCCCCAGGAAAAACCACGCTTTACTATCTGCGCACCACATTCCAGAATATCCGGACGCACCAAAGGTTCTCCACCGGTGGTAATAACAGTAATATCGGACGGATTTATATTAGACGGATGGGAATCAAGAACCTTTAGAAAATTATCCAGAGGCATATCCTTTTCACCGGCAGACTGTTTACAATCGCTGCCACAATGCAAGCAGCTAAGATTACATCGCAAAGTACATTCCCAAAACAGCTGTTTCAGGTTATGTTCCATCACTTCGTAGCGTTGCACAGCTCTTTCTACCTCAAGATGCAGTTTCTGCCGCAAAGACAAATCAGTTGCCATTCTTCTGTTCAGCTTTTTCTATCTTACGTATAGCATCATCCAGTTCATCTATACGTCTCTTGATGGAATCATTTTCTGCTGCCATCTTCTTCATCATCTCCGGAGTACCATAGATAACCGCCGTACTGCGATATTCAATAATACGATTCAGCCTCTGCATTTCATTTACCAATGAATCTTTATCTGCCACCTGAGACGAATCGGTAGGTTGAGGATAGTTTTTTCTGGAACAGCCTGTAATAATCAATGCAGATATAACACTAAGCATTACAGCCCACGTCTTTGACAATTTTATAGATAATTTTCTAAACATAATATCAATATTTACTAAAACGCAAAAATACAGCTTTTTCATTACAAACAAAACTATCAAGATACAGAATTGTTTTGTAACTTCGCAGTCGATTAACAGAAAACAAAATAAAACAAGAATATATGGAACTGATGAACCAAATCATTGCGCGTGCCAAACAGAACAAGCAGCGCATTGTACTTCCGGAAGGAACAGAAGAAAGAACTCTGAAAGCTGCCGATATGCTTTTAGCAGACCAGGTTGCAGACCTTATTCTTATAGGCAACGCAGCTGAAATAGCATCCAAAACAGAGGAATGGGGTTTAAAGAACATTAGCAAAGCTACTATCATAGACCCTGAAAACAACCCAAAGAGCGAAGAGTATGCAAACCTGCTGTTTGAACTCCGCAAATCAAAGGGCATGACTATAGAAGAGGCCAGAAAGAAGGTAACAGACCCACTCTACTTAGGTTGTCTTATAATCAAGAACGGCGATGCCGATGGTCAGTTGGCAGGTGCTCAGAACACCACAGGTAACGTATTGCGCCCTGCATTGCAGATAATCAAAACAGCACCGGGCATAAGCTGCGTATCGGGTGCCTTCATTATGATAACCCAGACACCACAATACGGTGAAAACGGAATTATGGTATTTGCAGACTGTGCAGTAACACCTGTACCTGATGCAGCTCAGTTGGCACAGATAGCAGTAAGTTCTGCTGTTACAGCAAAAGCTGTTGCCGGTTTTGCAGAACCACGAGTAGCCCTGACAAGCTTCTCTACAAAAGGATCGGCAAAACACGAATGTGTAGATAAGGTAACCACTGCACTGCAGTTGGCAAAAGAACTTGCTCCAGAGCTGAAGATTGACGGAGAGCTACAGGCCGATGCAGCAATAGTTCCATCGGTAGGTGCAAGCAAAGCTCCGGGTTCAGAAATAGCAGGTAAAGCCAATGTATTGGTATTCCCTTCATTAGAAGTAGGAAACATTGCTTATAAGTTAGTACAGCGTTTGGGTAATGCAGAGGCTATAGGCCCTATCCTTCAGGGAATAGCACGTCCGGTGAACGATCTTTCACGCGGATGTTCCATAGACGATATTTATAAAATGGTAGCAGTAACAGCCAATCAGGCAATGGCTGCAAAATAAAAGATACATAAGATGAAGATATTGGTATTGAATTGTGGCAGTTCATCAATCAAGTACAAACTATTTGATATGAATGCCAATGAAGTGACAGCACAGGGAGGTATAGAAAAGATTGGAATGAAAGGTTCATTCCTTAAGTTCACCACTCCTGACGGAGAAAAGGAGATAGTAGAAAAGGATATTCCGGAACACACATGTGGTGTTAAGTTTATCTTTGAGATGCTTACAAATCCAAAGGTAGGTGCGCTAAAATCACTTGACGAATTAGACGCTGTAGGTCATAGAATGGTACACGGAGGCGAACGATTCAATCAGAGCGTACTGCTTACCAAAGATGTATTGGAAGCATTTGCAGCATGTAACGATCTGGCTCCATTGCACAATCCTGCAAACCTGAAAGGTGTAAACGCAGTACAGGAACTCCTGCCAAACATACCACAGGTGGGTGTATTCGATACCGCATTCCACCAGACCATGCCTGATTATGCTTATCTGTATGCAATACCATACCAGCTGTATGAAAAGTACGGAGTACGCAAATATGGTTTCCACGGCACATCACACCGATATGTATCATCAAAAATCTGCGAATACTTAGGAATCAAGGCAGAAGGTAGCAAGATTATCACCTGCCACATAGGTAACGGAGGTTCAATAACAGCCGTTAAAGACGGCAAGAGCATAGACACCACAATGGGATTGACTCCGTTAGACGGTATAATGATGGGTACACGTAGCGGTAATATAGACGCCGGTGCAGTTACATTCATTATGGAAAAAGAGGGATTAACCCCAACAGGCGTTTCCAACCTGCTGAACAAACAATCAGGTCTGTTAGGCATATCAGGAGTATCATCCGATATGCGCGAAGTATCCGCTGCCGTTGCAGATGGTAACAAACGCGCAGAATTGGCAAAACAGATGTATTCCTACAGCATTAAGAAATATATTGGTGCATACGCTGCTGCTATGGGTGGTGTAGATGTAGTGATATTCACAGGTGGCGTAGGTGAAAACCGTCACGAAATACGCGAATCTGTATGTGAAGGTTTGGAATTCCTGGGAATCAACATAGACAAGAAGATAAATGCAGAAGTAATGTTTGGTAAAGACGGCATCATATCTACAAAAGAATCCAAAGTAAAGGTTGTAGTTCTTCCTACCGATGAAGAGCTGATGATTGCAACCGACACAATGGATATTCTCCGCACACTATAATTAAACCAGTCATAAACATAGAGGGGTTCACTTCACAAGCGAACCCCTCTTTTGTTTATTCAGTTATCATAACTGCTATATTTAATACTTTTTTTCTCATATCACAGGTCTTGTAAAGATAACTTATTTATATTCTTTATAGTCCAAATAATATTTTTTCTTGTTCCTCCTTTTTCGAGCACCCCAAGTGCAATCAGTTCATTTACTTCGCGTTGTAAGGTTCGTAGTGGAATATTGGTCAAGACTTGAAGTTTAAGGACAGACAGTGTATTGTCAATCTGAATTGCATGTAATATGCGTTGCTTGTTCGGGCCAAGATTCGCGCCACCCTGTGCGGTTTGAGCCTCATTCGCGCCAAGATTCGCGCCACCCTGTGCGGTTTGAGCCTCATTCGCGCCAAGATTCGCGCCATTTTCAGGGAGATATAAAATTACTCTCGAAAATTCTCTTTCACTTTCGATCTCAACCTTGGAGTTGGTAATCTTTTGCCACGATAGCAATTCATCCAGACCAAAACCTTCGTTCTCACACAAATCTGCCCAACGGAACATTTTTGAGATACCCGGATTTCTTGCCATAGAGAAGAACTTGCCAACCATCTTGTTTAATGCTACCGGAAAACTTCCTGCATTCAAGAACTCTATGCGATTCATGAATACATGTATCGAAGACCTAAGAGGGCTAAAGAAATCTGCATGCTGGCAGAAATTCACAAGAGCCTCTCTGACAATATCAGACATCGATGTATCGTGCTCTGCAACGCCAAGGTGATTTATCTTACCAAATGGTACATTTACAACAGTCTGCAATCGTCTCATAATAATTAAATACGATTCCCAAACATTGTCCTGTTCAGGTAATTTATAGGTATAACGCTGATTGGCACTGGCAACATCTATGCCGGGTATCTCGAGATAACTTAATGCAAAGGTGGGTACAAATTGCTGGACATACTCTCCTTTACCAAACATCAAGAGACACGAATAGGAAATTTCACCATTATCGTTCAAAAATTTAATCTTATTGCAGAACGAAGCATCATCCAATTCGGGATATGCACGATCTGGATTATACGCTTTCACATAGCTTCTATATGACTTCAATGAAGCACTGTTGACCATATCAAAATTGCTCGTAGGAATAAACTGTTCTGTCTTTATTCCAAATGATTGGTCGCGGAACATTGCGTTAATTTCCGCTTCTGTTGCTTGCTGGTCACCGCTTCCCATTCGTATATATGTATTTGAAGGTACATTGTAATAGATGGGTTTGATTTTTGATGCAGGTATATAGAATGCTAAAATCTTCTTATCATCAATAATATATCTTTTTGGTTGAGCAATCAACTGGGCATTGAATTTCTGCGACCTTAATGTGCTGAAGAAATCTTGCTCCAATTTTTCGATATTATCCACACCCTGAATGGAGAACGTTTTACCCTCTTGCTTCACACCAAGAACTATCCAACCACCATAGCAATTGGAGAAAGAACTGACACTTTCCCAAATATCCTTGGGCAATTCACTTTTAGCAGTCTTTGCTTCAAAGTCCTCCCATTCCAAATCAGCTATTCTTTCTTTAAGTTCTTCTTTAGTCATATGTTTAACCATATTTATATTACTCAGATGCAAATGTAACAAAAAGTAGCAAAAGTTATGATTTAGTGGGAAAGAAGACGGGAAGAGTAATGAAGATGGCAACAATAGAGAAAAGCATGCCACCCATTACACCAATGGCAAACGAGAACAAGAACGGATCACTTTTACCATCAAACAAGAAAGGAATCAATCCCAACACAGTACTAAGAATAGTAAGCAAGGTAGGAACTATCTTTCTGTTATAAGCCTTCACATAAATTGGAACACCGGCTTTTCCAACTGCCCCGCACACAGTACGATATTCTGTAGTGATGTAAATACCCGCATTAACCACAATACCCGAAAGCATAACCATAGCAGCAAATCCGCCTTGCCCAAAATCCGATTTGCAGATAGGATATACCAGCAACATACCTATAAAACTTACAGGAATCATCATAATAATGGCAAACGGCTGTTTAAACGATTCAAACAGAATAGAACAAATTAAGAAAATAACAGCAATAATAACCAGCACCAGAATAGTCCACTGTTTCTGAGTATCCATACCAAAGCCATACGATTCACCATCTACGCTGTAACCCATGGGAAGCGTTTGGTTCAAACGGTCCACATGATATCTCTCCATAGCGCCACGCAGTTCCCAAGAACCTATAAATTCATAGCCCACAGAGATTACGTACTCCTGATTCACCCTTTCTATATCCAAACCCGTTCTACGCTTAGTTATACTGCCTATATCGTTCAGTCTGGTCTTTACGCTGTCTATATCCACCATATCATTCCTGATATGCCACAAATCGAAATAATCACGTTCTGCCGATATAAGACGAACAGGAGTATTTTCTGTACCATCAAATACCGAACCTATGTTACTATTATACAATTGTTCACCCAAAAATGAATAGTAGCGATACAGATTCAAACCATTTGAAACTATCTTCTCCCTATCGTATTTCAGGCTGAATTCATTCGCCACAAAAGAATTATATCCGGCAGAAAAACCGGCATCGGAGACACGTTTATTTGCTTTTAAAGAATCAATCAAATCTTCTGCATAACGGTAAAGCATATCGTAGTTATAACCTCTTAGAGTAAGGGAATTACTCCACGACGTACGATAAACACTGTTACTCAGATAATTATCATTTGAATCGAGTGCCGGAATAGTCCAAGTGGCGCCACCATATCCACAAGCCTTTTTCCAAGCGGCACTCTTTAGTTCGTAAGGGAAAGAGGTATGTTCATATTCATCTTTAAAATGCACCTCTATACGTCCTGATGTACCGGATAGTGACGTTCTGAAAGTACTAATTTCATCAAACTGACTTAACCAGTTTTCCATCTCCACCACAATATCGTTCAGCTGCTGTACAGTACAACCTTCTGTCATATTTGCATAAATACTCAACACCACTTCCGGCGTCTCATTACGATTAAAGCCCGAACTTCCGCTTCTGGCCTTCATAAATATATTCAATGCACCACCCAACGGATATTCAAAGAACAGTTTGTTCTGCTGATACCATTTACCACCTATAGTAGAATTATACAACCCCACCAAACCACCTTTGTATGCCTCTTCCGGATAATAAGTGTAACTCACATCTTTCAGTGCCATATCTTTATGCACCACCTTAGAAGGCAATAACTGAATAGGGATACCAAAACCCAACAGAATGAGCAGAACAAACACCCATCTGTGCTTTCTGCCCCATAAAACCATATTGGTGTAACGTTCAGTCTGTTTAATCAACCTTCTACGACGTTTAAAGCTACTCTTTACAACACCCTTTGCATTTAGCGGAATCTTATCAAGCAAAGCCGGCACAAAGAGAAATGCCACAAACATAGATATGGTAAGGTTTATTACTATAACCCAAACAAAGTTTGTAAGATTTGCACGCGCACTCTCAGGTAGGAAGAACACCACCATTAGCGCAGCTATGGTAGTAAATAAGGCACCAATTATAGATAGCACCACCTTTCTGTTACCATAGTATGAATAGTGGTCTGCTATAACAATGGCAGTATCAATAATAATACCCAACGACACTGTAATACCCGCCATAGAGTACAGTTCTATCTGGATATCGAACAGATTATAGAAAATAACTGCCGACAACAGATTTGCAACAATAGTCAATGACATTACAAACAGATACCTAAAACTTCTGCTCACTGCAAAGACAAAAGCCAGCAGTATAATCAAAGAGAGCAATGCCCTGAAAAGAATTCTGTTGATTTCCGATTTCAATGAAACCGATGCATCGTAAGTCTGTTCAATAGCAAAATTGGCAGGAAACTTCTCTTTCAGTTCCTCCATCTTCAGTTTAACAGCATCAGACACATTCAAAATATTGATACCCTCCTGCCCCATCACACGAATATCAATAGTATTCAGTCCGTTTATTCGGTCATAAGAGTATGGCAACTGCTCTTGATAAGTAACCTTAGCGAAATCGCCCATATAGTAAAGACGATCATTCACCATTTTTACAGGAATACGTTCCAGTTCACCCTGCAAATCGGTAGTAGTCAGACGCACCAACATCAAACGATCGTCCAGCACCTGAGTTCCCACAATACTATTATTGAAATAGTTGTTAAAAGCAGCACTCAAATCGCCCGGAGAAAGCCCTGCGGCACGCAAAGAGTTAGGATTGAAGGTAAGCACCCATTCAAAAGGCATAGCCCCCGATGTAGTAACCTTTTCCACACCATCCACACGCGAAATAGGTGTAACAATATTCTTCTCCACATACTCCAGAATCTGTTGTGCCGGCATATCGGCATTCACAGTATATGAAAGCACGTCTGTAGTAGAGTTGTTTCGTCCGGAAATAGAACCGCCTACAGAGGGGTAAACTCCCTGTGGCAACCTATCTCTAATCTGTCTTAAACGGGTAGAGACATCAAATCTGGCAGTCTCTATATCGGTACCCTTTTTAAAGGTGATAGATACATAACCACCACCATTGTAAGATACCGCTCTGGTATCGCTTACGCCCGATAATGTATTCATAGCTCCCTCTACCAACGACGTAACTTCATTCTCCACCACACGGGCAGAGGCCATGTAGCTAAAACTTACAGTTACATTATTTGTTCCCGTAGTAGGATGATACTGCACATTCAGCAGTGGTAACGTAACCGCTCCCACTATCATCAGTACAATCATTATCAGAATAACCGAAAACGATGATATTTTCCAAGTATTATTTGTATTTTGTTCCAAAGCTATCTCTTTTCAGTATTTTTATAAATGACATAATATGCCAAAGGAATAAAGAACACACTCACCAAAGTACCTGCCACCATACCGGCTATCAAAGCCAGTGAAAGCGGATATTGCAAATCGCTACCCATATCACCACGAACCAAGAACGGAGCAATGGCAAGTATGGTAGTAAGCGATGTCATAAGGATAGACTTTAAGCGTCTGCCTCCAGCCTCCATAATAGCATGCTTCAACCCCATTCCATCTTTGCGCAGACGGTTAATAGTATCCACCTTAAGAATAGAGTCGTTAATAACAATACCACACATCACTACAATACCAATCATAGACATCAGGTTCAGGCTGACACCACAAATCCACAGCACCAACATAGCGGCAAAAATATCAATGATAAGTTCCGATAGGATAATAAACGGTTGCAACAAAGATTCAAATTGAGCTGCCAGAATAAAGAAGAGCAACAGAATAGAGATAACAAGAACCAGACAGAGTTCCTCTATCATCTGTCTGTTAGTAAAATAAGAACCCTTGAAATCTACCTGGAAAGTATTGCCATCTTTCACTGTCTTCCTTATAACATCCATTACCTGTTTCACCTTACCAGCCTCTATATCAAGCACCAACGGATAATATTCACCTTCGGCACCCATAGTAATAGTTTTAAGATCTCGGTTTCTGGTCTCCTTCAGCAGCAGTTCCAGCGGGACACTACCACCACGATACGAATCTATATATACACCTTGTACCAAGTCTTTAGCCTCTTTTTCGCCTACACCTATCATAACCGGCATAGATACATTACCCTTATTTACGCGCAACACTTCGTTTTCATTCATTGAATTACGCAGATAAGAGAGAATGTTGGAATAATCCACATCATACATAACCAAACGTTCCGGATCGGCTATCAGTTCAATATATTCATTCCATTCTGCAGGTTGCACATCAACACCCGGAAGAACCGCCCTGATTTCTGCCAGCAGTTCATTTAGCTGTTCCGGATCTGCAGTCTTGCCATCATTACGTTTCAAGCAAGCCACCAACTGCGGTTCCTGTTCAGCAAAGATCATTTCGAACACATTACCCGACGTATGGAAAGAAAACACCGATTCCGGCCACTCCTTACGCAGATATTCAGAGATAGAATCTTCCAGCCGTTCCAGTTCTTCCACAGAAGCCGCCTTAACATAAATAAGACTCTCAGAAAGCGACATCTCTTTAGTATGTGACAATACAAACTGCTGAGCTCCAGCCAAAACAGAATACTGCTCCACACTATCAGCGCAACTGCTTATTATCTGCACACACCTTTCATCCATTCTTTCGGGCGTAATACGTTCGTTCCATTCAATATTTACCAGCATATCTGTATGCGACATATCTGGCAGTTTCTGCTTATCTAACTTAACAAACAGCAAACCTATCAGCAACAGCGAACCACCAAAAATAGACCACATTACACCTCTGTGGCGGAAAAACCATTTAAGTCCGCGTTCATAAACTGTATCAATCTTATTCACACCCAGACGTTCTATAAAAGCATTCGGAGTAAAACAGGTCTGTTTTCTGTAAATCCTATAGTAAAGCACCGGAATAAGCAGAACAGAAACTATCAATGCAGAGAACAGAGTAATAGCCACAGCCATAGCTTCGTCGTAGAACAGAGCGCCTGCAATACCATTCAGAAAGATAAGCGGAATAAAAATAGCACAAGTGGTAAGCACCGAACTGAGCATAGGGGCAAACACCTCTTGAGTACCCTTTACACAGGCCACATCTAAAGATTCACCTTTTTGCCATCTCTGCGTAATATTATCTATAGTGATGATAGAGTTATCCACCATCATACCAAGTCCCAGCACCAAACCGGATAACGATATAATATTGATAGATATTTTAAACACATAGAAGAACAGGAAAGATAGAACCAATGCCGTAGGAATAGTAACCACCACCAACAACGGAGAACGAAAATCCTGCATAAAGAAGAAGATAATAATACAGGCAAACAGCGCACCAAACACCAAATTCTGCACCATATTATTAATAGAATAATCCAACAATTCGGTTTGGTCTCTGGTTATCACAAACTCCATATCGGGATAATCCTCTTCTAAAGACTTCATCAGTCTATCTACATTATGCTTAAGTTCTGCCATACGGGCATCGGAACGCTTAATAACCGCAAGAGTCACTGCCTGTTTGCCGTCAGAAGTAGTCATACCTTTCATTACTTGCGGCTCTTCACGTACCTTAGCCAAATCTTTAATTTGGAAAACCCTGTCATTAATCTTCAGATAAACATCTTCCACATCCTGTTTGCTCAGAATAGCAGATTCAAAACGAACATCAAAACGATATTCACCGTCGCGTATAGAGAGACTACCCAAACGAATGTTAGAATTCTGAATAGCAGATGTTAAAGTATTTTCATCTATACCTAAGGACCTAAGTTTCTCCATATCAGGAATAACCAACAGTTGGGAGAACATCTGTCCGGAAACATCCACCATGGCAATTTCTGACAGTTGTTCAAACCTGCGAACTATAACCTGCCTTACAAAATCACTCATCTCAAGAAAATTCCTGTTCTTTGATTCTTCTTTCAAAGTAATATTCACAAAAAAAGCAGGAATATCCGTAGCGCTGGCACGGGCTATAAGCGGACGTTCTTCTCCTTGTGGCCAAGAAGCCATAGCTCTATCCACACGTTCATTAACATCTATAAAAATATAATCGGCATCGGCACCATACTTAAAAGTAAGTTCTATAATACCACTTCCATCTTTTGTAGTACTTGTTATATTCTCCAGATTTGGAATCTGCACCAACTGCGAATGTAGAGGTGCTACCATAGTTTCATTCAGTTCTCTTGCCGATTTGTCGGGCGATGTCACCTGAACCGTAATATGCGGAACATCAATATCGGGCACTAACGATACCGGTAGCAAACGTATGGCAGCCACACCCAAAATCATAATGGCCACCAAAGTCATTATAACCGCTATAGGCCTATGAATTAACCCCTTAAACATAATATTACTATTCTGCTATTTCTATTGGAGTATCATCGCCCAAGTTCAAGTTACCGGAAGTAACTATCAAATCGCCTACCTCTATAGATGCACCACGATCTGAATTTGCTTCTATCACATGATACTCTGTATTAGACATAAGCACATTAACGTAAGTCCATAGGCTACGTCCGTCCACATAACGGAACAACACCTCTAAATTATCGCGAATAACCACCGCACTCTTTGGTACAACCAATTGGTCCGGTATGCTATTCTCTACCATAACCCTGACATTCATACCATCTATCAGACCTGTACCACCCTGTATAACGGCAGTAACCGCTATCTGACCTCTACTGTCAACCGTAGGATTTATAGAAACCACCTTACCTTCTACCACTACCGACGCATCGGCAAAAGGAGAAACTTTAATAGCCTGACCTACCGACACAAAAGAATATTCCGTTTCCAGCACACTAAAACGAACATAATATTTACTATCGTCTATCAAAGTACAGAACTGACCTGCCTGTTCAAATTCTCTACCCTTCAAATTTGCCACCTTACCTGCAAACGGAGCCTTCAGTTCGGAATTTCTGTAGGTATATTCAGCATTTTCCAGAGCCATTTTGGCATCCAGAAAACCGGTATTGATATAGATAACACGTTTCTGTTCTGCCGGAATAGAGGCTGTATCGGATAGCGCATAACCATAATCCAACAGTCTGTCTGCCAGATTCAGTTCTGCCTTGTCAAATGAGAGTTCAGCCTGTTCCAACTGACGTTGAGCCTGTTCCTTATTCAAATAAGCCATCACAGCCCCCTTCTTAACATACGCTCCCTCAGTAACATTCACACCAGCCACTACACCTTGTGCTGCAAACTGCAAATTAACCTTGCTATAAGCCTCCAATTTACCATTGCAAATAAGCTGCTTGCTAAAAGTTTTGCGTTCCAATGGTACTACCGTAACCTGATTTTTCTCTACAGAATAGCTACCACGAGCCATCTCCTCTTGGGTTGTGTTCTCTTTTTTGGCATTACACCCCGTTAAGGACAAACCCAAAAATGCCATAAAAAACAGGAGAGTCAAATTCTTCAAATTCATATAGTTCATATTAATAAAGTTACTTTACAAGTTTATCAAATTCAGCACTAATATCAGTATTGGTAATATAATCATACAACGTAGTCTTTCTGATACCAAAATAACTACTCCAGAACGATGCCACATTACTAATATACTGACTATATGCATTATCGCGTTCATTCTTCAGCTGATTCAGATTAGTAACACTCATATTTCCCTGACCAAAGTTCCTAAGAGCCAGATTATAAGTTTCATCTGCCAGTTCGGCAGCCTTTCTGGAAATTTCACATTGGTGATACTGGTTATTAAACTGCATTACCTGAGTCATCAAATCCTGACGATAATCAATCATATTCTGTTCCAAACGGCTTTTTGTGGTCTCTGCCTGAGCCTGTGCCATCTTAACACGTCCCTTGCCCAAACCCCAATCCACTATAGGAATATTTAAAGATACTCCCACCACCTCTTGATCTTGCAGTGCCACAAACGTTTCGTTCATTCTTTCTGCAGAACCTGACATACCAAAACGTGCATTTATGGACGCCGAAAGACCCCTGTTGGCTTTTGCTTGCGCAACACTCTGGTCTGCCTGCAAAGACTGAATCTCCTGATTAATGCTGAACGACGAATTCTGCATGGCACGCTCCAGCACCTCTTCATAAACCAATGAAATATGCGGGATATTATAATCTATAGTCAAAGTAAGTTCCGTATCTTCTTGATAACCTATATAAGAACACAGTCTGTTTAAAGCAGATTTCAAACTTACTTCACGACTGCTTATAGAGAGAGAATCATTTAGCATCTTCAGTTCCAGCTGCAACAGATTATCTTTAGAAATAGTACCCATGTTAAAACGAGTCTGAGCCGCAGCATACAGCCGTTTACTCTCATCAAAACTGGTCAATGCCCTTTCATAATTCTCTTTTTCAGAAGCATAGTTCCAAAAATACATTACAGCATTCTGTGCCACCTGCTCCATATTCTCAATATATTCACGTTTGGCAACTTCATAGTTCTTAGGCTCTATCTGCCTGCTCCACTTAAAACGGTTATACCCCCATAAAGACTGAATATATGAAAGATATACAGGCTGCGCATAGTAGGTGGTAAGACGCGTAGGACTATATTGGTCCAAACGGGACATAGCTGTAGATAGAGAAAGCGTACCACCGGTAAACGGAATATTCTGGCTAACAAACATAGTCATTTCATTAGTCAGATTGTAATTGGTTCTATAGCTAATAGCACCCGTATTATAATCTTGAAGCGCCACTAAAGAACGGTTAAAATTAGCCAGATTACCACTTAAATTCAACGAAGGCAGTAGCTCTGCTTTGTAAGAACGATAACTCCAATAAGAAGATAAAAACATATTCCTATTGGTCATTGCCGAAATAGAATTCTCTTGTGCCAACCCTACTACATCCTTCATAGATAATATTCGGGGTCCAAATGTCTGCGCCACTAAAAGAGCTTGCGGTGCTATAAGCAGCACACATAGAACAAAAAAACGAATGTGTTTATTCATACAACATACTAATTTATTAATACTCCTTGCAAAATAAGATATTTTTATCAACATATCAAAATATTATCTATAAAAATTAGTTAGACACAAACTACATTTTTTGATTTTGTCTATTTTTTACTTTTCTACCACATTAAAGCAGACTGCCAAAGTCCACGCATGCCACCATTTAATATTAGCTTGTTATTTAACCCTCCTGTTCTATACGATTTATAAGTTCTTTAAGTGCATCAATACTTATTTTGTCATCTTTTAATAATGCAGATACAGCATTGATATAAGAGCCTTCTAAGCACTGAGAAACCAATTTGCCAATAAAGGTCTTGCTATACTCTTCACTGCTGATAATTGGATAATATACATAACCCTTTCCTTTCTTTTCATGCGACAAGAAACCAGCCTTTTCAAGAAGACGCACCTGAGTAGAAATGGTATTAACATGTAGCTTTGGTTCCGGCAGTTGTGCCAAAATTGCATTCACTGTCATTTTACCATTCTTCCAAAAGAAGTCCATAATAACCTCTTCTCTTTTTGTTAATCTTTTCATAATGTTTAAA
>JAFYMP010000018.1 GCA_017556585.1 Bacteroidaceae bacterium
ACTCAGTTGCTTAGTCCTATAGATGGTGTGGTTACTGCAAGAAACTACGATGATGGCGATTTATATAGCGGTCAGGCTGTGCTTGTAGTGCAGAAAATAGCACCTGTAAAACTTACTATTAACGTGTCGGAGATATATTTTGCACGTATCAAGAAGGGTAATAAGGTTATGATTGAAGCCGATGCTTATCCGGGTGAACAGTTTGAAGGTACAGTATCTTTGATTTATCCTACAATAGATCCAATGTCACATACATTTGCTGTAGAAGTATCTGTAGCAAACACCGAAAAGAAGATACGTCCGGGTATGTTTGCTCGTGCAACTGTAAATTTGGGTACAGAACAGCACGTAGTTGTGCCGGATGTTGCCATAGTTAAACGTGCAGGTTCAGGAGAACGTTTTGTATATGTTTACAGAGATGGTAAAGTGTGGTTCCAGCCGGTGCAGTTAGGTCAGCGTTTGGGCGATAAATACGAACTTCTATCGGGTGTTGAAGACAATGCTCAGATTGTAGTTGCAGGACAGGCACATCTGTCAGATGGTGTTGAAGTGATTGTTGAAAAATAAATAGCGAGAAACGATGAGTCTATACGAAGGAGCGGTCAAAAGACCTATAATGACAGCCTTGTGTTTCTTGGCTATCGTAGTCTTCGGTCTGTTTTCATTTACAAAACTGCCGATAGACCAACTGCCGGATATTGAATCGAATACCATCATGGTATTTACATACTACTCCGGCGCAAGTGCTTCAGATATTGAAAACAACGTTACAAGGCCTTTGGAAAGTACCTTGAACAGTTGTAGTTATATAAAGCATATAACATCTAAATCGTCTGAAAATGTTTCTGTAGTAACATTGGAATTTGAATTTGGTCACGATATAGATGATTTGACGAACGATGTCCGCGATAAATTGAATATGATATCTACTGCATTGCCTGATGGAGTAGGTACACCAACCATATTCAAGTTCGATACCAGTATGATGCCTATTATGCTGTTGTCGGTTCAGGCAGACGAAAGTCAGGCGGCGCTTTATAAGCTGTTGGATGAAAATGTTGTCAATCCGTTGGCAAGAATTCCGGGTGTGGGTACTGTGTCGGTGGCAGGTGCTCCAAAACGTGAGATCTATGTCTATTGCGATCCGGCAAAACTTGAAGCATATAATTTGACAGTAGAAAGTATCAGTTCGCTTATCAGTAATGAGAATAGAAATATACCGGGTGGTAATATTGATGTAGGTAGTGAAAGTTTTGCTTTGCGTGTAGAGGGTGAATTTTCCGATCCTATGGAAATGAATAATCTGGTTTTAACAGCGGTAGATGGTAAAACTGTCTATCTGAGGGATGTTGCCCGTATTGTTGATACTACTCAGGAACGCGCTCAGGAGACATATACAAATGGTCGTCAGGGTGCTATGATGACTATTCAGAAGCAGACCGGTGCTAACACTGTGGAAATCTGTAAAAAGGTAAAGGCTATGTTGCCTCAATTGCAGGAGACATTGCCAGCCGATGTTAACATAGGTGTGATTGTAGATGGTTCAAAGGATATCATCAATACCATTAAATCATTGGCAGAGACTATCCTGTATGCTTTGCTGTTTGTGGTTCTGGTAGTGTATATCTTTACAGGCCGCTGGCGTGCAACTGTGGTGGTAGGTATTACAATCCCATTGTCATTGATTGCATCATTTATATATTTGGCATTGACTGATGGCACATTGAATATTATATCACTGAGTACTTTGACTATAGCTATTGGTATGGTCGTGGACGATGCTATTGTGGTGCTGGAGAATGTTACTACACATATTGAACGTGGTGCGGCTCCTAAGCAAGCTGCAATCCATGCAACAAACGAGGTTGCGATCTCTGTAATAGCATCAACACTGACAATGCTTGCTGTATTCTTCCCGCTTACTATGATTTCCGGTATGACTGGTGTGATGTTTAAAGAGTTGGGCTGGATGATGTGTATCATTATGGTGGTATCAACTGTCGCTGCATTGTCTCTTACACCTATGCTCTGTTCGCAGATGTTGAAGTTGGAAAAGAAACAGAGTAAACTGCATCATATTCTTTATGATCCTTTCCTGAATATGTTGAATAAATTAGACGTTCAGTATGCTCGTCTGATTAACTGGTGTGTTCGTCACAGAAAGAGTGTGATGACTATAAGCATGCTGGTGTTTGTGGCATCTATGGTGATGGTTCCTTCACTGAAAACAGAGTTCTTCCCATCTGACGATAATGGACGTATAACTGGTACTCTCTATATGCCTATGAATACCAATACAGAACGTTCCCGCGAAATGGCTTCGGAACTGTCGGAACTCTGGATGGAGAGATACAAGGATGAAATGTTGGTTTGCAACTATCGTGTTGGCGCTGCCGATGAAGACAATACCTTTGCAGCTATGCAGTCAAATGGTACTCACATTATATCGTTCAACATCACTTTGGTGGATTTTGACAAACGTGAAAAGACTATTAGTGATATTGTTACAGAGATGCGTGCCGATTTGACCGCACGTCCGGAAGTGGAACGATTTATGTTGAGCACCGGTGGCGGAGGTATGGGTGGTCAATCGTCTGCTCAGTTTGAGATCTATGGTTACAATCTTGATGAGACCGATAGAATTGCCAATGAATTTATGGCAAAGATGAAGAATGTGAAGGGTGTGGGCGAAGCGTACGTAAGTCGTGAAAAATATCAGCCTGAATATCAAGTGGAATTTGATCGCGAT
This sequence comes from Bacteroidaceae bacterium, assembly GCA_017556585.1. GTDB lineage: Bacteria > Bacteroidota > Bacteroidia > Bacteroidales > Bacteroidaceae > Colenecus. The sequence continues at coordinate 2,750 of JAFYMP010000018.1, forward strand.
AAATTAGCTCAAAATGGTTTGAATCTTACAACTGCAGCTACATTTATGCGTAATAGAGTGTATGGTTCTACTGCATCTTATTATAGAGAAGATGGTGAAGAGTACAATATTCGTGTGCGTTATGCTCCTGAATTCAGAACAGATTTGGAAGATATAGAAAATATCCTTTTGTATGGTTCATCCGGAAAATCTGTACGTGTAAAGGATGTTGGTAGAGTGGTGGAACGCTTTACTCCTCCTTCAATTGAACGTAAGGACAGACAGCGTGTTAATACTGTTACATGCGTGGTTTCCGGTGATGCAGTATTGAGTGAAGTTGTAGATGCAGGTAAAGCTGCTATTAAGGAACTGGATCTGCCTGATGGCGTAACAATTCAGATAGCCGGTGATTACGAAGAGCAACAGGAGTCATTTGCCGATTTAGGTATGTTGGCATTGCTCATTATTTTGCTGGTGTTCATTGTTATGGCTGCACAGTTTGAATCGTTGTCATTGCCATTCATTATAATGTTCTCTGTGCCATTTGCTATTTCCGGTGTTCTGCTTGCACTTGGTCTTACCGGAACATCGCTTAATGTGATGAGCTTTATGGGTGCTATTATGTTGATAGGTATTGTTGTAAAGAATGGTATAGTGCTTGTGGATTATACAGGTTTGTGTCGTGAGCGCGGACAGTCTGCCATTCAGGCTACTGTGTCTGCAGCCAAGAGCCGTCTGCGTCCTGTATTGATGACCACACTGACTACAATTCTGGGTATGATTCCAATGGCAGTAAGCCAGGGTCAGGGTGCAGCTATGTGGCGTCCTCTGGGAATCTCTGTAATAGGTGGTCTTGCCATTTCAACCTTTATGACATTGTTGGTAGTGCCTGTTCTGTACTGTATGTTTAATGGTGCTGGTTTGAAACGTCAGCGTAGAAAACACAGAGCAAGATTGCAACTGCTGGAATATTGGGCAGAGAATAAGGATCAGTATATCAGAAAATGATATTGAAATAGTAACGAATAGTAAAGAAATATAATATGAAGTCGGTATTTATAGCTTTTGATCAAGCATATAAAGAGCGTGTAGTAGATTTATTGACTCACCTTAACTGTCGTGGTTTCTCTATGATAGAGCAGTTGCAGGGCAGGGGATCAGTAAATGGAGATCCTCACTATGGTAATCACGCCTGGCCATCAATGTGTTCCGGTATAATAACCATTGTTGAAGACAGTGTGGTGGATCTGTTACTTGAAAGGTTGCATCAGATGGATATAGCAACTGAAAAGTTGGGATTGCGTGCTTTTGTATGGAATATTGAAAAAGCTATCTGAGCTTATCGGATAGATTATAAAACAGGAGGTCCTGCGTTTTTTTGCGGGACCTCCTGTTTTATTTATAGGTTTGAACTCCAGCCTTGTGCTTTTAATTCTATCTCCTGTCCCGATTTGGTTATAAGATGTAACCCTAATTCAGGGCGTGTCATGTGTCCTATCAGTTTTACATCTTTCATCTTGATTATTTTGTCGTGGTCTGTCAACGGAACAGTGAAAAGTAATTCGTAATCTTCGCCACCATTCAGAGCGCATGTATATACATCCATATTGAACTCTTCTGCAGCAAGTGCAGTCTGGTAATCTATAGGGATACGTTCCTGGAATATGCTGCAACCTGTACCGCTCTGTTTGCACAGGTGTAGTAATTCAGATGAGAGTCCGTCTGATATGTCTATCATGGATGTAGGTGTTACTCCAGCTCTTTTAAGCTCTTCGATAATATCCTTGCGTGCTTCAGGCTTTAACTGACGCTCCAACAGATACTCCTTTCCTGAAAAGTCGGGAGCAAACGGGGTGTTGCTGTCTTGTTCTGTTGAATTGAATACGGCCTTCTCGCGTTCCAGCAACTGCAAACCCATGTATGCAGCACCTAAATTTCCTGTAACACAAATCAAATCGTTCTGACCGGCATTTTTTCTATATACTGCCTTACCTTTTTCACATTCGCCCAAACAGGTGATGCTTATTGCCAAACCGGTTAGAGAGGATGTAGTGTCGCCACCAATTAAATCTACATTATGTTTTTTGCAGGCTAATTCTAAACCGGCATAAAATTCTTCTAAATCCTGAACAGAAAATCTTTTGCTTAATGCAATAGATACGGTCATCTGTTTTGGGGTGCCGTTCATTGCATATATATCGGAAATGTTTACAATGGCAGCTTTGTAACCCAAATGTTTCATAGGAACGTATGTCAAATCAAAGTGAACCCCTTCCATAAGCATATCGGTGGTTACCAAAATCTCTTTCTCTTTGTAGTCCAATACTGCTGCATCATCGCCAACACCATAAACTGTAGAATCGTTTTCCGATTTTAAATTTGCAGTCAAATGATTTATTAAACCGAATTCACCCAATTCGGCTATTTCTGTTCTTTTGTTGTCGGTCATATTGTCTGTTGTTTGTTTTTTATTTGCTCTATTATGTATCTGTCAAATAGCGTGCCATCTTTTACAAACTCTATCTCTATGGGTAGAATGTATAACGATGACTTTATCTCTTCTTTCAGATTGATGGATTTTAATCGTGCAGCATCTTTTTCTGTTGTAATTATGTATCTTTTTTCTCCTTTTAAACTTAGAAAAGCCTGCTCTATATTGTGTATGTCCTTGTCTGAAAATGAGTGATGGTCGGCAAATTCCAGCAGAGAGATGTTCTTTGTGAACTTCTTAAGGTAACTATGCATCTGTTTGGGCGATGCTATTCCCGATAAGAGTAAAATACTGCTCTCTTTTTCCTGCTCTAAGTTCAGCAGGGTGTTTGGGCGCTCAATTAAATAGGTTTGTCCATATTTGATTTTGGTGAAAAATATCTTCTGGTCATTATTGATAAGTCTCTTTGTTAAGAGCATCATCTCTTGTTCTGTTATATTGTCGGGGCATTTTGATATGATTATAACATCTGCCCTTTTCCTATTGTAAGCCCATTCTCTTAATCTGCCTGCAGGTAGCATGCAATCTTCTAAAATATTGCGATTGTAATCTATCAAAAGTATGTTTGCAGATGGCTTTACTCTTCTGTGTTGAAAGGCATCGTCCAATAGTATGGCATCGTAAGAATTGTATTGTAAAAGCTGTTCTATTCCTTCTGCTCTGTTGCTGTGAACAGCTATCTGGACAGTTGGAAATTTAGTAGCCATCTGATACGGCTCATCGCCTAAAGTAGCGGCTGTTTCCTGTTCTGTGTATTGTACAAACCCTTTGCTTTTTCTACCATATCCTCTACTCAGTACGGCTATCTTATAATCTTTGTTTAGTAACTTAATAAGGTGTTCCGTGTGAGGTGTTTTGCCTGTTCCGCCAACTGTTATGTTTCCAATACTGATAACTGGTATGTCAAAACGGTGGCTTTTGAAAAGGCCACAATCATACATTCGGTTTCGTGTCTCGGTTATAATTCCGTAGATGAATCCGAATGGACGTAAAATAGTTGATATGTTTACCTTGTTTGACATAGTTTCACTACTGCAAAGTTAACGTAATTGTGCTCTGTTTGTGGCTGTAAAAGGGGAAAACTTTAGCCAAAATCTACAAAAGCGAGAAAAAAATGCTAATTAACTTGTAAAAAGTAGGGATATTCCACAAAAAAGTTGTAATTTGCACCCGTTTTTAGACACTGTACATAAAAGTGCCTTAAGGGAAAGATGCTCGAGTGGTTGAAGAGGCACGCCTGGAAAGCGTGTAAACGTCAAAAGCGTTTCCGGGGTTCGAATCCCCGTCTTTCCGCAATAAGTATTTGAAAGAGAGAGAGAATTAAAAGATATAAACTAACAATTAATAATTAAAAATTACTAGAAATGAAAAAGTTATTTGCATCTATTGCAATGATGGGTATTCTGGCATTCGGACTTACTCAGACAGTGATTGCTCAAGACGAAGTAGCACCTGCAACAGAAGAAGTTGCTGCAGATTCAGCAGCAGTTGATTCAGCAGCAGTTGAAGAAGAGGTAGTTGAAGAAGCTCCTATCGTAGAAGAAGAAAAGGTAAGTCTTCACAAGAACTTGAAGATTAAGTTTATTGAAGGTAGTGCCGGCTTTATGGCTCTTGTAGCTGTAGCTATGATTTTTGGTGTTGCTCTTTGTATTGAGCGTATCATCTTCCTCAGCTTGTCAGAGGTTAACAGCAAGAAACTTCTTGAAGATGTTCAGGCTGCTCTTGAATCAGGCGATGTTGAAGCTGCAAAATCAATCTGCCGTAACACTCGTGGTCCTGTTGCATCTATCTGCTATCAGGGTTTGATGCGTATAGACGAAGGTCTTGACGTAGTAGAACGTTCAGTTGTTTCTTACGGTAGCGTACAGGCTTCTAACTTGGAAAGAAACCTTTCTTGGATTACATTGTTTATCGCTATTTCTCCATCACTCGGATTCTTGGGAACTGTGATCGGTATGGTACAGGCATTTGACGATATCCAGAAGGCTGGTGATATTTCTCCTACAGTTGTAGCAGGTGGTATGAAGGTGGCTCTTATCACAACTATCTTCGGTATCATTGTAGCTCTTGTTCTTCAGGTGTTCTATAACTACATTCTTAGCAAGGTTGAGGCTTTGAATACTGATATGGAAGATTCATCAGTATCTCTCCTTGATATCATCATGAAGTACAACTTGAAGTTTAAAAAGTAATAATTACCAATAATAATGGAAAAGAAAAATAATGCATCATCCATAGTATTGGCAATACTGTTCCTTGTTTCAGCAGCAGTTCTTGTAATGTTCTTCTGCGTAGGATATGGTATGCAGGATACTTTTAATGGAAATACATATACAGCACCAGAATATACCGGTCTGCTTTTGATCTGGTTGTATGCTTTGGTGGCTATATGTACAGCTTCTGTATTTATCTTTGCCATCATCAATGGTATAAAGAACTTGAAATACAGAAAGAAGGGAGAAAGAAAAATTAGCTTCGTTGCACCTGTGTTCTTTTTTACAGCAGTAGCAATTGCAGCATCATATTTCTTGGCAGGAACAGACCCAATTCGTCTTGGTGACCAGAGCCTTTTTGAAAATGTTTCTCTTTTGAAACTTACAGACGTTTGTCTGTATTCAATCTATGCTCTTGTTATAGTTGCTATTCTTAGTGCACTCTTGTCAATGATTGGTGTTTTCAAAGCAAAAATTAAGAAGTAAGAATCATATTTGAAGAGTATCTTATGGCAAAAACAAATAGAAAAGTACCACAGATGAACTCTTCGTCAACAGCGGATATCTCTTTTATCCTGTTGATCTTCTTCCTTGTGACCACATCTATGGATACCGATACCGGTTTGTCACGTCGTCTGCCGGAATGGGACCCAAATGCGCAAGAAGAGGAAATCAAGGCTAAAGAGCGTAACGTAATGGTTGTTTTGGTTAACAAAAACAACGAAGTACTATGCCGCGGCGAGTTGATAGAGATTGATCAGCTCAAAGATTTAGCCAAGGAATTTATTGCCAATCCAGAGGATAAAGATAACTTCCCGGTTAAAGAAGAGTATGATATTCCAGGGTTCGGAACTGTGATTACAACGGTCAAGCACATTATATCGTTGCAGACTGACCGTTCTACAGAATATGAGACTTATTTCCAGGTTCAGAATGAACTGACAAAAGCTTATAATGAATTGCGTGATGAATGGTGTAAAGCTACATTCCGTAAGAGTTATAAGGATTGTACAGAGGATCAACAGTTATACGCAAGAGGTATGTACGCATCAAAGATTTCTGAGGCTGAACCAAAACAGTATTGATTAGATTATGAGTAAATTTAGAAATAAAGGTAAAAGAGAAATGCCGGAGTTGAATACTTCGTCACTTCCTGACTTGATCTTCTCAGTATTGTTCTTCTTCATGATGGTTACATCAATGCGTGAAGTAGAATTGAAGGTACAATTCACTACTCCGCAGGGAACTGAAATTGAGAAGTTGGAGAAAAAGTCTTTGGTATCACACATCTATATAGGTTCTCCTAATAAGGAGTATCGCGCTTCACTTGGTACTGCACCACGTATTCAGTTGAACGACAAGTTTGCTGAAGTTGATGCTATCCGCGACTATGTTGCACAGGAGCGTGAAAGTATGCCTGAAAGAGATAAACCTTTTATGAAGATATCTCTGAAAGTAGATAAGAAGGTACAGATGGGTATTGTTACCGACGTTAAACTTGCACTACGTAAGGCTTCTGCATTGAATATGGTATATTCAGCATCAAAGAAGAAAGACGGTCAGTAATATAAACCTTAAATATGATAGAGTGTAGCAGTTGAAAGTTCAACTGCTACACTTTTTATATATAATAAGGTGTATGAGGGTGGGGTAAGTGAAAAAATATGAGTAATTTTACACCATAATTAAATAGTGTATGATAGTTTGTATAGCAGAGAAACCAAGCGTTGCAAAGGATATTGCAGATGTTTTAGGCGCACGTAACAGACATGATGGCTATTACGAAGGTAATGGTTATCAGGTTACATGGACCTTTGGTCATCTGTGTACACTTAAAGAACCTGCAGATTATACTCAGATGTGGAAAGGGTGGAACCTAAGCAGTCTGCCTATGATACCTCCCCGTTTTGGCATAAAACTTATAGACGATAAAGGTGTAGAAAAGCAGTTTAAGGTTATAGAAAACCTAATGCTTAAAGCAGATTCTATAGTAAATTGCGGTGATGCCGGTCAGGAAGGTGAACTTATACAACGTTGGGTAATGCAGAAGGTAGGTGTAAAATGTCCTGTGCAGAGGTTATGGATATCGTCACTTACAGAAGATGCTATACGTGAAGGTTTTGCAAAGCTGCAAAGTCAGGATTCATTTAAATCTCTATACGAAGCCGGTTTGTGTCGTGCTATAGGCGATTGGCTTTTAGGAATGAACGCCACCAGACTATATACACTTAAATATGCTACTCGCGAAAGCCGTCAGGTGTTATCTATAGGAAGAGTTCAAACTCCAACTTTGGCACTTGTAGTAAACAGGTATCTTGAAATACAGAACTTTGTTCCTGAACAGTATTGGGAATTGAAGACTATATACAGAGATACCCAGTTTAGTGCTACAAAAGGTAAGTTTACTACTCAAGAGGAGGGTTTAAAGTTTCTTGAAACTATTCAATCTGAACCGTTTACTGTTACAAAAGTAGATAAGAAGGCGGGTAAAGAGTATCCTCAGCGTCTATTCGATTTAACATCGTTACAGGTAGAGTGTAACAAAAAGTATGGAATGTCGGCAGACGATACGTTAAAGACCATCCAGTCACTTTACGAAAAGAAGATAACTACCTATCCGCGTGTAGATACCACATTCCTTAGTGACGATATATATCCTAAATGTCCTCAGATTCTAAAAGGACTTCAGGATTATGCACAATACACTGAACCTCTGTTGGCAAAGAAACTGCCTAAAACAAAGCGCGTGTTCGATAATAGTAAGGTAACAGATCACCATGCTATAATACCTACAGGTGTTCACCCTAAAGGACTCTCTGCAATTGAACAGAAGGTGTTTAATTTAGTGGCTTTGCGCTTTATTGCTGCTTTCTACCCGGAATGTAATTTCTCTACTACAACGGTACTGGGAGAAGCTGCAAAAGTGGAATTTAAGGCTACCGGTAAAGAGATTCTCAGCCCGGGTTGGCGCATACTATATGAAAAAGATAAATCTGCAGAAGATAAAGAAGATGTAGATGAAAAGGTTTTGCCTACATTTACAGTGGGTGAAAGCGGACAGCATATACCACAACTGCAAGAGAAGTGGACACAGCCTCCTAAACTCTATACAGAAGCTACACTTTTGCGAGCTATGGAAACAGCAGGTAAACTGGTTACTGATGATGAACTGCGTGATGCTCTTAAAGAGAATGGCATAGGCAGACCATCTACGCGTGCTGCAATTATAGAGACTCTGTTTAAACGTGGCTATATGCGTAAAGAAAAGAAGAATTTGGTTCCTACACAGACAGGCATATCACTTATATCCATTATTCACGAAGAGCTGCTAAAAAGCGCGGAACTTACAGGTATTTGGGAGAAGCGTCTGCGTGAAATAGAACGTCAGAAATATAGCCCGGTGCAGTTTATAGATGAACTGAAACAGATGGTGACACTGCTGGTAAAAGATGTTCTTTCCGATAATTCCAGGCGCATACTGCAATAAATCGGCCTTTTTTCAGTTATTATATATGTATGTATAGGAAATGTTTGTTATACATAGTGTTTGCTGTTGCCGTAACCGTACTTAATGGTTGTGGTGCAGAGGTGCATTTGCGTAAAGCTGAACAGAGTTACGCACTGGGTGAATATTATCAGGCAGCAGCGCTTTACAAAAAGGCATATTCCGGTACACCTGCAAAAGAGAAACCTCTGCGTGCGGAACGTGCATATATGATGGCCGATTGCTATAGGCGCATAAACTATATACCCAGAGCAATGGCGGCGTACCAGAATGCAATACGTTATAAGTACCCGGATACTTTAGCCTATCGTTATTTGGCAGATATGCAGTTGAGAAATGGTGAATATAAGAATGCTGCAAAGAACTACAATATCTATTTAGAGGCATTCCCTGATGATGAACTTGCCATAAATGGTTTGCAATCTGCTACTCAATCGCTGGAATGGAAACAGAATCCTACCAGATATATTGTAAAGAAGGATGCTCTGTTTAATTCCAAATACAGTGATTTTTCTCCGGCATACGGTAACGATTCATATACATCGCTCTACTTTACATCTTCTCGTGATGAATCTACCGGTGACGAGATTAATGGTATAACCGGGATGAAGAGTTGCGATATCTATTTTTCCGAAAAGGATGAAAAGGGTAAATGGAAAAAGCCTGTAAAGATAGATGGTGGCCCTAATAGTGAATTTGAAGATGGAAGCATAGCTTTCAGTCCCGATTTTGCTACAATGTATTTTACCTATTGTCCTGTGGATGCTCAGTTTGCTCGTCCTGCACAGATTATGAAATCGGGTCGTTCCGATGCGGCTTGGGGCGCAGCTACGCCATATATTGCAGAATCTAATGATACACTGAATTCGTATGCTCATCCTGCAATATCGCCTGATGGTAACTGGATATACTTTGTATCGGATATGCCCGGAGGATATGGCGGTCTTGATTTGTGGCGCGTAGAAATGGGAGGTAGATTTATAGGCGCAGAGAATTTAGGTCCTGACATAAACACATCTGGAAACGAAATGTTCCCAACATTCCGCAGAAACGGAGAACTCTATTTCTCTTCTGATGGTCATCCCGGAATGGGTGGATTAGATATTTTCAAAGCAGTTCAACTGACTGATTCTACCTGGACTATAGAGAATATGAAAAGTCCTGTAAACTCTTTTGCCGATGATTTTGGAATGACATTCGAAGGCGATTATACACGTGGCTTTTTCTCTTCTAACAGAAATGACGGACGTGGCAGAGATAATATCTATACGTTTGAACTGCCTGAAACTGTGCATAAGATAACAGGTTGGGTATATGAAAAGGATGGCTATGAACTGACCGATGCCATTGTCTATTTGGTGGGCGATGATGGTACAAATACAAAACTTGGTGTACGCGATGACGGATCTTTTACTCAGCGTGTAAATCCGGGTACAAATTATCTGTTATTAGGTACATCGAAAGGTTATTTGAACTACAAACAGGAAATATCTACGGACAGCACAAATCAAGACAAAGAATATGTGTTGCAGTTCCCATTGTCATCTATTTCAAAGCCAGTGCTTATAGATAATATCTTCTTTGACTTTGATAAGGCTACATTGCGCCCTGAATCGGCAGAATCACTTAACGAACTTGCTGCATTGCTTACTGATAATCCGCACGTAACCATAGAGATTGGAGCTCATTGTGATTATAAGGGTGACGATGATTATAACCTGCGTCTTTCGGCGGCAAGAGCGCAGAGTGTGGTAGATTATCTTATTGCAGCCGGAATAGCAGCCGATAGACTTACTGCAAAAGGTTATGGTGAAGAGAAACCTGTGGTGGTATCTAAAAAACAGGCAGAACAGTATCCGTTCCTTGTGGAAAATCAGCTGTTATTTGAATTTGGAATCTTGCTGATGCCACAGGAACAGCAGGAGATATGTAATCAGTTGAATCGTAGAATTGAGTTCCGTGTATTGCGTACAACATACGGAATGTTCAGATAAAATTACAGATTCTTTCTTATTCTCCACTCTTGCGGATAGAGGTTGTTGGCTCTGTTTCCTATGTTTTTGCCAAATCCTAATGTCACACCCTGGTATGTAAACAGAACAAAACCTTTTGGCTCGTTTGGAATATTCAGCGCTTCACATCTTAAATAACGCAAAGCATCTTCTTTGTTAAGTTCTACGCTATGGAATGCCTCTTTATTTAATATGCAGTTCATTGCAAGTGAGTGTGCCGGAATGGTGTTTTTCCCCTTTATAGTGGCTATGCAGATACCTTTTATTAGAGTGTATAGCCTGTCAGCTACCATCTGCATCTGTAATGCTACCTGCTTGGGACGTGCATATATGGCATCGTTTACCATCTGGAAAGCAAAGTCTTCGCTGTTCTGAATCCACTCTTTACATTCGGCAGGGATATTGCTTGTTATCTGTTTGGGCAGTCTGGCTTCTGATATTGGTTCATCTTCGTCTTTCTTTAGTAATGCTAAAAAGAAACCTTCGCCCTTAGTCCTGTGAGGGTAGAAGTGGTAGCCGGGAGCAATACCCCAACTGCTTTCTGTTGGTATGGAAATAACTGTGGCACTTAACTGCTCTTCTATGAATTTTACATTCTCTTCGTCCTCTTTTTTGTTGTAAGTACAAGTGCTGTAAATTATATATCCGCCGGGTTTCAGTGCCTGCCATATAGATTGCAGAATCTCTTTTTGTCTGTTGGCACACATCTCTACATTCTCTAAGCTCCATTCTGTTATGGCTGTATCGTCTTTGCGGAACATACCTTCGCCGGAACAGGGGGCATCTACCAATATAAGGTCAAATTGCAGTCCGCTGTCGCCTATCTGTTGTGGTGTATTGCTTGTTACCATCACCTCCGGCTTGCCCCATTTGGTAAGGTTCTCTGCTAAAATCTGGGCACGTCCTCTATGGATTTCGTTTGCAACCAACAGACTGCCTTTTGGGAGTAATGAACAGAGATGCGTGGATTTGCCACCGGGTGCTGCACACAGGTCCAGAGCTGTGACAGGTTCTGTAAAATTACACTGTTTGACTGCCTGTTCTACAAACATAGATGAGGCTTCCTGTACGTAGTAACAGCCGGCGTGAAACAGTGGATCAAATGTGAATGATGGTCTTTCATTCAGATAGTAAGCATTGCTTGCCCATAGCACAGGGTTTTGCAGATTGAATTCATCAAGTGCCGTTTCTGGCATTTTATCGCCATTTATTCTGATACTTGTAATGGGGGTGCTGCCTATGGCATCTACAAACTGTTGCAATTCTTCTTCTGAAAAACTGCTTCTCATCTGCTCTATAAAACTATCCGGTAATTGCATTGCTCTACTATTCTGCTACAAACTTACACAATTTTTACCGTTATAGTAGAAGTTTTACATGCTTTTTAAACTATTACTTGTAGTATGATGTAGTTTGATGGATTATTTATACTTTTGTGTAATTAATAGAAATTTTAAACATGGCGAATATGAATAATAATAGATTGATGCAATTAGTATTGTTGCTGGTTTGTTTACCTGCAATGTTGTTAGTCTCTTCTTGTGGTAGTAATGATGCTTACTTTAACTATAAGGTTATAGAGAAGAATCTTAAAGTTACACCAACAGAAAAGCTTGAGGCAACAGTTTTACCATTAGAGGTTTTTGCTGCTGTGGGTTTGATGGTACACGAAGATTATCTTATAGTAGGTGCCAGAGATCCTGAAGCTATGATGCAAGTTTTTGATGTTAATACTTTAGAAAACAAGCTTAATTGTTTAAGGGTAGGTAGAGGACCGGGCGAAACTGCTCTTCCCCCGGCGCTTCTTCCATATACGGAGTTTTATGAGAAGATGGCTTATACTAAAGATGGCGATATATTTGTGCCATTCACTCATTATGGCTCTAGACTTTATGAGATTAACCTTTCTGAATCTATAAGTCAACAGACTAAAGTTCAGACTTTCCTGAAAGATGATATACCGGTAGTGAATGGTACTTGTATAATTTTAGATAATGATCCAAATAAGCGATTAGAACAATCTATAATTCATTTTTCGCCAGAAATTCCAAATATAAGAGTTGTGTATGGAGATAGTTTGGTTAAAGAGATAGAACTCTATTCAAAAGTTATGTATAATGGAGATGCTTCTAAAAATGACGATGGGTTGTATCGTGGCAACTTTATAAAACACCCCAATAAAAATATAGTATTGCAGTCCCTTGACAATTTGGATTATATATTGAAACTTGACATTGATAATGATAAATATTGTGCATATCATAATAAGGAGTCTATATCTTTTGCTGATGTATATACAAGTGATGCTCAAGGTGGATATGTTGATTTTGATTGTACTTCCGATTACATATTTGCAATAGATGTTGTAAAAGACCAATTAGACGAGAATAAATATAAGACTAATTTATATATCTATGATTGGGATTTAAATTGTATAAAGAGTTTTGAAATACCCGTTGCGATTAGACGGATTGGTTACGACGAAAAGAATAATGTATTGTTTGGATTGGACCAAATATCAGAAGTATTCTATAAAATCAATTTGGAAGGTGTGTTGTAACATTGAAATTATTGTTGTACTTTCGTAGTCGGCAATAAAAGAAAAAAGCGATGAAACAATATCTTGACCTACTAAATAGAATACTGAATGAAGGTGTTCATAAAGAAGACCGTACAGGTACGGGTACAATAAGTGTATTTGGTCATCAGATGCGTTTTAATTTAGAGGATGGTTTCCCACTGCTCACTACTAAGAAACTGCATTTGAAATCTATAATATATGAACTGCTCTGGTTTCTAAAGGGCGATACCAATGCTAAATATCTGCAGGATAATGGTGTTCGTATCTGGAATGAGTGGGCAGATCCCGATGGTAATCTGGGACATATCTACGGTTATCAGTGGCGTTCATGGCCAGATTATGAGGGAGGCTTTATAGACCAGATAAGTGAAGCTGTAGATGCTATTAAGAATAATCCCGATTCCCGTAGAATTATAGTTAGCGCATGGAACGTGGCCGATTTAAAGAATATGAATCTGCCTCCTTGTCATGCTTTCTTCCAGTTCTATGTGGCAGATGGTAAATTAAGCCTGCAGCTCTATCAGCGTAGTGCAGATAGTTTCCTTGGAGTACCTTTTAATATAGCATCATACGCATTACTGTTGATGATGATGGCTCAGGTAACAGGCTTGAAACCGGGGGAGTTTATCCATACAACAGGCGATACTCATCTCTATACAAACCATTTGGAACAGGCTAAACTGCAACTTACCAGAGATCCTCGTCCGTTGCCAAAGATGAAGATTAACCCTGATGTAAAGAGTATCTTCGATTTCAAATATGAAGATTTTGAACTTGTAGATTACGATCCGCATCCACATATTAAAGGTGTTGTAGCTGTATGATTACTATTATTGTAGCTATAGCAGAAAATGGTGCAATAGGTTATAAAAACGAACTATTGTATAGAATCTCTGCCGATTTAAAGCGTTTTAAGGCCCTGACAACAGGACATACTGTTCTGATGGGTAGAAAGACATTCCTTTCATTGCCAAAGGGTGCATTGCCCAACAGAAGAAATGTTGTTCTGACTAGAGATTCATCTATTCAGTTTGAAGGCGCTGAAACATTCACTTCAATAGACAGCGTGCTTGCTTCTGTGCGTGAAGATGAGCAACTGTTTATAATAGGTGGTGCTGAAATTTATAAGCAGACTATGGCAATAGCAGATAAACTGGAGGTAACTCTTGTACATGATGTGCCATCTGAAGCAGATGCCTATTTCCCGGAAATTACTGATGAATGGAAAGAGGTAAACCGTGAGGATTTTAATTCTGAAGAATCACCTGCATATTCATTCATAACATACAGCAGGTAACTTTTACAGTTTGTTTAGTAACAAAGCTTTTTAGGAGCTGATTTGAAATAAAAAATGGTCGGATTTTATTTCCGACCATTTTTGTTGGTTATTTAGAAACTATTATTCTGCATTAAGCAAGTTCATAATTTCACAAGCCGATTTAGCAACACTGGTACCAGGACCAAATATTGCAGCAGCACCTGCCTGATACAGATAGTCGTAATCCTGTGCAGGAATAACACCACCCACGATTACAAGAATATCTTCGCGGCCAAGTTTCTTCAGTTCTTCAATTACCTGAGGAACCAAAGTCTTGTGACCTGCAGCAAGTGAAGAAACGCCAAGTACGTGAACATCGTTTTCTACTGCATCGCGAGCAGCTTCTGCAGGAGTCTGGAACAATGGACCCATATCAACGTCAAAACCACAGTCTGCAAAACCTGTTGCTACAACCTTAGCACCACGGTCGTGACCGTCCTGACCCATCTTTGCAATCATAATTCTTGGACGACGTCCTTCGTTCTTTGCAAAACGGTCTGTTTCAGCGCAAGCTTTCTCAAAGTCTGCGTCTTTCTTGCTTTCTGATGAATACACGCCTGAAATAGTTCTGATTATTGCTTTGTATCTGCCTACTACCTTTTCGCAAGCATCTGAAATTTCACCAAGTGAAGCACGCAGTTTAGCTGCTTCTACTGCAAGTTCAAGCAGGTTGCCTTCGCCTGATTCTACACAAGCGGTGATAGCATCCAATGCCTTCTGAACAGCAGCTTCGTCACGGTTAGCACGCAATTCGTTCAGTTTTGCAATCTGTTCTTCGCGTACAGCTGTGTTGTCGATTTCCAAAATGTCGATTGGATCTTCTTTTTCCAAACGATATTTGTTTGTACCAACGATAGTCTGAGTACCTGAGTCGATACGAGCCTGTGTACGGGCTGCAGCCTCTTCGATACGCATCTTTGGAATACCTGATTCAATAGCCTTAGCCATACCACCAAGTTTTTCAATTTCCATGATGTGTTCCCAAGCCTTGTGAGCAATTTCGTTAGTCAGAGATTCAATGTAGTAAGAACCTGCCCATGGGTCAACGTTCTTGCATACGCTTGTCTCTTCCTGAATATAGATCTGAGTGTTACGAGCAATACGAGCACTGAAGTCTGTAGGCAGAGCAATAGCTTCGTCAAGAGCATTGGTGTGCAGTGACTGTGTGTGACCAAGAGCAGCAGCCATAGCTTCAATACAGGTACGACCTACGTTGTTGAATGGATCCTGTTCAGTCAATGACCAACCTGAAGTCTGACAGTGTGTACGCAATGCCAATGATTTAGGATTCTTAGGATTGAATGTCTTAACAATCTTAGCCCAAAGCAGACGAGCAGCACGCATCTTTGCAATTTCCATCAAGTGGTTTGTACCAATAGCCCAGAAGAATGACAGACGTGGTGCAAAAGCATCAATATCAATACCTGCATTAACACCTGCGCGCAGATATTCCCAACCGTCAGCAAGAGTGTATGCCAATTCAATGTCGGCTGTAGCACCTGCTTCCTGCATGTGATAACCGGAAATAGAGATGCTGTTGAACTTAGGCATATTCTTTGAAGTGTATTCAAAGATGTCGCTGATAATCTTCATAGAGAACTTTGGAGGATAGATATAGGTGTTACGAACCATAAATTCCTTCAAAATATCGTTCTGAATAGTACCTGCTAATTCTTCAAGTTTTGCACCCTGTTCAAGAGCTGCGGTGATGTAGAATGCCATAACAGGAAGTACGGCACCGTTCATAGTCATAGAAACAGACATCTTGTTCAATGGAATACCTGCAAACAGAGTCTTCATGTTTTCTACTGAACAGATAGATACACCGGCCTTACCTACGTCACCTACTACGCGAGCGTTATCAGGGTTGTAACCACGGTGTGTTGGAAGGTCGAATGCAACAGACAAACCTTTCTGACCGCTGGCAAGGTTACGACGATAGAATGCGTTTGATTCTTCCGCAGTAGAGAAACCTGCATACTGACGGATAGTCCAAGGACGCATTACATACATTGTTGAATATGGACCACGCAAGAATGGAGCTACACCGGCAGCGTAGTTCAGGTGTTCCATATCTTCTAAATCTTCTTTGGTATATACAGGCTTAACGTCAATCAATTCAGGAGTTTTCCAGTTAGCCTCAATACCATTGTTTTTCTGCCACTCCATACCGTTTTGGTTCTGGAAACCGGCATAAATATCAACTTTGCTGAAATCTTTTCTCATAGCTTCGCTTATTTTATGCCTAATTTGGCGTTATACTCTTTAAGTGTCTCAAGTACGTTGCAACGAACGTGGATGAAATTCTCTATACCTGCAGCCTTAAGTTCTTCTGTGCAAGCAGGATTACCTGCTACGATGAACATTGCTTTGCCGTCAATAGCCTTAAATGCAGGAACTGCATATTCAGCATATTCATCATCGCTTGAACAGAGAACAATAATGTCGGCTTTAGCCTCCATTGCAGCCTGAACACCCTCTTCTACAGTCTTGAAACCAAGGTTGTCTATAACTTCGTAACCTGCACAAGCCAAGAAGTTGCAGCTGAACTGAGCGCGAGCCTGACGCATAGCCAGGTTACCGATAGTAAGCATAAATGCCTTTGGACGGCGACCGCTGTTTTCGGTCTGTAAGCGTAATGCTTCAAATTCGCTTGCTTCACGATCAAAGTTCAAAGTCTTATATGGACGTTCGCACTCTTCTTTGTTTTCGCAGCAGCAGTTCTTTGCCAATGGCATTTTGCCGTCTGCAAGTTCTGTGAAGTTAGGGAACTGGTTTGTACCAAGCAGAATTTCACGACGCTTTGCAGCAGCTTCGTGACGAGCAGCGTTGCTTGCGTTGATGCTGTCCTGTACTGTACCTGCAATTGCAGCTTCTAACATACCACCTGCATTTTCAACCTCTGTGAAGAGTTTCCATGCCTGTTCTGCAATAGAAGCGGTAAGTGTTTCAATGTAGTATGAACCTGCTGATGGATCTACAACCTTATCCAAATGGCACTCTTCTTTAAGCAGTAACTGCTGGTTGCGAGCCAAATGTTCTGAGAATTCTGCTGGTTCAGCGTATGTCTTGTCAAACGGAGTAACAGTCATAGAGTGGATACCTGCTATAGCAGCACTCATAGATTCTGTCTGTGTACGGAGCAAGTTTACATAGCTGTCAAACAGAGTAAGGTTGAATGAAGATGTCTCTGCGTGTGCAATCATCTTGCAGCTGCAGTTACATTTTGGTTCATATTGTTTAACAATTTCTGCCCACAACATACGTGCAGCACGGAATTTTGCAATTTCCATAAAGTAGTTGCTGCTGATACCAAAGTTGAATTTGATAGCTTTTGCTGCTGCATCGGCAGAAATACCCATTTCAGTGAGAGTATTCATATATTCATTACCCCAAGCAAGTGCATAACCCAATTCCTGGAAGATGTATGAACCTGCATTGTTCAATGATAATGCATTAACTGTGATAGGGCGGAATTTTGGGAAAGCAGCGCAAGTTTCAACAAGAGCTTTTGCTGTCTCTTTCCAATTTTCTACCTCCTTACCCTTTGAAAGGATAGAGTTGATAGCATCAAAATTGATAGAGCCCTGTACCTTTTCTGCATCGTAATTTTTAGCAGCATATTCTGCCATTACTATCTCTGCCAATGCCAAAGATTTCTTCTGGCAAGTGCAGAAATTGATCTCAATAGCTTCTGGATTG
The DNA here is from genome assembly GCA_017556585.1 of Bacteroidaceae bacterium. GTDB lineage: Bacteria > Bacteroidota > Bacteroidia > Bacteroidales > Bacteroidaceae > Colenecus. The sequence continues at coordinate 20,551 of JAFYMP010000018.1, forward strand.
ATTCCGTTTATAAGAGTGAGGATGTTCTCTTTGTTAACATCTTTACCCTTAATTCTGAAACAGAAAGAATCTACGCCTTTTTCAGTAAGTTTTACTGCTTTTGCGTTAGCTTCTTTGAAATCTGTTACTACGATTGATTGACGTACCAACCAAGCATTGTCACTCTTTTTGTTACCACGCAAGTATGGGAATTCACCCGGAAGTGCGTCAGTACTCTTCAAACCTTCTATATCGCTTGCACGATAGAAAGGCTGAACTTTGAAACCTTCGTTTGTCTTCCAAACTAACTTCTTTTCAAAATCGCCACCTTTAAGGTCTTCTGTTACCTTTTCCAACCACTGTTCTGTGGATACCGGTGGAAATTCAGAAAATAGTTTTTCTTTGTTGTTTGCCATAAAAATAACTTATATAACTTGTATAATAATTACTTTCCTGTCTGTTGCCCGTCAAGGCATAGACGTACAAAGGTAGTGTATTTTCTGCTATTATCTACAATAATAAGGTGGTATTTTTTGCGCTTGAAAATAATTCATACATTTGCATACTTGATTAGATAAATGCAAGAATTTCAGACCGGCTCTTGCATGTCTTTTGGATATGCTTCAGAAACGCTACCCAAAAGCAAGTATCTACTCTATCCTGAATTCAGAACTTAGAGAACCTATCAACGAGTCTTTCCGTGAAATATGTAAGCATTATAATGTGCAACTTATTGAACTTCACGATATTGAGAAACAGAATGGTCATCCTTCAGTAAGTGGTATGAAGAGTATTTGTGACCAACTGTTAGAGGCTATAAAATAAATTACTCTCATATTTTGTATTTTACCCCGGTGTATCTTCGGATTGAACTGCACCCCAAAAGTTAGACACAAAACTTTTGGGGTGCAGTTCATATCCTGGGGAGTTTACATTTTTTGCCGTTTGAGGTAAAAGAGTGTGGCTTGTACTTATGGGGTGATATAGTACTGACGGATATAGAGTTTCAAAAGGACTGATGGGATAGATATGGAATAAAGCTAACGGTTGAGAGCGATTTTTAGAATTATCACATCACCAACAGTTATATCATTTGCTTTAATGTATTCCTCTAAATTGTTTTTAAGAGATAATAGACGTTTATCTAATTTATCTTCACAATCTTTTAACATTTCGTAAGTTCTAATATAGATTCTTCCGTATATAAATTCACCATCGCAATAAATAGGAGAAATATCGTAAAGTAGATACTGCCAAACATCATCGGTGTTTAGATTTGGTGCGAACTCTTTATTATATATCTTACTAGGAAAATCCGTTCTATACAACTGTGCATTTGTTTTATCAAATATGCATGTTTTGAATACACTATTTGATATGTATTTAAAATATAAATAACGATCTGTTTCAAGTAGATTTTGAAACTTAAAATCATAGCCTCCTGATAAAACCAAACTCTCCATCTCCATCATAATATCAAATTGAAGATACTTATTTTTTGTTATATCATATCCTTCTAACAATTTTGCAGGGATAGGCGACTCCGGTATGAACCTATATGTAGTAGAAAATGAATTTTCTGTAACAGAGTAAATATTATAGTCGTATGGTAATATAAATCTTAAGGTGTCATGTACCAGATATGAATTCGGTAGATTGCCAAATTTAGTTGGATTGTCAAATAAATAATGGGGTAGTTGAAGATATTTGTAAATTGTTTTACCATCTTTATCATAAACATATACGTATTCATCACTATCGTTATATCGATTTTTGCTCAACCCTACATATTTGTTTCTATCTATACAATACAGATAGTCGTCAATGAGATTATCTTCGCTATTCCACTTTGAAATAAACTTTCCATTTTCATCATATCTCATCAAAACTCCATTTCCCGCATCGTAAACATAGAATTCTTTATTAAGTGCAAAGAAAACACCTATATTATTTGATATTTCACCAGGACCACGACCAAATAAAGACCTTGACATTTTCTTATGTCCATCCACGTCATATATCTGTAAGACACCATTCTGTTTGTCAAGAAAAGCATAGCTGTTTTCTGTTTTTGTCATTAAAGATGTATTCAAATATATCCAAGAGTCATCTATCTTAAAATCCACTGGCGACACAGATTCAATTGCACTTTCTAGGGATTGTGTGCTATATGCTGATAGATCTATTGTTATAGATTCAGTAGGTTGTCCACTATTCTTTCTGCAAGAAATCAATAGTAAAACAAGCGATATAAACGCTACACTGAATACTTTACAACCTCTTGTACTCTTCTTCATAAATTTTACTATTTAATTTGTTATGTAATATCAAGAGCAAATATATAACTATTTTTTAAGGTTAACTATAAATGTAATAAAAAACATTTTAGTTCTAGCCAACCCTTTGTTCTGGCTAATCTGCTGATTCATCGGGATTGTTGTTTCTTAGGTTCATCAATGTTATGGTGTATTAGTACTAAGAAGGATAAAAAAATATAATTGTGTACCGTTTTGAATGCCATATCCAGTGAAAAGTACTATATTTGCGATATACTTTTAAAGATATTGGATTTATGTTGGTAATTAGCAGTAGAGAATTTAGAGCAAAAACAGGCTATTATTTGCAAATGGTAGCCAATGGGATAGATGTGATACTTAAATCAAGAGATTCTGGTAGCTTTAGATTGACACCGGTAAAAGAGAGTGATATGGTGATGAGTGAAAAAGAGTTTTATGAAAAGCTTGATCGTTCTATCCAAGAGGCTAAGGATGGTAAAGTAATAAGTCAAAAAGATGGGGAAAAAATAGATGATTTTATAGATAGAATGTTATGTACAGAATAATCTTTACCGAAGAAGCACAAAAAGATTTGCAGATGCTGCTTCGCATTTGAGTGGCTTTCACTACCTTTAAGACGGTAAACGTCTTGAAATTTAGCTTGCACTAACTTTAAGCCATTATTATGGCTTGAAATTAGGATGCGCCTCAGAAAAACAAACAATCACTTCGTTCTTGTTTTAAATGCTTCGCTTACCAGATAGTTTGCAGCAAGCTGCACTATCTGATACGCGAACCATAAAAAATAAGCAAGCTTATTTTGTTCTTCGTTCGGCTTTCACTAATTTTGTCCCCCCGAAATGAGGGTGTTGAAAGATATCCGAAATAGTTGCTATTTATTTAATTGTAATTTATTGGTTAATAATGGATTGGATTAAATCGTTGCTTTTTGATCAGGAGTCTATTGCGCATATATTGGCGCTTTATTCATTTGTTATTGCAGCCGGAGTGGGCTTAGGTAAATTTAAAATTAAAGGTGTTTCTTTAGGAGTAGCCTGTGTTCTGTTTATGGGTATTCTTGTTGGACATTTTGGATTTACCGGAAATTTAAAGATTATCAATTTTGTACAGGATTTTGGACTAATACTATTTGTGTATAGTTTGGGTTTGCAGGTTGGACCGTCATTCTTTACCTCATTTAAAAAGGGTGGAATGAGAATGAACAGACTTGCTGTGGAGATGGTTATGCTGAACATAATAGTGGCTATAGGTGCTTTCTTCCTACTGTTTGACCGTTCAAACCCCGATAGTTTCCCTATGCTGGTGGGTGTATTGAGTGGTGCAGTTACAAATACTCCGGGACTTGGTGCAGCGGAAGAGGCGTTAAAGCAGATAGGTAGTAGTGCTGATATTGCAACTGGTTATGCTTGTGCTTATCCGTTGGCAGTTTTGGGCGTTATTTTAGTGCCGATGATTGTAAAGGTGATATGCAAAATCAAAGATGATAAAGAGAACGAACAGCTGACATTGATGGAACAGCAGAATACTGCAAGTAAACCTGTACGTCAATATATTGAGATTCAAAATGAACGATTGGCAGGTAAAACCATTATAGAATTGAGACGTATAATAAACAGAGAATTTATATGCTCACGTCTGCTGCATGACGGAAAGGTGGAGACTCCACATAGAGATACTACGGTAAGTCTGGGGGACCAACTATGTATCGTAAGTTCAGAAGATGATGCCGATTCTATTCTTACTATATTGGGATCTGCGGTTGAAATTCAGTGGGATAATATATCCGGTTCAGAACCTTTGGTTTCAAGAAGAATAGTAGTTACCAAAGATAAAATAAATGGCAAAACTTTAGGTGAACTCCACTTGGGTAGCATATACGATGTAACTATTACACGCGTAGTTCGTTCAGGTACTGAACTATTTGCATCTGCCAGTTTGGTATTGCAAATGGGTGACCGTTTGATTGTTGTAGGCCATGAAGGTAATGTGGCTGCAGTTGCAACCAGACTGGGTAATGAAATGAAGAGACTTGATGTGCCTAATATGGCGACACTGTTTATAGGAATACTTTTAGGTATATTGCTGGGTAGTATTCCGGTAAATATCCCCGGAGTTCCAACGCCATTGCGTTTGGGATTGGCAGGTGGTCCTTTGGTGGTAGCTATTTTAATAAGTCGTTTTGGCTATCAGTTTGGTTTGGTTACATATACAAAGGCAAGTGCAAACTTAATGCTTCGAGAAGTAGGTATTGCGCTGTTCCTGGCAAGTGTGGGATTGAAATCGGGTGCCAACTTTGTTGATACCATTACTTCCGGAGATGGTTTGATATATATGATAGCAGGTCTGCTAATCACTGTTATTCCGGTTTTCTTAACTGCTTTGATAGCACGTGTAAAGTATAAACTGAATTATTATAGCATTATAGGTCTTGTGGCAGGTAGCAGTACTAACCCTCCTGCATTGGCATTTGCAAATAGCCAGACAGAACATGATGCTCCTGCAGTAAGTTATTCAACCGTATATCCGCTTGTAATGTTTCTCAGGATTCTTACTGCCCAGCTTCTGGTAATTCTGGGAGGAATACTCATATAGAATAGTTTGTAATTTTGTATCATATCAACCCGCCAAGCCTCTTGATAATGCTGAAACAGGCGGGTTTTTTATTTCAGTTGAGCATCAAAAAAAACATTGTTTTATGCCTGAATGGCTTTGTCTTGGGATAAAATTATGGTGCAATCAGGTAAAAAAAAGTAAAGGAAACTTGTCATTTTGGAAAATATACTTACCTTTGCGGCGTAAGCTTACTTGGAAATATTAATGTTTAACTAAAAATGAATTTTTATGAAACAATCTTATTTACTGCCTAATCTATTTAAAAAGGTGGGGCTATGTATGGTTCTGCCATTCACTATACTATGTATATTGTGTCTGACAGGTGTTATGGATGATGTTTGTATCTGGATGAAAATGCCGGCATTGGTCTCAACAACTACAGAAAGCAGATGGTTTTTTATAACAGAAAGTTGCATTATTGATGAATTGTCAATGTTGGGACTACTTGTGTCACTAGTATTTATTGCACTGTCCCGTGAACACGATGAAGATGAAATGACTGTAGCAATACGAATGCAATCGTTTGTATGGAGTGTATGGGCGACATCCCTGATCATTATATTGGGTATTCTGTTAATATATGATTTTGCTTTTATCTATTTTTTGTGTGTAGCCATGTATCTTTACTTGCTGCTTTACATCATTAAATTTAACTTTGCGATGTATCGCGAAAGAAGAGGGTAATTATGAAGAATAGTATTCGCGTGGAACGCGCAGTTAAAAATATAACGCAACAGGATTTGGCTGTTGCTGTAGGTGTGAGTCGTCAGACGATAAATTCTCTGGAAACAAATCGTTATATACCATCTACAATTTTAGCATTAAAGATTGCCAGGTATTTTGAGAAGAGAGTGGAGGATATCTTCACACTTGAAGATGAAGATTAAAATAAGCCCCAGAGTTTGTAAAAAACTTTGGGGCTAACTTTATGTAGCGTGCTTTAAACGCAGAACTTTATTTAAACAGATATTGTGCAAATTCGTGGAGTGATTTTCTCCATACCTGCCATTCATGATCGCCAGGGTATGAATTGAATTTAACTTCAACACCACCATCCTGCATCTTCTTTACTATGTTTTTGTTATATTCAATACGTGGATCCTGTTCACCGCAGGTTATAAAGAATACATCAAACTGTTTATTGAAGGTTTTGGTATCTGTAAGCATGCCCGGAACCTCTTTTTCAAGATCAAAGTTTGCAGCGCCTGATATTCCACCGAACATTCCTGTAGAGAATACTCCTACGTTTGAAAATACTTCAGGGTCGCGCAAGCCAATGTAGAATGACTGTCCGCCGCCCATGGAGAGCCCGCACATGGCGCGATGTTTGCGGTCTTTCTTTACGCGGTAGTTCTGCTCTACAAATGGAATGATGTTGTCAATCATTTCACTGCGGAAAGTCTGCATTCCCTGCCAGCTGTAACCTCCGCCCATGCCGCCATTACGTGACTGCACGTTACTGTTGGAACTTACTATAATCATAGGAACCGCTTTTCCTGCAGCAATAAGGTTGTCCATAATCTGTGCTGTACGTCCCTGCTCCATCCAGCCGCGATGATCTTCGCCACCACCATGCTGTATGTAAACTACAGGGTATTCTGTTTTGCCATCTTCGTAACCTGCAGGAGTGTAGATCATAAGCGGACGCCAAGCCTCTTCTACCTTTGAAAAGTAGTGAACTGTACGAACTTCGCCGTGTGGAACATCCTGAACCTCAATATATTCCATGTTATCTTCCTGTACCTCTATTGCACTTGACCATCTGCTGCATCCGTAGAATGTCTGGCTGGCAGGGTCGGCAGTAGATACACCGTCAACTATCAGTGAATAGTAGTGGAAACCCGGAACCTGTGGCTGTGTAGTAACGCTCCATTGGCCGTTTTCACTCTTTTGCATGTCGTACTTTACTCCACACAGATCTATTTGAACATTGTTTGCCTGTGGCGCATTAACACGGAACATCACACTGTTGTCTTCCAATATACGTGGGTATGAATTCCTGTTGATATTGGTTACAGGTGAATATGAACCTTCAGGGAAATTCATAGTAACTCTCTGACCGAATGTTTGCGCAGATAACATCAGGCAGATTAATGTAGATGAAATGATTCTTGATTTTTTCATTGTTTATTTTTGTTTAGTTAATGCCGTTGCTCAATGTTGCTTAACATATTATAGAACACGAAGATACTGCTTTTTTTTATAAAAGCAAATCAGACATCCGGATAACCAGATGTCTGACCTGTTCGTGTTATGTTGTTATTGAGACTTAACGTGCTCCGCCTGGACGTGGACCCTGTCCGCCGCCTGGGAATCCCTGGCCACCGCCAAAGCCCTGACCGCCACCAAATCCCTGGCCACCGCCAAAGTTTGCACGCTGTTCAGCCTGCTGTTCCTGATACTTTTTGAACTGCGCTTCGGTAAGAATGCTCTTCATTTTAGCTTCCTGAGCTTCGCGCTGCTTCTGGAATCTTTCCATCATAGCTTCCATGTCCATCTGCTGTGGCTGGCCACCGCCCTGGTTCATCATCTGCTCACGCTGTTTCTGCTGTTCCTTGCCCTGAGCCAAGAAATAAACATACAGTGAATCATACTGAGCCTTGTTCAATTCAAGCTGCTCCTGCAAACGTTCTGCCTGACGCTTTGCTCTTTCTTCAGGATTCATGTTCATCTGACCACCGAAACCACCCTGGCCACCTGGAGCCTGAGCAAAACTGATAGCTGCTACCATCAGAAAAGATAGAACTAAAGATAATTTCTTCATTGCTTTAAAATTAGTTTATATTAAACATTTATGAAAACGATAATATGACTATGCCAAAGCAAAAAGGTTTAAAAATGTACGAAAAAATCAGATAATATTTTCTTTTCTTTCAAATTCAATGACCTCCAGATCCTTGAATTCTGTTTTGTCTATGGTAAAACGGATTATTGTTCTTACCTTCTGCCAGCCCTGCAAACCGGCTGCTCCCGGATTCATGTACATCATATTAAGACCCTGATCATACTGCACCTTTAATATATGTGAATGTCCACATACAAATAGGTTAGGGGTGTTGTAGTAGAGCTGGTTTATTACAGAACGGTCATAGTGTCCGGGTGTTCCGCCTATATGTTTCAGAACAACATCTACATCTTCTATGCGAAAACGATTTACTTCAGGGAAGGCTCTGCGAATATCATAGCCGTCGCAATTGCCGTAAACTGCCCTCAGGTTGGCTATCTGATTCAATTTTTCTGCAATCTCGTATGTACCTATATCACCGGTGTGCCATATTTCATCGCATCCTTCGAAATATTTCCTGTAGCGTTCGTCCCAATAACCATGGGTGTCGGAGATAAGTCCTATACGTTTCATAATAAGCAGATTATAATCCGAATTTTTCTTTTGCCAGTTCAATAATCATTTCAGCACATTTTTCGTATCCGAATGTTGATGTGCTCAGGCAGATATCGTATGAACTGCTGTCGCCCCATTTTTTGCCTGTGTAGTAGTTATAGTATGAAGCACGCTTCTTGTCGGCATCTGCCATAATGCTGCGGGCCTTATCTTCAGAACAGTTCTCTATGCTGCAGATTCTCTCTATTCTGTCTTCTGTTGTAGCAGCTAAAAATACATTGAGCGTAAGGTCGCTGTCACGTAGAGTATAATCGGCACATCTGCCTATGAATATACAACTCTCCTGTTCGTGAATCTTGCGTATTGCATCACTCTGCATTGTAAACAGGGAGTCGTTGCTCATATAGTTTTTGGCCATTCCATTATCGCTGAAATTGGCAAAAAGCAGCGAACGGATTGGGTTGCGTGAAGATTCTTCATCGGCCTTTTCAAAACACTCCTGATTAAAGCCAGTGTGGTCAGAAGCACTCTTCAGCAATTTTTTATCGTAAACATTTATCTGCAACTTCTCTGAAATGATCTTTGCTACAGCGCGTCCGCCACTACCTATCTGACGTCCAATATTAATTGCAAAATACTTCTTCATACTCTTATATATTAGGGGTTGCTGATGTAAGTTTCTTTAAATTCTTCATTTCCATCAAAAGGAAAGTGAGCGCCAGGATAACAGATAGCCCGTCTGCTACAGGCATACTGTACCATACTCCGTTTATTCCAAAGTAGTTGGGTAGTATTATCAGGCAAGGGATAAGTATAATGAGCTGTCTAGATAATGACATGATGATGGAACGAACCGGTTTGCCTATGCTCTGGAAGAAGTTACCTGTAACCATCTGGAAGCCTATGAATGGATATAGCATAAAGACAATTCTCATACCGTTGCGTGCTATATCTATCAGTGCCTCATCTCTTGTGAATATTTTTATACAAAGACCAGGGAACAACTCTCCTATAAGAAAACCGGCTGTAGTGGTGAGTGTAGCAAACAGAATGGTCAGTTTAAGTACTTTAATAACTCTGTTATACTGTCCGGCACCGTAATTGTAACCTGCAATTGGTTGCATGGCCTGGTTGAAACCCATTACAATCATTATGAATATGAAGGCGATGCTGTTCACTATACCGTACGCGCCAATGGCCAGGTCGCCACCATGTTCCAACAGTCCTCTGTTTATAAGCAAAACTACAAAACATGAAGCTGCATTCATAAGGCAAGGCGATAATCCTATGGTGATAATATTTGATACCAGATCCTTACGCAGTCTGTATGTACCCTTTCTGAATCGGATTAGTTCGTTTTTATCGGATAACTGGAAACACTGCCAGATAAATGCAAGAACCTGCGAAATAACTGTGGCAATGGCTGCTCCCGCTATACCCCAGTGGAATACCATAATAAAGAAGTAGTCAAGAATGGTGTTCAGAAGGACTGTGCCAATAGTAGCAGCCATGGCTTTTTTTGGATGACCGGCAGAGCGCAGTATGCAGTTAATTCCAAGATAGAGATGTGTGAAAACATTTCCTATCAGGATATATATCATATAGTCGCGGGCATACTCTATGGTAGATTCAGTAGCACCGAACAGGGTCAGGATAGGGTTGATAAAGATCAGTCCCAATGCTCCGAATATAACTCCAACCAGTACGTTCAGGGTGATGGAATTTCCCAGAATGGTCTGTGCGGTTTCGTGGTCGCGCTGGCCAAGTTTTAATGAAATCATAGTTCCGGAACCTACACCCACCATTGAACCCAGTGCTGCAGACAGGTTAATGAGCGGGAATGTAATGGCCAATCCAGAGAGTGCCAAAGCATCTACTCCATGTCCTATGAAGGCGCGGTCAACTATGTTGTAAAGTGATGAAGCTACCATTGCGATGATAGCAGGTACGGCGTATGTTAATATCAATTTGCCGATTCTTTCTGTTCCTAACTCCGTAGGTGTTCTCTGTTCTGACATCAGTTATAAATTTTGGTGCAAAATTACAGTTTTTTTGCTCCTAATTGTAATTTTAAAGCCATTAAATGGTTACTTTTGCGTTAATGGAATGCAAAGACAAGAAACGTGTCCTGTTGGGTATGAGTGGTGGTATAGACAGTACCGCTGCTGTGTTGCTGTTGCAAAAAGAGGGCTACACAGTAGTGGGGTTGACTATCCGTAACCATGATCTTGGTATGGAAGATACCCATACGGAACCTCCTTATATATGTGAAGCCCGCAGGGTGGCGGCCGCTCTTGGTGTAGAACACTATGTGGAAGATGCCCGTGCCATGTTTAAAAGTGTAGTGGTAAAACCATTTGTAGATGAATGGCTTGCAGGTCGCACTCCCAATCCCTGTATAGAGTGTAATCCCCGTTTTAAATTCCATCTGCTTGTTCAGTATGCCGATAAACTGAACTGCCATTACATAGCAACCGGCCACTATTCGAATGTGGTACAGGAGAATGGCATCTATTACATAGAACGCGGCAGGGATAGTAAGAAAGACCAAAGTTATTTTCTGTGGCGTCTCTCTCAGGATGTACTCTCAAGAATACTCTTTCCGTTAGGAGATCTAACAAAAGAGGATATCAGACAACTATTGAAGGAGAATGGTATGCAGGTGAAAGCTTCAGACGGTGAAAGCATGGAGGTCTGTTTTATAGAAGACGATTACAGGACATTCCTGAAAAGGGAACTCCCGAATATCGATACTGAACTTGTAGGGCCTGGTAAATTTGTAGATTCAGCAGGAAAACTGATAGGCGAGCACAAGGGCTATCCGTACTATACAATTGGCCAGCGAAAAGGTCTGGCGGTAGCTTTTGGTACTCCCAAATATGTAATCAGAACAAATCCTGAAAAGAATACGGTTATGTTAGGCGATGCAGACCAACTTCTTACAAACCATATGCTGGTTGATGAACTCAATCTGGATAATCCGCAGCAGGATAATCTCACTGTGAGAATCCGGTACAGAAGCAATGCTATTGGTTGTAAAGTGGTTCAGCAGATACCTGACGGTCGCTGGCTGATACGTTTCAATGAACAGGCATCGGCAGTAACTCCGGGACAGTCGGCAGTGTTTTATGTAGCCGACAGGGTAGTAGGGGGTGCTGTAATATCATCGCAAAAAGGAATAAATCAATATATATCATGATGTTATGAAAAACGCAGTATCGTTATTAGAACTGAATAACATTGTCAGGCGCTTACTAGAAATAGAGATGCCCGAAACCTATTGGGTTAAGGCAGAAATAAGTACAATGCAAGTGGCGTACAATGGACATTGTTATATGGAACTTGTGCAGAAAGACTCCACCGGAGGAAATTTTGTAGCAAAAGCACGTGCCAACGTTTGGAAAAGTACATTTCAACCTTTGCGCACACGTTTTGAAATGGAAACGGGGCAGAAACTTTCAGCAGGTCTGAATGTACTGCTGGAAGTATCTGTATCATTTCATGAACAGTATGGATATGCTTTGGTGGTGCATAACATAGATCCTACATATACTATGGGTGATATGGCGCGTCGTCGCAGAGAAATTCTGGCCAGACTACAGGCCGATGGCGTACTGGAACTGAACAAGGAACTGAAAATTCCGGCACTGCCACAACGTATAGCTGTAATATCGTCGGCTACCGCAGCCGGATATGGCGATTTCTGTAATCAGCTGAATGAAAATCAGTATGGCTTCAAATTCTCTGTAACTCTCTTTTCGGCAGTAATGCAGGGCGATAGGGCAGAATCCAGCATTATATCGGCACTGGACAGTATAGCTATACGTGCCAAAGATTTTGATGTGGTGGTTATAATACGTGGAGGTGGCGCAACCAGTGATTTGAATTGTTTTGATTCTTATATGTTGGCTATGAATATTGCCAATTTCCCTCTGCCCATAATTACAGGTATTGGTCATGAACGCGATGATACAGTTATAGATATGGTATCGCATACGCGTGTAAAGACACCTACTGCCGCTGCTGAATTGCTTATAGGGGTGGTTTTGGATAGTGCTGCACATCTGCAACAGTTGAGTGTAAGATTTGCCGATAGAATAAGGGTACTAATGGAAGAAGAGAAACGTAGAATGACAGTGCTTTCGCAGAAAATTCCATCGCTATTTTCTATTCTCAAAATAAAGCAGGAGAACCTTATGGATCAGTTATTGATAAAAGCATTGGTGGCTGCCCGTAAGAATATTGCCGATGAAAAGTATAACCAAAATCGTTTTGAAGAGCGATTGTCGGTATCTGCAAAGAACTATATGACTGCGCAGAAACACCGTTTGGAACTTTTGGAACGAAGTGTGGATGTGGCTGATCCTGTTCATGTATTACAACGAGGCTATTCACTTACCATCTGTAACGGGCATGTAGTAAAGAGTGTGTGCGAACTTAATCCGGGCGATAAATTAACTACCAGATTTGCCGATGGTAAGATAGAAAGCACAGTAACAGAAGTATAAACAATAAAATTTTAAGATATGAAGTACGAAGAAGCAATGAAGAGACTTGAACAGATAGTAAGTGATATTGAAAACAATAAGTTGGATATAGATCTTATATCGGATAAAATAAAGGAGGCACAAGAACTTATAAAGTTTTGTAAAGATAAACTCTACAAAACCGATGAAGAGATTCAAAAACTGCTTGAAGAATAAAAAAAATAGTCCCCTGGGATTATTTAGTCTTACTCTCTGGCGACTATGGCCTTAAAGCTTGGATCATATTTCTTTCTCTTATTAACTTAGATACCTGTATTAAAAAGCGGAAGTGTTATAATTACCGTGGTAAGTTAAGTAAAATATGTGGTTAGATTCTGCAGTAATGTCAGGATAGAATGTTTCTTTGAATTCTGGATTTTTTAAAATTATATCGCTACTATAGTACCCTATCAGATAGTTGTGATCGGAAAAATTAATAGGTGGTACAAATTGCATAGTATATGCATAATCAGTTCCATCATATATTCTATTGCTCTGTTTTGTTTCTTTATCCGTAATTATAGTGCAGAAACCAATATTATTATTTAATATGTCGCAAATCATAACTCTGTCGGTTTCGTAGTGTCCACCTTTATCGTAAACTTTATTTGGATTTTTGTCAATATCATAATCATCTACTCCTAAAATGCGTTTTGGAATAACTATATCGCTTTTTAGTTTGTAAGATACCGTAATGGTGTCCGGCGTAATGTGGTAGAACAAATTATTATTATCTATCTCTCCCATAAGAGATATTAACGTGTCATTAACGTGAACAAGGTAGTTATGTGTTAAAGAACAAAAACGATTATTATCATCTATATGCACTAACTGCTTTTTGAAAGTGTATGTAGAATCGGTTTGCCACAATCCCCTTTTTATACCTTTACCGTTGTAATCCGGTGTGTAAAACAGCATATCGCCGTTAGGAAATACAGCAAAATCTCTAACAAGATCTGTATTTGGTATCTCTACCTGTTTTATGTAGTTGCCTGCGTAATTGTAAAATAACAGTTTATGGTTAAATGCATCATAGATTATTATTTGTTTTGAATTGTTATTAACGTCGAATGTAGATAACGACAGATATTCACCATGACCACGACCGCGCTTATTTATTGCACCAATATATTTTCCTCCAAGATTGAAGATTACAATTTTCTCTAAGTCTTGAATAAATAGCTTATTATCAACAACCCTTACCTTTTTTATTTGTGTACCTTCTATTATGCTATTTAAATCGTCAGTTGTTTCTAAAGCTATGGTTTGTACTGATGGGTAAAGATTATCGTAATTATATGTTTCTGTTCTAACAATATCTTTTAAATAAACCTCTATTTGAAGGGCGTCCGGATATTTGTTATAATTTGCATTTTTATTTGGTTTACCGCATGAAATAAAGCACATGAATATATGTAATAGTAATATACTATTCTTTGTTGTTTTTACAATTCTTTTGTTCATAATCCTCTATTAATTTCTTGTTCAGCAAAGATAATCATTGTATCTTTATTTGTAGTTTTTGCACGTTTTTTACTTCTAAATTCACTAAAAATGTGAATTTGAGGATAAATTTCTATAAAAATTATCATTGTTTGAAGAAAATAATTGACTCGGTAAAATAAAAAGAGTATTTTTGCAACAAATTTATGCTGGTATTCATAAAATAAACGAAGATGGCTACAAAAATACAGCAAATATTAGAGACGGCGCCCAATGAATCGGTCTTGTTTGGTTCGTGGCTTTCAAGTCAGGGATTAGATGCCCGTGGTCAGTATGCTTATATGAAAAGTGGATGGCTTGACCGTATATCGAAAGGAGTTTATAAGATACATGGGACAGAACCAAGCCTATTTGCTGCTGTATCGTCATATAACACGCAACTCAGTAAGAGTTGTGTGGTAGGTGCATATACAGCTTTGGAACTCCGAGGTTACTCCCATTACCTATCTATGGGGAAACCTACGGCTTATCTGTTTACAGACAAAAGCAATAAGTTGCCTTCGTGGGTGCTAAAAGAGGAGTGGGATATGACCATAAAATACATGACCACTTCTTTCCTGGGTGATGAACTGTTGTGTGTAGAAACTATGACTATCAATCAGCATGAATTGCTTGTGTCATCTCCAGAGCGTGCCATATTGGAGTGTTTGAACTTGCCGGATGCATCGTCATCTTTGCTCGATATCTATTATATCATGGAGGGTTTGACTACATTACGTCCCAAGATGGTTCAGACATTATTGGAGGCATGCACCTCTCAGAAAGTGAAACGCCTGTTCCTCTATATGGCAGAAAAGGCTGGTCACTCTTGGTATAAGGCTTTGAAACTGGAAAATGTCAATCTTGGCACATCTAGGTTTATGATAACGTCAACAGGAAAGTACATTAATAAGTATAATATGACAATCTCAAAAGAACTTGCAGAATATGAATGATATAAGATCAAAAGTTTATGCGCAGAAGGTTGAATTGCTACTCCGTCTCATTCCGATTGTGATGGAAGAGGATGTGTTTGCCATACATGGTGGCACCGCCATCAATCTGTTCTTGAAGGATTTGCCTCGTTATTCTGTAGATATTGATTTGACCTATATTCCATTGGCTGACCGTCAGACAAGTTTGGACGACATCAATATGCATCTGAAAGCCATCGCTGAAAAGGCAAAGAAAGCATTCAAAGGAATGCATATTGTTCCCAATTTCAATACTTGCAAACTGTTGTGCGAGTATCGAGGCAAACAGGTGAAGATTGAGGTCAATCAAACCAAGAGAGGAATAGTAGGCGGTGCTGTCCAAACTATACCATTGAGTGAGAAGGCTCAGGAAGAGTTTTCTCTCTTTTGTGAGGCAAATGTTGTACCCCTAACTCTATTGTATGGTGGCAAGATCGCAGCAGCACTCTCTCGTCAGCATCCTCGTGATTTGTTTGATATAAGGTACATGGATATTCCATTGAGCGAATGTCGAGAGGGACTCATCTTCTGTTTGCTTGGCAGCGATAGACCCATCCATGAATCATTTGCTCCACGCCTGATTGACCAGCGAGAGGCAATGGAAAACCAGTTTGCAGGCATGACTGATATTCCTTTTACATACGAAGAGTTTGAAGTAACTCGTGCAAAACTCATTAATGATGTAAAGTTGTTGATGACAGAATCGGATAAGAAGTTCCTGATTACTTTCGAATCTGGACAACCAGAATGGGAAGGATATGAGTTTGAATATTTCAAGGATTACCCATCTGTACAATGGAAACTTCTTAATCTGAAGAAACTCGGCAAGCAGAATCCGCAGAAGTTGCAGGAAGAAGCGGAGAAACTAAGAAATCTCTTTAATTTCAATCTCAATAATTAACAGCTCACTACTTATGTCATACAAAGATTTTCAGCAGAAGGTTTATTCATACCTGATTAAATTCAACATTGAAGAACCACCCATGAGATATTTTTGTCCCTCGGCAATTTTGAACTGCACCCCAAAAGTTATACACAAAACTTTTGGGGTGCAGTTCAAACAACCAAGGGGACTGTTTCGGATTAATTTTAAAAAGGCTTTTATTCTTCTTCCAGTTCAAAAGGCTTGAAATTGAAGTCGGTTAAAGATTTCTCTTTTGAAAAGCAGAAAAAAGTAACATCTGCTGTTGTGTGGATTTCGCCATTCATAGAGATGGTAGCCTCCATAAATACAAATGTGCGTTTTACCTCTTTAACCTTAGCTCTTATCTCAATTATGTCGTTATCGTTTATAGGTACAGGTTTTTTGTACTTAACACTAAGATTTGTTGTCATGCCCGATAACTGAAATTTTCTGGAGATTAACCAACCGCATGTTTCATCAATTAACGTAGCCTGAATTCCACCATGTAAGGTGTCTGTCCATCCCTGATAGTTTGTAGTAGGTTTCCAAAAACATACAATATCATCCCCATCCTCAAAAAATTCCATCTTCAACCCACTGGGATTATGTGGCGCACAGGCAAAACAGTTGTAGCCGTCTGCTTCGTCGCCAATGTATGGATTCCTAATTTTTTTCATTCGTTTGCCAATTTATAAATGTTGATTATGTCTTCTTTTGTCAGTTTAATAAGACCGCCAACAGTCATAGTGTTGCCGTTTGTGCATTTGTCTGCCATCTCTTCAATTTCTGCATCGGTTACATTTCTGCCAACTAACTGCTTGATATTGATAGGCATACCTATAGAGGTGTAGAACTTCTCCATAGCGCGGATACCTGCTTCGGCTGTCTCTTCTGCGCTCTTAAAGTGGTTTGTTACACCCATTACGTTTACAGCAAAGCGTGCAAAACGGTTTATGTTCTGATGGCGTGTGTAACGAGCCCAGCTTGGCCATATAGCAGCCAAACCTGCTCCGTGCGATACGTCGAACATACCGCTTAGTTCGTGTTCAATGTTGTGTGTAGCCCAGTCGCCACCGTTACCACATCCTGTCAGGTCATTGTGTGCTAAACTACCTGCCCACATTATCTGTGCGCGGCTATGGTAGTTTTCCGGTTCTGCAAGAACTATTGGAGCGTGTTCCATTACTATCTTAAGTATAGCCTCTGCCACAACATTGGTTACTTCCATATCGTCGTCATTTGAAAAATAGCGTTCCATAGTGTGCATCATAATATCTGTAGCACCGCAAGCTGTCTGCCATTCAGGAAGTGTGAAGGTGCGTTCCGGATTCATAATTGCAAACTTAGGACGCAACAGACTATCGCAGTAGTCTTTCTTTAATCCGCCATCTTCGTTTGTAATAACGCTGGCATCGCTCATTTCGCTACCGGCTGCAGGAATAGTAAGAACTACACCTACAGGAATAGCTCTCTTAATTCTGTCTTCATGACGATATAGAGTCCAAACATCGCCTTCATAATGGGTTCCGGCTGCTATGGCTTTAGATGAATCGATGGTTGAGCCACCACCTACTGCAACAATAAAGTCTATGTTCTCTTTACGGCAAATCTCAATGCCTTCTCTTACCAACGATACTCTTGGGTTGGGAACAACACCGCCTAAAAGTGTGTATTTAATGTTTTGTTCTTCTAAAGATTTGCATACAATGTCTAAAAGACCGGAGCGAACAACACTACCGCCGCCATAATGTACCAAAACATTAGTTCCACCATAATATTTTACCAATTCACCTGTTTTGTTTTCTGCATTTTTTCCGAACTCCACCTGTGTGGGTGCATAGTAGGTAAAATCTCTCATAATTTAAAACTTTTGGGTTATGTTATACTTTGTTTATCTAACTGTTATGTGAAGACAAGATTGTTGTTTCTCATATTTTACATAGCATCTTTCTGCTTTCCATAAATCATATACCACCTGCATAAGCACCTGTCTCATCTTTTCGGTTTCAGCTGCTTTTCCTATTTTTGGTGTTTGGAATGTAAAATAAGAGATATCTACAGTTGTTCCGTAGCAATGACACGAATTTTCTGATGCATTTACATTTACTTTCTGCAACTGTTTAACATTGTCTTCTGTTCGCAATACGCTGGTCACAGTAATTTTGTGGTTGCTGTGATAACCACGATTATACAGAGAATCCTGAAAAGCCTTGCCTATATCTTCCACTAATTTGGCTGCTTTTGGCACTAAATAGGGGATGGAATGGGTTAGCTCTTCTATTGTGTAATAATCGCAATCTTCAATTTTTACAAGCTGTTTGTTTGTCTCTGCTTCTGCTGCCGATATATTCTTTTTAAGGCCATTCTTTTTTGCTGCCGTAAGCTGAGTGTCGTTCAAATCGTTGAAAATCTTATCGTATTGGCGTACAGGTTCCCTGTGGTCGGTGTTGTGATTAATTTCTCCTTCCGTGATAAGCTGGTACAGACCTACTCCTGCACGATTCAGTTTACCGGATAATCTGTATCCACCCATAAAGATGAATACTACTACGCTGAATAGCAGTATCATTGCTGTAAGAAAACGAAAATCGCGTATGGACTTTAATTTGAATAACGATTTTACTTTTATGCCGTACCATTTTATAAATCTACTTACATAGACATTTATCAGAAAGGCAAAAATAGGTAGAATTGATACGGAAATTCTGTAACCTATAAGTTCTGCATTATCAAAATAGTAGAATTTGAAAACCCATAGCAAACCAATATATGCTGCGTAGAATAATAGCGCAGAAATGGTTTTCCATATTCGGCTGTCAATTCTTCTTAGTCCGTAATGAGTTGATGCGCCCAATAAGAGTGCAATAACCCATATTGTTACTCGCAGCAGAGCAGGAGCATTGGATTCTGTGGAAATAAACCATTGGCCAATTATATCGGCTAAAATGAATAGTACAAACGAGATAAGTAGGAAACGTATTGTTCCCATCTTCTTTTCAATCCTCTTGTTATTATCAGTCATCTTATGTAAAAGGTGTTATTTTAGGATGCAAAGTTAATTTTTTAAAGTTTCTCTCTGTCATTATAGACTATCTTTTTGTAATTTCGCGGTCAATTACAAAAAAGACAATAGTTTTAAAATAGATAATTTATGAAAGAGCTTGATTGGTCTAATCTTTCATTCGGTTATATTAAAACCGATTGGAATGTAAGAGTATGGTACAAGAATGGTGCTTGGGGTGAAATTGAAAAATCTGATTCCGAATATATCCCTATGCACATGGCCGCAACCTGTTTGCATTATGGTCAGGAGGGTTTTGAAGGATTGAAAGCTTTCCGTGGCAAAGATGGCAAGACACGTGTGTTCCGCATGGAAGCAAATGCAGAGCGTCTGCAGAGCACCTGTCGTGCAACTCTTATGCCGGAACTTCCTACAGAGCTTTTCTGTAAAATGGTAAGTACAGTAGTAGAACTGAATAAAGATTATATACCACCATACGAAAGCGGTGCTTCATTATATATACGTCCGTTGTTGATAGGTACAGGTGCGCAGGTAGGTGTTCGTCCTGCTGACGAATATCTCTGCATAATGTTTGTAACTCCGGTAGGTCCATACTTCAAAGGCGGATTCTCAACAAACCCATACGCATTGGTACGTTCATACGACCGTTCAGCTCCACTTGGAATGGGACGTTATAAAGTAGGCGGTAACTATGCAGCAAGCCTCTGTGCAAACAAATTGGCACACGACAAGGGCTATTGCAGCGAATTCTATTTAGATTCAAAAGAGAAGAAATATATTGATGAATGTGGTGCTGCAAACTTTATCGGCATTAAGGGCGATGTGTATGTAACACCAAAATCGGATTCAATACTTCCATCTATCACAAACCGTTCTTTGATGCAGTTGGCAATGGATAATGGAATGAAGGTGGAACAGCGTCAGATTCCATTGGAAGAACTTAGCGAGATGACAGAAGCAGGAGCTTGTGGTACAGCAGCTGTAATATCTCCAATAGAACGTATTGACGATATAGAGACAGGCACATCGTACGTTATTTCAAAAGATGGAAAACCGGGTCCTGTTCTTACAAAACTTTACAATCAGTTGCGTGCTATTCAGTATGGCGATGCAGCCGATCCTCATGGTTGGGTAACAGTATTGGATATCTAAACTATGGGAAAAAATAAGCTGGCTAAATTTGCGGATATGCGCAGTTATCCGCACGTGTTTGAACCTGTATGTTCATACAACAGTGCAGAACCGTTTGAAATGAAGGGAAACTGGAACCGTGATTTCTTTCATAACGATAATCCTATAGTGTTGGAATTGGGTTGCGGTCGTGGCGAATATACTGTAGGTTTGGCACAGCTATATCCCGATAGGAACTTTATAGGTGTAGATGTAAAGGGAGCGCGAATGTGGACTGGTGCTACACAGTCTCTAGAAAAAGAGATGAAGAATGTGGCTTTCCTTAGAGCATCTATAGAACTGATAGAACATTTCTTTGCACCGGGCGAGGTAAGCGAAATATGGCTTACTTTCCCCGATCCGCAAATGAAGAAAGCTACAAAAAGACTTACATCCACTTGGTTTTTAGAGAGATATAGAAAAATTCTTAAACCAAACGGATTGATTCATCTTAAAACAGACAGTAATTTTATGTTTACATATACTTGTTATAATGTGGAACATAATTCACTGCCGGTAGAATTCAAAACAAGTGACCTTTATGGAAGTGGCAATGCAGATTATATACTCTCTATAAAGACACATTATGAAGAACAGTGGCTTGCCAGAGGTATAGCCATTAAGTACATTCTGTTCAGACTGCCTCTTGAGGGGGAACTTACAGAGCCGGATGTAGAGATAGAGATGGATGAATACCGTAGCTATGGACGTAGCAAGCGTAGCAGTTTAACAACAAGCAAATAACAGAATTATGGCACTATATCCTAATCTTATAAAAGAGGCTTTAAGTACTGTCAGATATCCCGGTACAGGTAAAGATATTATCTCAATGGATATGTTGGAAGATGATATCAGAATAGCCGGTAATACAGTATCGTTTTCGCTTATCTTTGAAAAACCGTCAGATCCATTCATTAAGTCTATAGTAAAGACGGCCGAAGCAGCTATTAAAATGAAAGCAGAAGAGGATGTGCAGGTTACAATCAATGTGAAGGCGCGTCAGGCTGCGCGTCCCGACGATAGCAAACTGCTACCGGGTGTGAAGAATGTAATAGCTGTAGCATCGGGAAAAGGTGGCGTGGGTAAATCTACCGTGGCTGCCAATCTGGCTGTTGCACTTGCTAAAGCCGGTTATAAAGTGGGCTTGCTTGATGCCGATATATTTGGTCCTTCTATGCCTAAGATGTTCGATTTGGAAGAGGCGCGTCCATACGCAGAAAATATAGATGGCAGAGATTTAATCATTCCTATAGAACAGTATGGAATTAAGTTGTTATCTATAGGTTTCTTTGTGGAATCGGATCAGGCTGTCTTATGGCGTGGTGCTATGGCCAGCAATGCTTTGAAACAACTTATAGCAGATGCTCATTGGGGAGATTTGGATTACTTTGTATTGGATATGCCTCCGGGCACAAGCGACATTCATCTTACACTTGTTCAGACATTGGGCATAACGGGTGCTGTGGTGGTAAGTACACCGCAACAGGTTGCTTTAGCCGATGCACGAAAGGGTATAGATATGTTCACCAACGAAAAGGTAAATGTACCTGTATTGGGGCTTGTAGAGAATATGGCATGGTTTACTCCTGCAGAGTTGCCTGAGAATAAATATTATCTATTCGGTAAAGAGGGCTGTAAAAGGTTGGCAGAAGAGATGAATGTTCCGTTGTTGGGACAGATTCCTATTGTGCAGAGTATATGCGAGGGTGGCGATAATGGTAAACCTGTTGCATTAGATTCAAACAGCATAGTAGGCAAAGCTTTCCAGGATTTGGCAAAAGCTGTGGTAGAGGCCACTGTGCGCCGTAATAGTGAAAAGCCTGCCACAGAAGCTGTAAAGATGCAACACTGATAGCGTTTATTTTCCTGCTATAGCATCAATTTCAACTTTAACCCCCATAGGAAGTGCAGCTACTTGGTAGCACACTCTGGCCGGTTTAAGTTCTGTGAAAAATTCAGCATAAACAGCATTCATAGCTGCAAAGTTCTTTATATCATCTAAAAGAACGGTGGTTTTAACCACATCAGAATAGTCTAAACCCGCTTCTTTCAATATAGAACCAATGTTCTGTAGCGATTGGCGGGTTTGTTCTTCTATGCTATCTGCAACAGTGCCTGTTGCAGGGTTTACTGGTAACTGACCCGAAATAAACAGGGTACCATTCAATTCTATAGCCTGTGAATATGGACCAACTGCCTTTGGCGCATCTGCTGAAACTATTACTTTTTTCATATATATTGTCTGTTAAATCTGTAATTATCTGCGTGATCTCTTTTTGCCACTGTTCTGGTTGCCGTTTCTACCGGCTCCGCGACGTGACTTCTTTTCCGGTTCTCCAAAGAACTGTTTCCAGTCATTACGGTTGAACTCCTTCTGCCAATGGTCGCTCTGTTTTTTTGAACGAGAACCTTTTTTTGGCTTTGCGGTAGTTATGTCGAAATCTTCAAATTCATCTACAAAATCGCCGAACTGATTCTGTGGCGCTCTGGAGACTTTTTGAGATTTTGAAGAACTGTTTCTCTCTTTACGATTGTTCTCTTTTGATGCACCTTTTTTAGAATCTTTGCGTTGCTCTTTTCTGTCGGCTTTCTTTTGAGTTTTGCCGTTCTGATTCTGTGCAGAAGATTCAGCTACTTCAACATGAATCTCTCTGTTACGCAGTCTGGTGTTGTTTAGAGAGGAGAGAATCAAATCTGTACAATCGTTTGGAGCTTCAAAGAAAGAGAAACTGTGTTTTATATCTATACGACCTATATCAATTCTCTCTTTGATATGTTTGTTTATATGGTCTATGATATGAACTGCTATAATGTTGTCCAGCTTTCCAAGATTTATAAAGAAACGTGTATAACCTGCCTGTGGCTGACGCTCTTTTCTCTTCTTCTCCTCTTTTTCGGCTTTTTCTGCACTCTTTACATTGACAGCTTCCAGTTCCGGAGCATCTTTATAGTAACGCATAAAACGACCGAACTCCATAGTAACTATTCTCTTAACAATATCCTCTTTGTCCATCCAGTCCAAACGGCGGAAGATATCTGGCAGGAACTTCTCTATCTGTTCTTCATCAACCTGTGTACGTTCTATATCGTCTATAACTTTGTAAAGCTGTTTTTCGCATATCTGACGGCCTGTAGGCATCTCTCCTATGTTGAATTTCTTACCTATGGCCTTTTCTATAAATCTAATTTTACCCTTCTCTCTTAAGTTGATAATGGCTATAGATGTACCTTTCTTTCCGGCACGTCCTGTTCTACCGCTGCGATGTGTGTAGTTCTCTGTATCATCGGGCAGACCATAGTTGATTACGTGAGTAAGGTTGTCAACGTCAAGACCGCGTGCTGCCACATCGGTTGCAACCAGTAGCTGAAGCTGACGTTTGCGGAACTTGTTCATAGTAAGGTCGCGCTGTGCCTGTGATAGTTCACCGTGTAGAGAATCGGCATTATATCCGTCTTGCATAAGTTTGTCTGCCACCTCTTGAGTCTCCAAACGGGTGCGACAGAATATAATTGCATAGATATGCGGATAGTAATCTACTATGCGTTTTAGAGCCAGGTATTTATCTTTTGCGTGAACCATATAATATACATGATTCACATTCTCTGAACCTTCGTTTCGGGATCCAATAACTATCTCCTGTGGATTGTAGAGGTATTTTTTAGCTATGGCGCTAATCTCTTTGCTCATTGTGGCAGAGAACATCAGCATTTTGCGCTCTACAGGAACAGATGACAGTATCTTTTCAAGAGCTTCGGAAAAACCCATATCAAGCATTTCGTCGGCTTCGTCCAGAATGACTGCTCGTATAGTATCCAAGTGTACTACACCGCGTTCCATCAGGTCTATAAGACGTCCCGGAGTAGCAACTATGATGTGAGCTCCACGTTTAAAGTTACGTATTTGGTTTTCTATGGATGAACCACCATACATAGGTATAACATGAAGACCCTGTATGTAGTGCGAAAAATCTGCCAAATCGCTGGCTATCTGAACACAAAGTTCTCTGGTGGGGCTCAGCACTAAGAATTGGGCATCGGAACTCTCTATATCCGTCATCTGGATAATAGGAATGCCAAAAGCAGCTGTTTTACCTGTACCTGTTTGTGCCAATGCAACAACATCGCCATTGCCCTCCAAAAGATAGGGGATAACCTTCTCCTGTACAGGCATAGGATTCTCAAAACCCAACTCTTCTATCGCTTTGAGTATAGGGGCAGATACTCCAAGCTCTTTAAATGATACCATAAATAGTTTAAATGCGTGAATATCAGTTCAAGGTGATACTCTGTTCACCTATCATAACTCCATCTACAAAGATGTAAGCGTTGTATGTTCCGGCATAGAGGAACTCTTCTACGTCCCAATACATTGTCACTTCCTGCTGTTCACCGGTGTATTCAATGTACTTTTTTGCAGAAAATTCAAGAGAAGTGTTTTCGTATGTAAATGTATCGTCTTCACTCTTTTGTAAAGGTTCTCCATCCGGATTTACCAAACGCAGATAGACAATTTTTTCTCCTGTTTTGGTGGTGATGTTCTTTACTATTGTGAAGTTTATTACAAACTGTGTTACATTCTTGATTTTATTCTCCTCTTTGCCTCGTTTGTTTTTAGCTACAAGCGATATGGCAGCAGCGTCAAGTTGAGATGCTAAAGAGACCTTCTCTTCTGCAATCTGTTTCTCCACTTTCAGGTTGTCAATCTGTTTGGTGGCCTCTTTGTACTGTTTGCTTATTTTGGTATTCTCTTTTTCCAACTGTTTGTTTATCTGGTCAAGAGAATCAATCTGCATAACGTATGTACGCATAACGGCACGAACAGTTGCCAGCTCTTTCTTTAGGCGTGTAATTTCTGCTGCGTTGGTCGCTTTAGTCTGTCTTAACTCTTCCAATAACTGCTGGGTACGCAGTTTCTCTTTTTCCAATTGATGTACAAGAGAGTCGTTAGACAGATGCATTTGCAGTTCGTCATATTGCACAGCGAAACTGGAGTATTCGTTCTCCATCTCTTCTTTCTCTATTTCAAACAATTGGAGCATTTCGTTGTTTTGAACACTCTTTGTATGCAAGAAATAAGCTAAAGTTCCAATAGCTGCAAGCAGTAATACTATTACTACAGAGATAGCTATCTTTAACGCGTTACCCTTTTTGTTTTCAGAAGTTTCCATTTCTTATTTATTTCATAAGAGACTGCAATGTCTCATTAAGTGTTGCTATTTTCTGTGTAGCATCGCTCTGCTTTTTACGCTCTGTTTCAACAACTGCAGCAGGTGCGTTGGCTACAAACTTTTCGTTTGAAAGTTTTGCATTGACACCCTTTAAGAAACCTTCAAGATGTGCAAGCTCTGCTTTGATTTTAGCAATTTCTGCTTCAACATCTATCAGATTACCTATGCGTAGAGCAAATTCTGTTGTACCTACCATAATAGATACTGTGCCTTCACTCTTTGTCTCCTGAATAACGATATCATCCAAACAAGCTATCTTTTTGGTGATAGGATTCAGGTTCTCAATAGGGTTGGAACCAATTACTTCAATAGTTAGTGGCTCACGTGGGCCTATATTCTTTTGGTTGCGAACTGTACGAATAGAGCTAACCAAATCTTTACAAGCTTCAAAACTGTTTATGAATGTTTCGTCAAATTTTGCAGCAGACAAATCCAGAATGCTTTCGTTCATAATGCTTTCGCCTGCCTTGCGCTCTTTTACATTCTGCCACAGCTCTTCTGTGATGAATGGCATGAATGGATGTATAAGTAGAAGCAGCTTTTCAAAGAATTCCAGAGTGCTGTTGTATGTCTTGCTGTCAATTGGCTGTCCGTATGCAGGCTTGATGATTTCAAGATACCAACTTGCAAATTCATCCCAGAATAGTTTATATACAGCCATAAGAGCTTCGCTGATACGATATTTGCTCATCAAATCGTTCATTTCAAAGGCAGTCTTGGCAAGTATATTGTTGAACCACTCTATAGCCAGTTTTGAACTTTCAGGCTGTTCAATATCGTCACTTACGCTCCAGCCTTTGGTCAGACGGAATGCGTTCCAGATCTTGTTGTTGAAGTTACGGCCCTGTTCGCAGATGGTTTCATCGAATGGAATGTCGTTACCGGCAGGAGCAGAGAGCATCAAACCCATACGAACACCATCGGCACCAAAACGGTCAATCAAATCTATAGGATCAGGTGAATTACCTAATGATTTACTCATTTTGCGTCCCAATTTATCGCGTACTATACCTGTGAAATAGACATTCTTAAACGGCATATCGCCACGATATTCGTAGCCAGCCATAATCATACGTGCAACCCAGAAGAAGATAATATCCGGACCTGTTACCAAATCGTTTGTAGAATAGTAGTAGTTAATCTCTTCGTTATCAGGGTTGTTAATACCATCAAACAGGCTGATAGGCCATAGCCAAGAACTGAACCATGTATCCAATACATCTTCATCCTGACGCAAATCTGCTATGGTAAGATTGTTGTCGCCACTCTTTACCTTTGCCAATTCAAGAGCCTTTTCTGCTGTTTCGGCAACTACAAAGCCACCTTGTGGCAAGTAGTAAGCAGGAATACGATGTCCCCACCACAACTGACGGCTTACACACCAGTCTTTGATGTTCTCTAACCAATTACGGTAGGTATTCTTATATTTTGGTGGGTAGAACTTCAGTTCGTCATTCATTACCGGTGGCAGAGCCATGTCGGCAAAATGCTGCATCTTTAAGAACCACTGCATAGAGAGCTTTGGTTCAATAACAGTATCAGGATTTCTTTCGCTGTAGCCAACTTTATTGGTGTAGTCTTCCATTTTTTCCAAAAGACCTGCTTCTTGCAAATCTATGGCAATCTGCTTTTTAACAGCAAAACGATCCATGCCAACATATAGTCCGGCAGCATCGCTCAGAGTACCATTGTCGTTGAAAATATCTATAGAAGGCAAGTTGTATTTTTCACCCAGCATATAGTCGTTAACATCGTGTGCCGGAGTAACTTTTAAGCAACCTGTACCAAATTCTACATCAACATAATCGTCTTCAATTACCGGAATAGTGCGGTTTACCAGCGGAATAATAACCTTGTGACCACTCAACCAACGGTTCTTAGGGTCGTTGGGGTTAATACACATAGCTGTGTCGCCCATAATTGTTTCAGGGCGTGTGGTTGCAACAACTGCATAGTAACCTTTGTCGTCTTTGTGCAAAACTTCTCCTTCTGCTCCGGTTGGAACAACAGTTTCGCCATCGGCTACATAATATTTCAGGTAGTACAGTTTGCTGTGTTCTTCTTTGTAAACTACCTCTTCGTCACTGAGAGCTGTCTGAGCTTTGGGATCCCAGTTTACCATACGTACACCGCGGTAGATGAGTCCTTTGTTGTAAAGATCACAGAATACTTTGATAACGCTTTCGGAACGGATTTCGTCCATTGTAAATGCGGTTCTATCCCAATCGCAGCTACAACCTAAGCGGCGCAACTGTTTCAGAATTATACCACCGTGTTCCTCTTTCCATTCCCAAGCATGCTTAAGGAACTCTTCACGTGTAAGGTCTGTTTTCTTAATACCCTGAGCTGCAAGTTTTCCTACAACCTTGGCTTCTGTTGCAATAGAAGCGTGGTCTGTACCCGGTACCCATAGCGCATTTTTACCCATCATTCTTGCACGACGTACAAGAATATCCTGAATGGTATTGTTCAGCATGTGTCCCATGTGCAGAACACCTGTAACATTTGGTGGTGGGATAACTATAGTGTAAGGTTCACGACTATCTGGTGTAGAGTGGAAAAGTCTGTTGTCAATCCAGTACTGGTACCATTTTCCTTCTACTTCTTCGGGGTTGTATTTACTTGCTAATTCCATAATTCTTTTCTTCTATGTAAATTTGCGCGAAGTTACTATTTTTTAGCCATATAGGACGTGGAGTTTGGAATAAATTGTAAATTCGCGGCAAAATTTGAACACTATGCATACAAGAGAAGAACAGATGAAGGCATTTGCCCGTGTACTTGACGTAATGGATGAACTCCGTGAGAAATGTCCTTGGGATAAGGTGCAGACAAATGAATCACTTAGAGAGAATACAATAGAAGAGACTTTTGAATTGTGTGATGCACTAATGAAAGACGATAAGGCAGAGATACGTAAAGAGTTGGGCGATTTACTTCTGCATGTAGTGTTTTATGCCAAGATAGGTAGCGAAACAAAAGATTTCGATATAAAAGACGTTTGCGATGCTTTGTGTGATAAACTGATATACAGGCATCCGCACGTGTTTGGAGATACTCAGGTTGATGGTCAGGGACAGGTGTTGCAGAATTGGGAACAACTAAAACTGAAAGAAAAAGGAGGTAACAAACGTGTATTGGCAGGTGTTCCAAATGCTTTGCCATCGCTTATAAAAGCATTCAGAATGCAAGAGAAAGCATCGCACGTAGGCTTTGACTGGAATAACCCGCAAGGTGCATTAGATAAAGTGATGGAAGAATACAAAGAGCTACAAGTGGAACTTGAAGCCGGTAATAGTGAAAATGCAGAAGCCGAATTGGGCGACTTACTCTTCTCTATTATCAACGTGGCACGTATGTATAAAATACATCCCGATAATGCTCTTGAAAAGACCAACCGTAAATTTATGCGTAGATTTAATTACGTAGAAGAAAAGGCTATAGAGCAGGGTAAGAACTTGAAAGATATGACTTTAGAAGGGATGGATGCTCTTTGGAACGAAGCCAAAAGAAATAATCTTTAAGAGATTTTCATCGCATAAAAAAAGTTCCGCTACAATTACGTGGCGGAACTTTTTTTTTGTCTCTTTTATTGTCTTGCTGCAGGCTGTCTGTTGCCTTGTGGCATATTTGTAGCAGGGATATTTGGTCTGCTTCGCTGCATCTCCTTGACCAATTCACTGTTAAATTGGTCTTCTGCTCTTTGAATGGCAAGAATTTTTGATGCAGGAAGTATTTTTTTGAACTTCTCTAAATATTCCTTTTCTAATTGGGCAATGCGTATCTGTGCATCTGCTAATGCATCTATCGCTTTTAAACATTCTTCCTCGCTTAGAGGTTGTTGTTGCCTAACTGCATCTTGTCTTGACTGATGGTTTATCTGCATCTTTTTCTGCTGCAGTTCGTTGTAAACAGGAAAGAATTTCTCTGCTTCTTGTTCTGTAAGGTTAGCTCTCTTTGTAAAGAATTCTTTCTGTCTTTTTCTATATTCGTCTATAGAAAATCTCTGGCCTCTATTGTTGTTGGCATTACCTACATTAGGTCTGGGTTGTTGCTGGTTTGTACCCTGCTGAAACCAATGCTGTTGTGTACGCTGTACATCGGCCTGATTAAAATTGGGTCTGTAGTTTTGTGCAAAGACAGATAATACAACAACAGAGATAATTGCTGAAAAAAAGAGTCGTTTCATAAATTAGTTGAAATCAATGAATGAATAGTATAAAGTATAATCATCAATCATAGCTGTTTCAAAGAATGAATCTATATATTCATCTGAATAGTAAACATCTTCTTCCTGTGCTAATGAATGATCCATATCAGTAGTTTCATAAGAAGCTACTCTCACAAAGAAGAGTACACCAATGAAAGCTGCTGCAGCATATATATATGGCATAACACGCTTCCAAGGAGTGATAATACGAGGCTGTTTCTTTTGAACAGTCTGTTCCGGTAGTGCAGCCATAATGTTTTCCGTAAGATTATCAAAGTAACCTTCCGGAACTGTAAATGGCATTCTATTACCACATTTGCTTAATATGTTATCTTCCTTTTTCATTCGCTTGTTTGACAATAAAAGGTTTTAAAGGTTTAATCTATTTTGTTAAAAAATTCTTCAATTTTTTTCACTGCCAAATGAAAAGATGCTTTCAGGGCTCCAACGCTTGTTCCAAGTATGTCGGAAATTTCTTCATATTTCATCTCTTCAAAATACTTCATATTAAATACCATTCTCTGCTTTTCCGGAAGTGTGGCAATAGCCTCTTGCAGTTGTCTTTCGGTTTCGTTACCGTCAAAATAGGGGTCGCTCTCCAATCTGTCGCCAACACCTATATCCGGATCATCTATATCTATTGATGTGATATTTCTCTGTTTGTTTATAAATGTCAATGTCTCGTTTATGGCAATTCTGTATAACCAGGTGGATATTTTTGAATTGGCCTGAAATGAATCTATGTTTGTCCAGGCCTTTATGAATGTGTTTTGAAGAATGTCATTGGCATCATCGTGATTTAGAACCATCTGACGAATGTGCCAATATAGCTGTTCGCTATTTGCCTGTACAATACTTTCAAATGCTCTACGTCTGGACTGTTCGTCTTTATGCAGCATATCCAGTATTACGGATTCATTCTGTATGTTCGTCTTTGATGCCATTTATTTCTGTTTCGGTGCCGAAGATACACCATTTTTTTGTCATTCTATTGTAAAAGTTGCGTTCTCTTTTGCCAAATAAGAATTTTTAAAGATTTCCTTTGCCTCTTCCAGTAGTATGTTTTCGTTGTTGTAGCGTGCAGAAAAGTGTCCCAAAATTAGTGTGCCTGCTTCTGCCTGTTTTGCAGTGTTGGCAGCTTGGGCAGCTGTGCTGTGAAAGTGCTTTTTTGCACGTTCTTTATCGGTTTCGCTATATGTGCAGTCATGATATATAGCAGAAACACCTGTTATCTGTTCAATCATGTCTGGGTTGTATTCTGTGTCGCAGCAATATGCGTAACTGCGTGGTGGTGTAGCGGGTTTTGTAAGTTGGCTATGCGGTATAATCTTTCCGTCTTCAGTTACAAAATCGCCTCCGTTTTTTATGCGGTTGTAGTCCCACTGCGGAACTCTGTAATAATCGGCTGCAGCACGATCCAAATGGTCGGGTAGGGGTTTCTCCTTAAACAGGAAACCGGCAGTTGGAATACGGTGTTTTAATGGAATGGTCTCTACGGATAGCGATTTGTCGTCGTAGATAACAGCCTTTTCTTTAGGGTTGAAACCGCAAAATTCCACTTCGTATTCCATACCTTGGCAGTAGAAATCCAGTTCTGGTTTTAATATCTTCCACATATCGGCAGGGGCATGTACAAACAGGGGCGCAGTGCGTCCCAGTAATCCAAATGACGATATTATGCCAAGCAACCCAAAGCAGTGATCACCATGCAGATGGGATATGAATATATGGTTTAGCTTACCAAATGCTATTTTGGTGCGTCGCATCTGTATTTGCGTTCCTTCACCGCAGTCTATCATAAACAGCTTTTCGCGAATATTCAGTACTTGCGATGATGTAAAATGCTTTAGTCCCGGAGTGGCAGAACCACATCCCAATATTGTAATCTCAAACTTTTCCATTTTCAGTTTGCAAAGTTACGAATAAGCGAGCGAGAAATCTCAAGCTTGCTTGAACATTTTTCACAGCGAGCTCAACTAACTTTTAGATTTGTGATAGCAATACACCGGCGGTCCTCCCCACCTACGTGGGTCCCCTCCCTTTTGGGGAGCCAATGCCGTCTTGTGTCTTCTATCAAAAAAACCAATAGCTCTATTGTTAACAAGCTATGCTAGCAAACTTAACCTGTTACTGTTTTGTGGATGGCATTACAAATGTCTTTGTTACGATGGAGTAAGGTTTATTTGAATAAAAATAAACCTATGGGTTAATTATTTTCTCTAACTATTGGTGAATATGAAAAATTATTCTATTTTTGCATCAAAATTGATTTTATTATAAACTCTTAAGTTAATTTATTACCTTGAATATTGTAAAAATATATCCGCCATTCTTGTATAGCATACAGTACGATGATGCTGAAGAGAATGAGTTTGACAGATTGTTTCAGAAATGGAATGACGTAGAGTATGTTGTTAACTTCTTGAACGAAAACAAGGATATGCTATTGCATCCAATATGGCTGAACATTACTGAACCAGAGGAAGCCGCCAAACAAGTACTGAAAGAGGCGGAAGAATTGGAAAATTTTTTAATTGATTTATGTGAAAATGTTGCTGAAGGAGAAACGCCAGACTTAGATAGTCATTTTAAATTCTTAGATGGAATATATAAGTATGAGATAGAATACATTCCAATGAAATCTTACGGAACGGTAAGGCCCTCTTTGTTGAGAATGTATGCAATCCGTTTGGGTACCAATACCTATCTCATTACAGGTGGTGGTATCAAATTGGCTGATACAATTCAGAATTCTCCAGGCTTAAAAGAACATGTATTGCAAAATATTGATAAAGTAAGAACGTGGCTGAAGAGTATGGGTATATATGATGGAGATGATATTAACTAAAATATATGCAGATTATGGGGTTCGATATTAATAAGTTGAATGAAATTGCAGTTCTACGTAGCGAAGCTGCAAAGCAAAGCGCAATGAATAGACGCGAGAACCGTGAATACATTCGTATGTCACAAGACATTGCATTATGTATACATTATTATCTGCGCAAGTCTAATATGACTCAAAAAGAATTTGCAGATAAAATGGGAGTGTCTCCGGCTTATATTGGTCGTTTACTAAAAGGTGGTGAAAATCTCACACTTGAAACTATTTGTAAGGTGCAAAATGTTTTGGGACAAGATTTAATTAGAGTTACTACACCTTACGTTATAACACAAATCATATCTTTTCATCCTATGCAAACTCCACAATTTACAGAGACGGTTCGTAGCGATAGATACGTTGGAGTGCAAACGTACAATAATAATACATCTTTTACTGACAATAATTCAGTAGCATAAAAATTGAAAATATGAATGAGCAGATAATATACAAATATGTGAAGATGGAAGTGGAACAATTCGCTATGTTCGAGGAAAACATTCCATTAGAAACAAATGATGTACAATTCCAAACAGGAGTACAATTCTCTTTTGATAAGGATAACAGTATTCTATGCAGTAAAGTCGTAGTAACTATATCGCAAGAAAACAATCCAATTATGAAAATAGATTTGAATAATTACTTTGAGATAGCTTCTGAATCTATAAGCAACCTTATGCAAGAAGAGAAATTGGTATTTTCTCCCCCTATACTAGTGCAGTTTGCATCATTAGGTTATGGTGCTATACGTGGCATTATGTACACCAAAACTATGGGAACTGCATTAAGTACATTTATATTACCACCCATTTATTTAGGTAATATGATAGACAAGGCATTTGTTGTTAGATGTATATAAGAAGTTGCCTTGCCAATCAAATAACAGGATTTCTTTAACTTGGTATGAATAATAACGATAATTAGAATCATTACTGCAAGAAGATAACAGTATTAGGAAAAATGCCATTAGGAAGTTGAATAAAACAACTATTAGCGATATGGAATTACTTCTGATATTTAATTTGTCAGATTGTCTTTTGATAGTCCTGACGCGATTCTTCATAATTGATAGTTAATTGTAGTACTGTAAAAATAGTTCTTTGTTTGGCGCTGTACATTTGCTTATCTTCTGTTTTAGACGTGATTTTCTATTATAGACCACTTCAATCTTTTCGTCTATTAATATGCTAATAGCACGTGAAGAGAAGCCGGAAACTACATACAGATATAGTGTGCAATCAGATTCGCTCATCTCCGGAAAAGCCTGTCTGAATTCAGTCATCAGATTGTTTTTGTATAGATTTACATTGTATTCCAACTCTTTTAGCGTACGATTATCTGTTCCCAATTCTGAAATCAGTTTCATAACATCGTTGTAAATTTTAGTCTGTTCGTTTTTTGTTCCCTGATATTCATAATAAGTGTTGCACAGATTGTCTAATGTGGTGAATCGTTGCTCAAACAGTTTGTTTATGGCTTTCTGCTTTTCGCTGTTCATTTCGCCATATTCTCTCTCTTTGTCTTGCAGTTTGTGGCGTAATTCGTTAACTACCTCCATTTGGGCTTTAATTTGTACTTCGTTTTTACGAGAACGCTCTTTGTGTATAAGCCATAGTATTAGATATATCAGCCAAATTATAAAACAGCAAATCAGTATGGCAAAAGCAATAATTATGGTAATTATTACTTTGTTCTGATTTTTCAATTTGGAGATTTCATCTAAGAGAACAGAATTCTCTTCTTTGCTTGTAGAAAGTGGTTTAAATAATAGAGTTGTTTTATCTTTGTTGTAACTATCTTCTAATGATAAATAGGTGAGATTTGCAGATGCACTCTCTTGTGAACTATGTTGTATTGTACTGTTTTTGCAGCTTGTGCAAAACAGTAAACACTGTATTACGCTGATTATAAATATCTTTTTCATACGTGTAAAATAATACCTTGTTGCTTTTAGTTTTTGTTTGCAATACAAAGTTACGTACAACTCATAACAAGACAAAATATAAGTAGCAAAACTATCTATCGTGGTTGGTTTGTAAAATATTGTATGCTAATTACTTAAAACAAATGGCGCGGATTATTTTCTATCCGCACCATTTTTTAATCTATCAAATAATTTTAGTCGCGCCATATTTGGAATCTCGGCGTAGTACAACAGACGTAGCAAAATTTACTTTTTTCTTTTCCAACCTGTGATTTCTTCTAATGCAGAAATGAATTCTTCTGAACTCTTTATGTTTTGTGCTATGGATGGGTGCCAATCAGCACCATATCCTAAAGAACCATCAGAAGGGGTTAAATCTATTCTGAAAACATTCTTGTCACCATTGGCTTTAGCTTCTGCCACTACCAAATCCAGAATAGTGGTAACATCTTCCAGCGACTTTCCATTTAACATAGAACCTGTTACAAAAACTATCTTAGCTTTTGGATAGTGACTGCGCAGAGTCTTTAAAAATTCCTGATAGCCTTGAATAATCAACATAGCGTCATACGGTTCGGTACTGGTATCGTTTGTACCAAGATTAACACAAACCACTTGAGGAGTGAAGTTTGAGAAATTCCATTTGTTGGAATAATCGGTGTATAAGATATTCTCATATACGTCGCGCATATTGTCCTTACTGCCTTTTTTAGGACCGTTGTAATTTCTGTATATACCTATACCTGAACGGGCTACGACCATTGCTTCTGCATTAAAAGCGCGTGCTGCTATGGCCGGATATGAATAGTAGTGGTTTGAATTGCTGTCGCTAAAACGGCTTCGCGCAGATTCGGCTTCTACTCCATAGCCACAAGTAATGGAATTTCCTATAAATTCTATTTTGCGTTTAGGCATCTTTGTCTTTTTCAGAGTTGCTCCATCGTCCAATAGAAAGGCATGAAATTCTGGGCGTTGATGATATGATTCGCTTACAAGCATCAACTTTAAAGAATGTTTTCCTTCTGCAAGATCTGTTGCAATAGTGAGTACGGAATCTTTTTTTGAACTTGCTACTTTATATGCCGGGATATTATCTATTTCTACCATATAATATGCTTCTACAGGTTTCATTACTGCTTTTATAGAAGTACCTGTAAATGTGGTGCTTATAGCTGTGCCCGGATATACATACTTTATTGTTGTTGGGGTTGAATTGTCTATTCTACCCGTATAAACTATGTCTTTACTATTCGCTGAAACTCTTTCGTAAGCCATTATAGGCTGAACTACAAAGGATAAAGCTATCCCAACAATCCAATTCTTATAGTTAACTTGTCTCATTATATTATATATTTGTTTCTTTGTTACTACTTTATAAACACCTTCTTACCATCCTTTATGTAAAGACCGCTTTGCGGTACTATACATTGGTGTTCCCAACATTGATCTCCAATAGTTCGAACCCTGACGTTCTCCATCTATGTATTCGTAATAGAAAAATGTATATCCCGACCAATTAGCATGGCATACATTATTTTAATTCGCATCACAAAGATATGTGTTTCGTGAGAAAACGAGCGGAATGATGAAAAAAATATTTAATTCCGCAGTTTTATTAACGAATATACTATACCAGGTACATTCAACTTAAAAATGCAACCAGAATTCTGATTGGTTGATGTTATATATATTACTACTTTATAAATATCTTCTTACCATCCTTTATGTAAAGACCGCTCTGCGGATTATCCACTCTGCGACCAAACAAATCGTAATAAACAGATTCTACGTTCTCATCTTCTTTGTTCGGCAAAACAGAAGTAGTACTTATCTCCTCATAGTAAGATGGATTGGAAAAATAATAATCCATATACAATGAATTCTTGTAAGCCGATAATGAACCCACAGGAATTTTAATTATATGCGGAACATAGATTTCATTTAAAAACTCTCCATTTTCCGGCGGTGTACTACCTAAAAACACACATTTTTCCAGTCCATTACATTCAAAAAACGAAGCCCATCCTAAATATTCAAGTTTTTCAGGAAATGTTACAGAAACCAACTCTTTGTTGTCCAAAAACGCGCAGTCATCAATAGTTTCTACAGTTGATGGAAATACTACATTACCAGATAATCCAGACTTACAAAAAGATAAATATTCTATTGTCTTTAAACCCTCTGTAAATTCTATTCCTTTAAGATTCTCTATTTCTAAAAAAGCATATTGTCCAACTGTTTCTACGTCTGCCGGTATATGAGTACTTGCACAGCCTGCTACAAGTTTATTTGATGAAGTATGTATTATGGCATTGCACTTGTCTCTACTATCATAAATTGGATTATTGTCGGCTACCACAATAGATGATAGTTCTCTGCAACCGCTGAATGGAGTTGATTCTATAATGTAGTTATTAATTTCAATGTTTGTAACACTCGTAGGAATGGTTAGGTTCTCAATTCCACTACCTTTAAAAGCATAAGCACCTATGGAACTCACACTTTCTGGAATAATGGTTGATGAACAACCTATTATAACCTTATTCGAAGATGTTTCTATTATAGCATTGCAGTTATTTCTGCTGTCATAAAAAGGATTGTCAGCACTTACATCTATATTTTATAAAGAACTGCAATCTACGAATGCTGATACACCTAATTCCTGAACTGTTGATGGAATGGAAATAGATTGTAAACTTTCACAACCCGAAAAAGACAAATCTTTTATTACTGTCAACCCTTCAGAGAATTCTACTTTTTTTAATCTTATGCAATCCTTAAAGGCTGCCCAACCTATATTAGTTACACTTTTCGGAATGATTAGTTCGCTTATACCGCTACATCCTGAAAATGCGAAATCTTCTATTTTAGCCACACTTTCCGGTATAATTATTTCTGTTAGTCCTGTGCAACCATCGAAAGCACCGGTGCCTATTCTTACAGTATTATTCGGAATAATGGTGTTTTTACAACCGGCTAATAAAGTATTACCCTTACTTATTATAGCATTACAATTATCTCTGCTGTCATAATATTGATTTGTAGCAGCAACAGTTATAGCGCTTACATTAGAACTGCCGGCTAAAATACTCCCCCCTATACTACTGACATTCTCAGGGATATGTAATGTTTCCAAAGACGTGCATCTACTGAACGCACCACTTGCAATAGACTCCAAACTAGTAGGAAGAAATATACTTTTCATATTCAGGCAGCCCGCAAATGCTTCCTCAGGAATAGCGGTAATACCTTCATCTATAGATACAGATGTAATGTTGATGCTATTGTAAAACGCAGATTCACCTATTTCAACTTTATATTCTTTACCATCTATTTCTACTGTGGCAGGAATATGTATATCTCCAGAATATCTATCATATACTTTTTCTGTAGAATAATTTACATAGTAATAACCGCCTGACGGCATAACCAAATGTTGTTTCTTAACCGTTGCAGTTTCAGATGCGTCATCAATAGAATATACTATACCATCTATAGTAACATTACTATAACTATATTGTGCTTTAAATATAGAAAGCAATAATACCAATAATAAAAAATTCAAACGTCTCATAAGTAAAATCTAT
Source organism: Bacteroidaceae bacterium (assembly GCA_017556585.1). Lineage (GTDB taxonomy): Bacteria > Bacteroidota > Bacteroidia > Bacteroidales > Bacteroidaceae > Colenecus. The sequence continues at coordinate 58,688 of JAFYMP010000018.1, forward strand.
TTAATAGGTGAATTCAATTTACTTGTACAACCAAAATCCTGATTGGTTGATGATATATATATTCTACTTTATAAATATCTTCTTACCATCCTTTATGTAAAGACCGCTCTGTGGATTATCCACTCTGCGACCAAACAAATCGTAATAAACAGACTGTTCTGATGGTACAGCTACAGGTTTTACGCCTGTAATCATTGAAGACATATCCATCTCAATTACATCTGTAAAATCCATTGTGATACACTCGGGATAGAGATGCTTGCATCCTGTCGGAACATAAAGAACACCACGTGGTGATGCTCCGTCAGCACTACCGGTTGCGAATGGTCTGAAATTGAATGACAAATCAATCTCTGTTTGAGGTAAGTTTTCAGATAACACGTAAACTTCCTCAATATTAGGACATTCTGCAAACGCATTTTTACCTATAATTAAAGCATCGGACTTTATAACAACTTTCTTCAGATTAGTACAACCAATAAATGCATAATCTTCTATTTGTTCCACACTTTCAGGAATTACCAATTCTGAGAGATTTCTTTGATTATAGAAAGCACGACGTCCTATAGACTTTACAGATTCCGGAATTACTATATTGTCAAGCAAACCAAACTCTCTTAACAAGCTCCTATCTATACGTTGCAGTGTATGTGGGAGCACTATTGTTGTAAGTTTTTCACAACCGTAAGGAGTATTACTAAGCTCTGTTTCAGGAGAAAAATAAATCGCGGTAATGTTACTTTCAATTAAAGATCCTAAGTCAAATTGTGCCATTTCAACTATCAATGTACCATAACTGCCAGTAAACGAACCCGGTTCCAGAGTCTTTACACTGGAAGGGAGAACCAATTCCGTTATTTCAGTACAACCTTTAAATGCATGCTCATTAATATGAGATACATTATCAGGTACAACAATTCTGCCACTTAATGGCTTGCCATTTAGTAACAACGATGCATTACTAACATACATAGGATTTGAATACGGCCAATTTTCAATTATTAAATTGGTTTTCTCCATTTTAAGATTCAACCATGAAGAAAGGTCTTCTATATCTATTGTTTCAATCTTGTTACAGTTTTCAAAAGCAGATAAACCAATAAGTTTTAAAGATTTTGGAATATTGATACTGCGTAGCCTATCTTGAGGAAAGTCCAAACTTGGTTCATCCTGAAAGGCAACTTGACCTATCCTTTCTACAGTAGATGGAAGTACTACACTATACTGTTTGTTATAGTATTGAAAACAAGCATCTTTTATACCTTCAACACCATAAGGAATGATAAATTCGGAAGTAATATTTTTATCTTCTATGTAAATATTATCTACAACTTTCAAAAGATTGTTACAACCATTACGAGCCGGAATATCTGACACCCATTTACTGAAATCATCAATATATAGATTAGTTACAGAAGTACATCCATAGAATGCACTCACCCCAGGATTATAGCCAAGGAAGTTTACGTATGCGCTACCAAAACGAACGCTTCTTAACGATTTACAATTAGAAAATGCATTTTTCCAAATATAGACCGCAAAATTGGTGGATGGTATATACAAACTATCCAACGATGAACAATTTTGGAATGCATAACTACCTATACTGAATAGATTTTCACCACTTTCTACATATTCCGGAAAATCAACTATGGCAAGGTTCTTACAATCTGAAAATACAGAATCGCCAAAGTGATACAATGTAGAAGGGAATTTTACATAACGAAGATTTGGCATTTCTTTAAATGACTGGTCTGACAAACCTGTTACACCTTCAGAAAAGATTATCTCTTCAACATCGGAAGCATATTCTAAAATTGTTTCAGATGAAACGATTCCGGCCGATGAAATAGTAAGACGTTTGAAAGCTGGGTCATATTCAATATCAACATCCGATTCAACAACGTCATTTTTAGAAGGTTCTACCTCTCCTGTATCAGAAGATTTACGGAGTTCACCTGTTTTAAGTATCTTTACGGAGTTCACACCAGGTAAAAGTAGTAAGGAATCAACTATTTCATCACATCTGTCAGATTCAACCAAATAAAGTAATGTCGTTACGCTACCAAGCTTATTTGTAATATAATAATTGGGATACGAGCCATAATACTGAAGATCATCATCAAATATAATAGCTGACCAATAACGCAAACCATATTTTTCATAAAAGATTCGCTCTGTTTCAAGAGTAAAAAGATAATTTACCAGAATATGCTCCCTTTCAACAGGCTGGTAGGCTGATGACGCTTCATGCGTAGTATGAACAGAAAGTGTGCTGCTTTCTGCACCATTTGCCATCATGAATACACAAGACAACAAATAAATTATTAAAAAATAGAATCGTTTCATAACACTAATATTTAAAAGATTATAACAGTTTATTATGTATTGCAACACTAGTGTCCAAAAGATTTTTTAAAATTAATTTGTAACTTATTTATATATAATTAGATACATATAAAGAAAACGCGTGTCGATTTGAATTGATTTTGCAATTTTGCAGATTGTACTAAAACCAAATAAGTATGAATGCAG
>JAFYMP010000019.1 GCA_017556585.1 Bacteroidaceae bacterium
GATCAAACTCTTCTTAGTAAATTTTATATCTTAAACGAAGATATTGTAAATCTACAATAACTTCACCGTTTGTCTTTTTTTGCTCAGGTCCGTCCGATTTATTTATTCTGTATATTTCTTTGACGGTTCGTATTTTACCCTCGAACACTTATTCATCTTTAACAATGAACAAATGCCCGTCGTACTACTTGTCTATTTATGAAAATTGTTCAAAGAACGTCTTGTCGTTTCGCCAACCGAGCGTGTATCTCTCGGAAAGCGGATGCAAAGGTAGAGACATTTTTAATACCCACCAAACATTTTCGAAACTTTTTTTGAAAAATTTTAAAAAAAAGGGTAATCTCTAATATATATAAGGTGAAAAATGAGAGACACAAGGCCTCTCATTTTTACAGAACATATAATTTTGTTCTTACTCTTCAACTTTTGCTTCTTCAGCTGGAGTTGCTTCTGCTTCTGCTACAACAGCTTTTTCTGCAGATGACTTGCGTGAACGACGAGTCTTAGCTGCTTTCTTAGTTGTCTTAGCCATGTTTTCATCGTAATCTACAAATTCGATGAAACACATTTCTGTAGCATCACTCTTACGGATACCTAACTTAATAATACGTAGGTAACCACCTGGACGATCTGCAATCTTCTGAGAAATCTCCTTGAACAATTCTGTTACAGCTTCCTTGTTCTGGAGATAGCTGAATACTACACGACGTGAATTTGTATCGTCTTTCTTAGCGCGATTGATAATTGGTTCAGCATAAACGCGCAGAGCCTTAGCTTTTGCAAGAGTGGTCTGTATTCTCTTATGCATGATAAGAGAGCAGGTCATATTTGCGAGCATAGCATTTCTGTGAGATGCTGTACGGCTCAAATGATTGAATTTCTTATTATGTCTCATTGTTAGTCTTTATCTAATTTATACCTTGAAGTGTCGGTTCCAAATGAAAGATTCAAACGCTCAAGCAATTCGTCAAGTTCGGTCAAAGACTTCTTACCAAAGTTACGGAACTTCAGCAAGTCTGTCTTATTAAATCTAACAAGGTCGCCAAGAGTATCAACTTCGGCAGTCTTCAAACAGTTCAATGCACGCACTGAAAGGTTCAAATCTGTTAGTTTTGTCTTCAAGAGCTGACGCATATGCAATACCTCTTCATCAAATTCTTCATTACCATCAAGATCTACATTCTCAATTGATATCTTATCATCTGAGAAGAGCATAAAGTGGTAAATAAGGATTTTTGCAGCCTCTTTCAATGCATCTTTTGGATGAATTGAACCATCGGTTGTAATTTCAAGTACAAGTTTATCATAGTCAGTCTTCTGTTCTACACGGAAAGGCTCTACAAGATACTTGACATTACGGATAGGAGTATAGATAGAATCCACTGGAATAGTATTTAATTCTGTGCAGTACTCTTTATTCTCCTCTGATGGAATATAACCACGACCCTTATTAATTGAAATTTCAATCTGAAGTGAAGCTTTTGAATCTAAATGGCAGATGACCAATTCAGGATTTAACACTTCAAATCCAGTCAAACATTTACCTATATCGCCAGCTTTAAATTCCTTAGAATTAGAAATTTTAATACTAACTTTTTCGCTTTCAAATTCTTCTGCAATGCGTTTGAATCTTACTTGCTTAAGGTTTAGGATGATGTTTGTAACATCTTCCATAACACCCGGAACTGTTGAAAATTCGTGATCTACACCTTCTATCTTGATGGTATTGATAGCATAACCTTCAAGAGTTGAAAGAAGGATACGACGCAACGCGTTTCCAATAGTTATTCCGAAACCAGGCTCTAATGGACGGAATTCGAACTTACCATAATTATCGGTAGATTCCACCATTATAACCTTTTCAGGTTTTTGAAATGCTAATATTGCCATTTGCCTCTACTTATTATTTAGAATACAATTCAACGATAAGTTGCTCCTTAATATTTTCAGGAATATCTTCTCTCTCTGGTTTGTGCAAGAATTTACCAGCCTTTGACTGTTCATCCCACTCAATCCATGAATACTTGCTGTGGTTGAAACCTGCAAGAGAATCAGCAATTACTTCAAGAGATTTAGATCTCTCGCGTACACCAACAATCTGACCTGGTTTAACCTGATAAGAAGGAATATTCAATACCTTACCATCTACAACAATATGACGATGACTAACAAGCTGACGAGCAGCTGCACGTGTAGGAGCAAGACCAAGACGGAATACTACGTTATCAAGACGAGATTCCAATGCCTGTAACAAGTTTACACCTGTGATACCATCAGCACTTGATGCTTTTTCAAACATATTGCGGAACTGTTTCTCTAATACTCCGTATGTGTATTTAGCTTTCTGTTTTTCAGCAAGCATCACACCATATTCTGAAGTCTTGCGACGACGGTTGTTACCGTGCTGTCCAGGAGCATATTTTCTTTTTTCAAAAGATTTATCTGCTCCATAGATTGCCTCACCAAATTTACGGGCAATTCTAGTTTTTGGTCCAGTATATCTAGCCATTATTTTGCGATTTTAAAATTAAACTCTTCTTCTTTTTGGTGGACGGCAGCCATTATGTGGCAGCGGTGTCACATCAATAATCTCTATAACTTCAATACCTGCACCATGTATAGCACGGATGGCTGATTCACGACCATTTCCCGGGCCCTTAACGTATGCCTTAACCTTTCTAAGACCAAGGTCATAAGCTACCTTTGAACAATCTTCTGCTGCCATCTGAGCTGCATAAGGAGTGTTCTTCTTTGAACCACGGAAACCCATCTTACCAGCTGATGACCAAGATATAACCTGACCTTCACTGTTTGCAAGAGTAACAATGATATTATTGAATGATGAGTGAACGTGCAACTGTCCCATTGCATCGACCTTCACATTTCTTTTCTTAGTTGTAACTGTCTTCTTTGCCATAGTTCAATTATTTAGTAGCTTTTTTCTTATTAGCAACAGTTTTCTTACGTCCCTTACGTGTACGAGCATTGTTCTTTGTGCTCTGACCACGAACTGGAAGACCGATACGATGACGAATACCACGGTAGCAACCTATATCCATCAATCGTTTGATGTTCAGCTGAACCTCACTACGGAGGTCGCCCTCTACTATATACTCTGCACCAATCACTTCACGGATTCTTGCTGCCATATCGTCAGTCCAATCCTGTGCCTTGATGTCTTTATCCACACCAGCCTTCTCCAAAATTTTGGTAGCGCTGCTGCGACCTATTCCAAAAATGTAGGTTAACGCGATTTCACCCCTTTTATTCTGTGGGATGTCAACTCCAGCGATTCTTATTGCCATATAATAATTAAATTTGTTTACTTAGGTTTATCCTTGACGTAATTTCATCTTAGGATCCTTCTTGTTGATTAAATACAGACGTCCTTTGCGACGAACAATTTTACAGTCGGCTGAACGTTTCTTCAATGAAACTCTAACTTTCATATATCTACTCTTTTTATTTGTACCTGAATACTATTCTACCTTTAGTAAGATCGTATGGAGACATCTCCACTTTAACCTTATCGCCTGGTAAAATTTTAATAAAATGCATTCTCATCTTACCGGATATATGACCGGTAATCTCGTGACCGTTCTCTAATTGGATACGAAACATTGCATTTGACAATGATTCAATGATCGTACCATCTTGTTCAATTGCGGATTGTTTTGCCATATTAAAACTCTTTATCTCCTAAAACTGCTTCTATGTAGTCAAAAGTAGAGAGAATTTCTGCTTTACCGGCATAGACTGCAACAGTATGCTCAAAATGAGCCGCCGGTTTGCGGTCGCGGGTTCTGACACCCCAACCATCATTCTCTATCACGATTTGCCTGTTTCCTAAAGTAATCATCGGTTCAATTGCCAAACACATACCTTTTTTAAGTTGTGTTCCATATCCGCGCTTACCATAATTAGGAACTGCAGGATCTTCGTGCATTTCACGACCAATTCCGTGACCTACAAATTCTCTAACAACACCATAGCCATGCTGTTCACAATATGACTGAACTGCATAACCGATATCTCCAAGACGCTTACCAACTACTGCATTCTCTATACCTTTATATAGAGACTCTTTAGTAACCTTTAGTAATTGTCTAACTTCTTCGGACACTTCACCTACACAGAATGTATAAGCTGAGTCTCCGTTGAAACCATTCAACAGTGTTCCACAATCTACCGATACAATATCACCATCTTTCAATGGAATATCATTAGGTATTCCGTGTACCACCATTTCATTAACTGAAGTACACAATGCTGCAGGGAAAGAAGTATCATCGTTATCGGGATATCCTTTGAATGTAGGAATTGCTCCGTTATCGCGAATGAATTCTTCTGCTACTTTAGTCAATTGGTTGGTGGTAACACCGGGCTTGATAAGCTTAGCTACCTCGCCCAGAGTTTTACCAACAAGCCTATTGGCTTCACGCATAAGCGCTATTTCGTCTTCAGTCTTAAGAAATATCATCTTTAGTTATCAATATGCTGTTACTCCTGAACGTCCCTTAATACGACCTGTCTTTAACAGACCATCATAGTGACGCATCAAAAGATGACTTTCAATCTGCTGTAATGTATCGAGAACGACACCTACCAAAATGATCAGCGATGTACCTCCAAAGAACTGAGCAAATGCCTGATTCATACCTAGAAGTCTAGCGAATGCAGGAAGAACTGCTACAAGTGTCAGGAAGATAGCACCAGGCCAAGTAATACGAGACATTACGCTATCAATATATTCAGCAGTTGGTTTTCCAGGCTTTACACCAGGAATAAAACCATTGTTGCGTTTCAAATCGTCTGCCATCTGCTGTGGATTAACTGTTACAGCAGTGTAGAACAAAGTGAATATAATAATTAATGCAGCGTAAATCAAGTTATAAACAAGACCATCTGTATTTCTTAGTTGCAGAGCAAAGCCACTCTGTTCAGCTGTACCAAAAATTGTTACAGGAATAAACATAATAGCCTGTGCAAAGATGATAGGCATTACGTTAGCAGCATTTACCTTTAAAGGAATGTACTGACGTGCGCCACCATACTGTCTGCCACCTTCTACTCTCTTTGCATACTGTACAGGAATTTTACGAACACCCTGAACGAGCATTATTGTACCTGCAGTAACCAAGAACAGAAGAAGAACTTCCAACAGGAACATAATCAAGCCACCACCTGCAGCACCAATAGATGACATACGTGATGTCAACTCTTGCATAAATGCTTCAGGGAAACGAGCTATGATACCTATCATGATGATAAATGATACACCGTTACCAATACCTTTGTCTGTGATACGCTCACCTAACCATAGGATAAATAAGCTACCTGCAGCCAATACAACTGTTGAAGTAACAATGAACCAGAACCAATCGATAGGAGGATTAATACCTACTCCCATTGTATGCTTTAAGTTGAACATATATGAAGGGCCCTGAATTATCAGAATTACTATTGTTAGATAGCGAGTGTACTGATTGATTTTCATACGTCCGCTTTCTCCCTCTTTCTGTAATTTCTGGAAATAAGGCACTGCAATTGTCAACAACTGTAGAACGATTGAAGCAGAGATGTATGGCATTACACCTAATGCAAAGATAGAAGCATTAGAGAATGCACCACCTGAAAACATATCAAGAAGTGACAACAGACCTTCGCTGGTCTGACGACGCAAATTGATAAGCATCTCAGCATCAACACCTGGAAGTAGTATATGGGTTCCCAGACGGTAAACTGCAATAAACAGTACCGTCGTGAGAATCCTTTTCCTCAAATCTTCTATCTTAGATATGTTTTTCAGAGTCTGCCAGTTTTTTACAACTACGTACACTGCTAAAAAAACACACGCTAAAATGATTATGTATTTTAGAAGATTTTCGTTCATTATAATTACAATTTAATAGCTGTACCACCTAATGCTTCAATAGCTGCTGTTGCACTCTTTGAGAATGCGTGAGCCTCTACATCAACTTTCTTAGTAAGCTGTCCGTTTCCTAAAATCTTAACCAACTGTTTTGAAGAAACAAAACCTGCAGCTATCAGATCAGATACTGATACCTTATCCAAATTCTGTTTTTCAGCAATTGTCTGAATCAAATCAAGGTTAATAGCTTTGTACTCTACATGGTTGATATTCTTGAAACCGAATTTCGGAACCAAACGCTGCAATGGCATCTGACCACCTTCGAAACCAAGTTTTCTTGAATAACCAGAACGAGACTTAGCACCCTTATGACCTCTGGTAGAGGTACCACCAAGGCCTGAACCTGGTCCGCGACCAATTCTCTTGGATGTTTTGGTTGCGCCTTCTGCTGGTTTTAATGTATTTAATTTCATACTTCTTTATTTTAAGATTAATCAATGATGGTTACCAAATGTTTTACCTTATTGATCATACCTCTGATTGATGGATTATCTTCCAATTCTACAGTTCTGTACAATTTACGAAGACCTAATGCATCAAGAGTTCTCTTCTGATCAACTGGAGCACCAATACGACTCTTAGTCTGTTTGATTTTAATTTTTGCCATATCTGTAACCTCCTTATCCATTAAATACTTTACTCAAACTGATACCTCTGTTCTGAGCAACAGTTTTTGGATCACGAATTTCAGTGAGAGCCTTCAAAGTTGCTTTAACAAGGTTATGAGGGTTAGATGAGCCTTTTGACTTAGCTAACACATCAGTAATACCAACACTCTCTAAAACTGCACGCATAGCACCGCCGGCAACAACTCCGGTACCAGGAGCTGCAGGCTTCATAAATACCTCAGCACCACCGTAACGAGCTGTCTGTTCGTGAGGAATAGTACCCTTAAGAACAGGAACACGGATTAAATCTTTCTTTGCAGCTTCTACACCTTTAGCAATTGCTGCGGTAACTTCGCTGGCTTTACCCAAACCAAGACCGATGATGCCATTACCATCACCTACTACAACAATTGCAGCAAATGTGAACGTACGACCACCCTTTGTAACCTTAGTTACACGGTTGATAGCTACGAGTCTATCTTTCAACTCTATATCGTTTGTAACTTTTACCTTATTATTCATAGTAATCGTGGTTAAAAAATGAGACCGTTATTACGTGCGGCATCTGCCAAATTCTTCACTCTACCATGGTACAGGAATCCGTTACGGTCAAATACAACCTGTGTGATACCTGCTTCCTTGGCATTCTGAGCAATAAGTTCACCAACTTTCACAGCCTGATCTTTCTTAGACATCTTTTCGAAACCTAAAGAAGAAGCTGATGCCAAAGTCTTACCGTTCAAATCGTCAATGATCTGTACGTAAATCTGCTTATTGCTTCTAAACACACTCATACGAGGACGTTCTGTAGTTCCTGAAATCTTATTGCGAACGCGGAACTTGATCTTATTTCGTCTTTCTGTTTTTGCTGACATAATATTACATTTAAAATGTTAATTACTTAGCAGCAGCTGACTTACCCGACTTTCTGCGGATAACTTCACCTACAAACTTGATTCCCTTACCCTTGTAAGGTTCAGGCTTACGGAAAGAACGGATCTTAGCACATACCTGACCCAATAACTGCTTATCGCAAGATTCTAATGTGATAAGTGGGTTCTTGTTTCTCTCAGACTTTGTCTCAACTTTGATTTCTGAAGGCAGAACCAAAACGATTGAGTGTGAATGCAGAAGTTCGAATGTGATAACATTACCCTGATTTGATACACGGTAACCTACACCAACAATTTCTAATTCTGCCTTATATCCTTCAGATACACCAACAACCATGTTGTTTACCAAAGCACGATAAAGGCCGTGGAAAGCATGACGCTGTTTTGGATTATCTTGAAGTACATCGGGATTTTCAGACAATGTGATTACCCCGTTCTCTATTGACACGTTGATTGAAGGATTGATGCTCTGTGACAAAGCGCCTTTTGGGCCCTTCACTGCAACCACGCCATCCTGAAATGTTACTGTAACACCTGCAGGAATCTGAATAGGTAATTTTCCAATTCTTGACATAGTATAACTCCTTCAATTAATATACATAACATAGAACTTCACCACCAATCTTCAGTGTAGAAGCCTCTTTGTCTGTCATTACACCCTGTGATGTGGATATAATTGCAATACCCAAACCATTAATTACTCTCGGCATTTCACGATAGCCAGTGTACTGACGCAAACCTGGAGATGATACGCGAATCAACTTCTTGATTGCATTGCACTTGTTTACTGGATCGTATTTTAGGGCAATCTTAATTGTACCCTGTGGGCCATCTTCTACAAATTTGTAGTTCAAGATATAACCCTTCTCAAAAAGGATTTTTGTAATCTCTTTTTTGAGATTAGAGGCTGGTACTTCTACCACTTTGTGCTTTGCCTGAATAGCATTACGCAACCTCGTCAAAAAATCTGCAATAGGATCTGTCATAAAATAACTCTTAAATTGATCAGGTCTTCCTGACAATATTTAATTAACACTCTCTTTACCGTTTACCAGCTTGCCTTACGAACTCCAGGAATCAAGCCCTGAGATGCCATCTCACGGAACTGAATTCTTGAAAGTCCAAACATACGCATATAACCCTTTGGACGACCAGTCAGTTTGCAACGATTGTGCTGACGGATAGGATTTGAATTGTATGGTAAATCCTGTAATTTCTGAGCAGCTTCATAAGCTTCAGCAGGATCACCCTTACGTACTATCTCTTTCAATGCAGCACGTTTTGCAGCATATCTGGCAGCCATTTTAGCACGCTTAACTTCGCGAGCTTTCATTGATTCTTTTGCCATGCTTTATCAATTATTTTTTTCGTTTTTAAAAGGCAAACCAAACTCTTTCAGCAGAGCATAACCTTCTTCGTCAGTCTTAGCTGATGTTACAAAGGTAATGTTCATACCAAGAATATGTGAAATGCTATCAATGTTGATTTCTGGGAAGATAATCTGCTCCTGGATACCCAGTGAGTAGTTACCCATACCATCAAACTTACTCTCAATACCTTTGAAGTCACGGATACGTGGCAGAGCTACGCGTACAAGTCTTTCAAGGAACTCGTACATACGCTCTCTACGCAATGTAACCATAACACCGATAGGCATTTTCTTACGCAACTTAAAGTTTGCGATATCCTTCTTAGAAACTGTAGCTACAGCTTTCTGACCTGTGATAATAGTAAGCTCGTTGATTGCTGTATCTATGATCTTCTTGTCAGCGATAGCCAGTTTACCAAGACCCTGGTTAATTACGATCTTCTTCAGAACAGGAACCTGCATTGAAGAAGAGTATTGGAACTTCTCCATCAAAGCCGGAGCAATGCGCTCGGCATATTCTTTCTTAAGATTTGCAGTATTACTCATTACTTAATCTACTCTCCTGATTTCTTAGAATAACGTACTAACTTACCATCATCATTGCGTCTGCGACCGATACGTGTTGGAGCACCTGTCTTAGGATCTACAACGTTCAGGTTTGAAATATGGATTGGCGCTTCCTGCTTGATGATACCACCCTGAGGATTCTTTGCGCTGGGCTTTGTATGTTTTGAAACGAAATTAACGCCCTCAACAATGGCCCTGTTTTCCTTAACGAGCACCTTCAGGACTTTACCTGTCTTACCCTTATCTTCGCCTGCATTAACGAAAACGGTGTCGTTCTTTTTAATATGTAACTTACTCATTACTGTTTACTTTTTAGATTAAAGTACTTCAGGAGCCAATGAAACCACCTTCATGTTTACAGCACGCAATTCACGAGCTACAGGACCGAAGATACGGCTTCCCTTAATTTCACCTGTGTTGGCGAGCAACACGCAAGCATTATCGTCAAAACGGATATAAGAACCATCTGCACGACGAATCTCTTTCTTTGTACGTACTATCAAAGCCTTTGAAACAGTACCTTTCTTCATATCACTTGAAGGAATAACACTCTTTACTGTTACTACGATAGTATCACCAACTGTAGCGTAACGTTTTTTAGTTCCGCCTAGTACACGGATACAGAGGCACTCTTTAGCACCACTGTTATCACAAACTGTGAGTCTGGATTCTGTCTGTATCATGATTACTTAGCCTTTTCAACAATTTCTACTAATCTCCATCTCTTGGTCTTGCTCAGAGGACGAGTCTCCATAATACGAACTGTATCACCGATACCGCAAGCATTATTCTCGTCGTGAACATGGTACTTCTTCGTTTTTCTAACGAATTTACCATATATAGGGTGCTTCTTCTTAAAGATAGACATCACTACGATAGTCTTATCCATCTTGTCGCTTACTACGACACCCTGACGTTCTTTACGTAAATTTCTATTACTCATGCGAACCAATCTTTATTTGTTAAGTTCTCTGCTTCTCAACTCAGTCTTCATCCTAGCAATAGTCTTACGCAGTTTGGTAATCTGTGTAGGATTCTCCAGTGGAGAGATAGCATGATTTAAACCCATCATTTTGTAATTGGCTGTTTCTGCATCAATACGCTCAATCAGCTCTTGAGTTGACAACTCTCTAATTTCTGAATTCTTCATAATGATCGGTTTAATCAATTTTCATTCTTAAAATCATAGTCACGTCTTACAACCAATTTAGTTGTAACAGGAAGTTTCTGAGCTGCTAGACGCAAAGCCTCTTTTGCAATCTCAAAAGGTACACCATCAGCTTCGATGATGATACGTCCTGGAGTAATAGGGAATACGTAACCTTCTACGTCACCCTTACCTTTACCCATACGTACATCCAAAGGCTTCTTTGTGATTGGTTTATCCGGGAAGATTCTAATCCAGATCTGTCCCTGACGCTGCATATAACGAGTTACCGCAATACGAGCTGCTTCAATCTGCCTACCTGTAATCCAACAGGTATCCAGAGATTTGATGCCGAATGAACCGAATGCAAGCTGGTTGCCTCTCATAGCATTACCCTTGCTGCGTCCTTTCTGCATTCTTCTATATTTTGTCCTTTTAGGCTGTAACATAATTCAATTACTATTTACAGTTTACCAAATTGCAATCAACGATTGCTTTTACTTCTCTTTTTGAAAGGTTTTCCTCCTCTTTCGCCTCCACGGCCCATCTCTTTTGACTGAGTGAAGTTTGGAGACAAATCTCTCTTACCATAAACCTCTCCACGGCAGATCCATACCTTGATACCATGAACACCAACCTTGGTGATAGCACCTAACTGACAATAGTCAATATCTGCACGGAATGTATGCAGAGGAGTACGACCCTCTTTATACATCTCAGAACGAGCAATTTCTGCACCATTCAGACGACCTGACACCTGAACCTTGATACCTTCGGCACCCATTCTCATAGTGTTTGAAATAGCCATCTTAACTGCGCGGCGATAAGCTACCTTACCCTCAATCTGGCGAGCAATGTTGTTGGCAACGATAACTGCATCAAGCTCCGGCTTCTTTACTTCAAAAATATTGATCTGAACCTCTTTATCTGTAATCTTCTTCAGTTCTTCTTTCAGTTTGTCAACCTCAGAACCACCCTTACCGATGATCAAACCCGGACGAGCTGTACATACGGTAATAGTAACCAACTTAAGAGTACGTTCGATAACAATTCTAGAGATACTTGCTCTAGACAAACGGGCACTTAGATACTTACGGATTTCAGCATCTTCTACGATACGTTCGTCATATTTGCCGAACCAGCTGGAATCCCAACCTCTAATGATACCTAAACGATTGCTAATCGGATTAACTTTCTGTCCCATTCTGCTTACTCTTGATTATCGTTAGTACTTGCTGCTACAGCTTTTGTATCCACGAACAGAGTTACGTGATTTGCGCGTTTGCGAATACGGTAACCTCTACCCTGTGGTGCTGGTCTCATTCTCTTAAGTGTTACGCCTTCATCCACAAAAACTTTTGTAACGAACAATTCGCCAGCTTCAGCCTTGCGGTCATTCTTCTGCTCCCAGTTAGCAATAGCGGAACGAAGCACTTTCTCTACATCTTTCGAAGCAGCCTTAGGTGAATAGCGCAATACTCCCAAAGCGCGGTTAACCTCCATACCACGAATCATATCTACTACGAGACGCATCTTACGTGGTGAAGAAGGAACGTCATTCAGCTTGGCAAAGTACTGGGTCTTTTTAGCCTCTTTAATCTTCTCGGCTGCTAAATGTTTTCTTTTTCCCATTATCTTATTTTTTTTATTTCAGATAAGTTACGTTTATTTCCTGTTACCTGAATGTCCACGGAATGTACGGGTAGGAGCAAACTCACCGAGTTTGTGACCAACCATATTTTCTGTGATATAAACAGGAATAAACTTATTACCATTATGAACTGCAATGGTATGACCTACGAAATCAGGAGATATCATTGAAGCTCTAGCCCAAGTTTTTACAACGGCCTTCTTGCCACTCTCATTCATAGCAAGCACTTTGTCCTCTAATTTCTTATAGATATATGGACCTTTCTTTAGTGAACGTGTCATTTTTTACTCAGGTTAAGTTTTACTTCTTGTTAGCTCTCTCAATAATGTACTTGCTTGAGCTCTTCTTAGGATGTCTGGTCTTCAGACCCTTAGCATACAAGCCCTTACGTGAACGTGGGTGTCCACCAGAAGCACGTCCTTCACCACCACCCATTGGGTGATCAACAGGGTTCATAACTACACCACGGTTGTGAGGACGACGACCCATCCAACGTGAACGACCAGCCTTACCTGACTGTTCCAACGCGTGGTCTGAGTTACCTACGCTACCGATAGTAGCCTTACAAGAAGACAATATTCTACGAACCTCACCTGAAGGCAATTTGATAACACAATAGTCACCCTCTTTAGATGTCAGCTGTGCAAAGTTACCAGCAGAACGAACGAGAACAGCACCCTGACCAGGACGCAATTCAATGTTGTGAATAACGGTACCTACCGGTATATCTTTCAAGAATAGTGCATTACCTACTTCAGGAGCTGCTTCAGGACCTGACATAAGTTTTGCGCCAACTTGCAGACCGTTAGGTGCTACAATGTATCTCTTTTCGCCATCTGCATAAAACAACAATGCGATACGAGCCGAACGGTTTGGATCGTATTCAATTGTTTTAACAGTTGCTGGAACCCCATCCTTATTTCTCTTGAAGTCTATAATACGGAACTTCTTCTTATGACCGCCACCAATGTAGCGTGCAGTCATTCTACCCTGGTTGTTACGACCACCGGTAGCGAGTTTTCCGAAAACAAGAGACTTTTCTGGTACCGATGCAGTAATTTCCTCAAAAGTACCAATAATCTTGTGTCTTTGACCCGGGGTTGTGGGTTTAAATTTACGTACTGCCATCTCTATTAAATATTGCTATAAAAATCAATTGTATCACCATCTTTAAGGGTTACAATGGCCTTCTTAAATGCATTTGTACGACCTTTTGTAAAGCCCTTACGGGTGTAACGTGATTTGTTTTTACCAATGTAATATGCAGTATTAACATCTACTACTGTTACATTGTACAAATCTTCTATCTCTTTCTTAATCTCCAATTTGTTAGCTTCGGGACGAACTACGAACCCAAATCTATTGGGGAACTTCTCAGTAATGGAGTTCATCTTCTCCGTTACAAGTGGTTTAACTATCAATCCCATATTAAGCCTCCTTTTTGTTTAAGATTCCGTCAATAACCTCGATAGAATTTTCAGTCACAACAAGAGTGTCAGCGTTCAAGATACTGTAAGTGTTTACAGATGAAGCGTTGACAACTTTAGTGCGCTGCAAATTACGAGCCGACAAAGATACTACATTATTGCTCTCTGGAAGAACAAACAATGATTTTTTCTCACATAGATTAAGATTTTTTAAGATTTCAACGAAGTTCTTTGTCTTTGGAGCCTCGAATGCGAAATCTTCAAGAACAATCAGAGCGTTTTCCTGCAGTTTGTATGCAAGTGCAGATTTACGTGCCAACTGTTTAACCTTCTTATTCAATTTGAAGCTGTAGTTACGTGGTCTTGGACCAAATACGCGTCCACCACCTACAAGAACAGGTGAATTGATATCACCGCGACGAGCGCCACCACCACCTTTCTGACGGCCAAGTTTCTTTGTAGAACCAGCCACTTCGCTTCTCTCTTTAGCCTTATGAGTACCCTGACGCTGATTAGCCATAAACTGCTTAACGTCTAAGTATATAGCGTGATCATTAGGCTCAATGCCAAAAATAGCATCATTCAAGATTACCTTTCTTCCGGTATCCTCACCTTTTATATTATATACGCTTACTTCCATTACTTCAGAATTGAAACGATTGAACCTTTGTAACCTGGAATAGAACCCTTAATCAAAAGAAGGTTATGTTCCGGAATAACTTTCAACACCTGCAGGTTCTGAGTTGTTACCTGCTGACTTCCCATGTGACCGGCCATACGCATACCTTTGAATACTTTTGCAGGGTATGAACAAGCACCAATTGAACCCGGCTTACGAGCGCGGTTGTGCTGACCGTGAGTTTGCTGTCCTACACCACCGAAGCCATGTCTTTTAACAACACCCTGGAAACCGTGACCTTTTGAAACTGCGATAACATCTACGAAAGATGCATCGTTAAACATTTCTACTGTCAAAACATCACCCAAATTTGGTGTAGTTTCAAAATCCTTGAACTCGGCCAAGTGTCTCTTTGGAGTTACACCAGCTTTATTGAAGTGTCCCATCAAAGCGGCTGTAGTGTTCTTTTCTTTGGCATCTTCGAAACCAACCTGAACAGCTGCATAGCCATCTTTTTCTACACTTTTAATCTGTGTAACTACGCAAGGACCAACTTCGATAACGGTGCATGGAACATTCTTTCCATCAGCACCGAAGACCGATGTCATACCGATCTTTTTTCCTAATAATCCTGGCATTTCAAATAAATTTTTAAAGTTACTAATAAATTAATTACTCAATTCTAAATTAATCAAACCTTGATCTCAACTTCAACACCGCTAGGAAGTTCTAATTTCATCAAAGCATCAACAGTTTTTGCAGTTGAGCTGTAGATGTCAATCAGTCTCTTGTATGAAGAGAGCTGGAACTGTTCACGTGACTTCTTGTTTACGAAAGTTGAACGGTTAACAGTAAAGATACGCTTGTGAGTTGGAAGTGGAATAGGACCACTTACGATAGCACCTGTAGCTTTAACTGTCTTTACAATCTTCTCTGCTGACTTGTCAACAACGTTGTGGTCGTATGACTTCAGTTTGATTCTAATTTTTTGACTCATTGTCTTTTTTTGTTAATTATTATTGTTTTTGTTAATGCATTCCGAATAAGAGTCATTTACTATTCGGAATGCGGTTCTCTCTTTTTTTAATTATCCAATCAGGTTTACTGCACCTCCGTGTTCCTCAACAACTTGCTTAGCAAGAGCATTTGAAACCTGAGCATGACGTTCGTATGTCATTGATGATGTAGCACGACCTGAAGTGATTGTTCTCAAAGCTGTAACGTAACCGAACATTTCTGCCAATGGTACATGAGCTTTAACAACTTTAGCGCCTGAATTGTTGGTTTCCATACCTTCAACCTGTCCACGACGTTTGTTAAGGTCACCAATTACATTACCCATGCTCTCTTCAGGAGTAACAACTTCCAAAGCCATGATAGGTTCTGTAAGACTTGGAGCAGCCTTTACGCAAGCATTTTTAAATGCCTGTGTTGCACAAACCTCGAATGACAAAGCATCAGAGTCAACCGGGTGATATTTACCATCAAGAACTGTAACCTTGAGTGAATCCATAGGAGCGCCCATCAAAACACCATTCTTCATAGCATTTGTAAAGCCCTTCTCGATTGCTGGCAAATATGTCTTTGGCAGAGCCTCACCCTTTGTTGCATCAACGAATTGCAAACCACCTTGCCAACCTTCGTCAGCAGGACCGATTTCAACAACGATACAAGCATAATGACCCTTACCACCGGTCTGTTTCTTATATTCTTCGCGCAATTGAACTGTCTTAGAGATAGATTCCTTGTAGCTAACCTGAGGACGACCCTGGTTACATTCTACACCGAATTCACGTTTCAGACGGTCAATAATAATATCAAGATGCAACTCACCCATACCTGAAATCAGAGTCTGACCTGAATCTTCATCAACCTTAACGGTAAATGTTGGATCTTCTTCAGCCAAACGAGCCAAACCATCAGACAGTTTGCTCATATCCTTTTCTGTCTTAGGTTCTACAGCGATACTGATAACTGGATCTGGGAAGTCCATGCTCTCTAATACAATAGGTGCTGTTTCATCGCAGAGTGTATCACCGGTACGGATATCTTTCAAAGCAACTACTGCACCTATATCGCCTGCAGCAACTTCGTCAACCTGAATCTGTTTCTTTGAATACATCCGGAACAGACGGCTTACGCGTTCTTTCTTTCCTGAACGAGAATTGAAGATATAGCTACCTGAAGTAATCTTACCTGAATAAACTCTGAAGAAAATCAGTCTTCCTACGTATGGATCAACAGCAATCTTGAATGCAAGTGCTGATGTTTTTTCTTCTGATGATGGATCGCGATGTGTCTCTTCTTCTGATCTTGGAACAAAACCTGTTACGCCACCTGCATCAAGAGGTGAAGGCAAGAAAGCACATACGTAATCAAGCAAAGGCTGAACACCTTTGTTGCGGAATGATGTACCACAAACAACAGGAACAAGTTTCTGAGAGATTGTACCTACGCGAACTGCACGCAAGATCTCGTCCATTGTGATTTCGCCAGAACCCTCTAAATACTTCTCCATCATTTCATCATCAAACTCAGAAGCCTTTTCAAGGAGATTTTCTCTCCACTCTTCTGCTTCTGCCTGCATATCAGCAGGAATATCCTCTACAGTATAATCAGCACCGAGAGAATCATCGCGCCAGTAAATAGCCTTCATTTTAATAAGGTCTATTACACCGATAAATGATTCTTCCTGACCTATTGGAATTACAATAGGACACGCATTAGCCTTGAGGATCTCCTTCATCTGGTTTAGAACACTGTAAAAATCTGCACCTGAACGGTCCATCTTGTTTACATAACCCAAACGAGGTACACCATATTTATTAGCCTGGTGCCATACTGTTTCTGACTGAGGCTGTACGCCACCTACTGCACAGAACACTGCTACAGCTCCGTCCAATACTCTCAATGAGCGCTCAACTTCTGCTGTAAAATCCACGTGGCCCGGAGTATCAATCAGATTGATTTTAAATAGTTGATTATTCCACTTCCAGCTGGTAGTAACAGCTGCAGATGTGATAGTGATACCACGCTCCTGCTCCTGAACCATCCAGTCCATAGTAGCGGAACCATCATGAACTTCACCTATTTTATGTGTAAGACCTGTATAAAACAGGATACGTTCTGAAGTAGTTGTCTTACCGGCATCAATATGGGCCATGATACCGATATTTCTTGTGAGATGTAAATTCTTATCTGCCATCTATTAGAATCTAAAGTGTGCAAATGCTCTGTTGGCTTCTGCCATACGATGCATATCCTCCTTACGTTTAAATGCGCCACCTGCATTGTTGAACGCATCAACTATCTCTGCAGACAATTTGTCTGACATTGATTTTCCACCGCGCGTGCGTGCGAAAAGAATCAAATTCTTCATTGAAATAGATTCTTTACGATCTGCTCTGATTTCAGTAGGTACCTGGAAAGTTGCACCACCGATACGACGTGACTTAACCTCTACCTGAGGAGTTACGTTATCAAGAGCCTTTTTCCAAATTTCAAGTGCAGACATCTCTTCGTTTGGAAGTTTAGCCTTCACTTTGTCCAAACACTCGTAGAAAATCTCAAAAGAGATATTCTTCTTACCATCATACATAAGATGGTTAACAAACTTTGTTACAGAAACTTCTCCAAATACTGGATCTGGAAGAATCACACGTTTCTTTGGTTTTGCTTTTCTCATTTTTCAAATTTTGTTTCGTTCAGGTTGTTTTTATTTGATTCTTCAACGTCCACGTCAGGACATTTACTCAACCTCATTCACAGACCAAAACTTTGTTTCACTTTAAATTACTTAGCTGCTTTTGGACGTTTTGCACCATACTTTGATCTTCTCTGCAAACGACCGTTAACACCTGCGGTATCAAGAGTTCCGCGAACGATGTGGTAACGTACACCCGGAAGGTCCTTTACACGACCACCACGTACAAGAACGATTGAGTGTTCCTGCAAGTTGTGACCTTCACCAGGAATGTAAGAGTTAACCTCTTTCTGGTTTGTAAGACGAACACGAGCAACCTTTCTCATTGCTGAGTTAGGTTTCTTAGGAGTAGTTGTGTAAACTCTTACACATACGCCTCTTCTCTGTGGGCAAGAATCTAGTGCAGGAGACTTACTCTTCTCCTCCAAAGCCTGACGACCCTTGCGTACTAACTGCTGAATTGTTGGCATGTTGTTTTGTTTTTAATTTATATATTATTTAATAGTAAATCCAAATTTTGGTGCGCAAAGGTACGGGTTTTGTTTCATTCCACAAAACCTTTTTGTCTTTTTTTATAAAAAATGAGGCATTTACAATGAAAATTGCGATTATCAAACGCATTTGACAACCGCAACTTCAAAGCATAAGCTATAAAAACCGCACTATGCATCGCCGTGAAATTCTGATACTGACGGAGAATATGTGCGTCCTTCGTTTATTTCAATTTTTCCAAACATACTTTCATACTTGGCAATATTATCCTGAAGAGCAAACATCAACCGTTTTGCATGCTGTGGAGCCATTATCACTCTGGAACAAACAGGCGGTTTGGGCATACCCGGCAACAAGGCCACAAAATCTATAACCATCTCTGTAGGAGAATGAGTAATCAGTGCCATATTTGAATATACACCCTTAGCGACCTCTTCGCTCAAACCTATTGAAAGACTTCCTTTCTCTTTTTTTTCATTCTGATTCATACTTATCAAATATTATCTTGTTGTGTTACCTTAGAATTCTTCACGAAGATATAAGAAATTTTTCATTCGGCAATTTTTGTTATAGATATATTTCCACAACACTTCGATATTTGATAATTTTTTCTTACATTACACAAATTCAGATTTACACGTCTGTAAACAGGCAAACAAAGCTATTTTCAGGTTTATATTTTTTGAACGTCAAAAAAACAAGCGAACTTTTTTTGTCTATGACATCATTATACTATCTTTGTAAAATAAACATCAACGCTAACTTAATTTTAATTAATAATATCTATGAGTAGTTACAAAGAAAACGGTAGCAAAGCATACCTATATGGAATTTGCGCCGTAGCAGTAATCGGTGGCTTGTTATTTGGTTATGACACAGCCGTAATTTCGGGTGCAGAACAAGCATTGCAAGAGTTTTTCAGAAGCGGTTTAGGCGATTGGTACACCAACGCACTACACGGCACAGTTGTATCATCGGCTTTGATAGGTTGTATCATCGGTGGTTTGATTTCCGGATTCATGGCAACCAAATTCGGACGTAGAAATTCACTTATCATTGCTTCTGTATTTTTCTTCTTATCGGCATTAGGAAGTTACATGCCGGAATTCCTTTTCCGTCCTAACTTTGAATTTTTCCAGCCTGGAGAAGCTACCAAAGGTCTATTATGGGCTTTTGTCTTATACAGAGTTTTAGGTGGTATCGGTGTAGGTATGGCATCAGCTATTTGCCCTATGTACATTGCAGAAGTTGCACCTGCAAATATCAGAGGAACATTGGTTTCTTGCAACCAATTCGCAATCATCTTTGGTCAGTTGGTAGTTTACTTTATCAACTTTATGATTAGAAGCGGTTTGGCAGAAACACCGGAACTGATAGAGATTGCTATGGTTAATATAGGTTGGAGAAAAATGTTCCTAAGCGAAGCATTCCCTGCAGGTGCATTTGGACTGTTGTTGCTATTGGTACCAAAGACACCAAGATTCTTGGTTACTCAAGGAAATACCCAACAAGCACTACACGTTCTTACTAAGATAAATGGCCAGAGCAGAGCAGAAGCTATCTTGCAGGAAATTAAGGATACAGTTGTTGAGAAAAAGGAAAGATTGTTGTCATACGGTCTTTTAGTTATCATAGTAGGTGTTTTACTATCATTCTTCCAACAGGCAGTTGGTATAAATGTAGTTCTGTACTACGCACCAAGAATATTTGAACAGATGGGTTCATCGGGCGATGCTGCAATGGTACAGACGGTTGTAATGGGTATTGTAAATATCATCTTTACAGTAGTTGCAATTTTAACTGTTGACAAATTTGGTAGAAAGCCATTACTGATTATTGGTTCTATAGGTATGGCTATAGGAATGATTGCATTAAGTATTCTTTCATTCTGTGACGTTATTGGTGTTGCAGCTTTGATATTCATCATTATCTACACTGCATCGTTTATGATGTCATGGGGTCCTATCTGCTGGGTACTTATTTCAGAAATCTTCCCAAATACTATTCGTGGCAATGCGGTTGCTATAGCAGTTGCTGCACAGTGGATTTCGAATTACATAATTTCATCCACATTCCCATCACTCTGCGAATGGAGCGTAGGCGGTACTTACTTAATCTACGGTGCGTTCTCTATTCTGTCTGCTATCTTCGTTCTGAAGATGGTACCTGAAACAAAGGGTAAGACATTGGAAGAGATGAGTTCGTTCTGGAAGAGCAAAAACAAGTAATAAATCCTTACATAAAATAATACAGGAGAGCAGGTAGTCTTTCCTGTATTATTTTTTATCTGCGTTATTAACCCACGAAACTACACTAACCAAAAGGAGAACTATTTTATGAAGAAATTTATTGTATCACTGATAATAGCAACTTGCGCTATAAGTGTTTCAGCACAGGAGAGAGTTGATATTAACATAAGTGCAAACAAAGCATCAGGTTTTATTGACCCGCTTATTTACGGACAGTTATTTGAGCATATCTACTTCTCTGCAAACAACGGAGTATGGCAGGAGTTGATTTATGAACGTTCGTTTGAACCGGAGCATTATCCCGGCATTCCACCAAGAGACGGCTATTTTGATGGCTGGTTTATGGATGATGAGAACATCCTACATTCACCAACAAGATACGAGCAACCACTTAAAATTACATCTGTTGAGAGTGACGAATATGAGATCTCAATGGATGTAAATTGGAGAGCATATAAATTAGCAAGTCGCGCCTGGAGTGGCGGACTCATGGATATAAGATTTGCAGTTAAAGATAGAATAGACGGCGAACCATATTTTATACGCATACACGATCCCTTCTATGAAGCACGAACTTTAAATACTGCACAAACCGAAGCACAAATTGAAGCAGCCAATATTGCACAAGAACGCTTGAGAGCATTGGCAGGCATTGCCGAACCATATTTCTCTATCTCCACAATGGTAGAGAAGGAGACACAAGGATATGGAGGAAGAACCCGCAAAACCAAAACCCTTGAATCGTTAATATCTAAAAGCGCAACCGCAAGCCAGATTAACGACAAACAGGAATGGCATAAACTACGTATTAGCTGCAAGAAAAACAGTATATCTGTATATTGGGACGGCAAAAGAGTTCTCAACTACAACAAGCTTGAAGCTACCGGTAAAAATGACATAGTATTTTGGGTTAATTACACTGAAACTCTTTACAAGAATATAAAAGTTACATCTTCAAATGGCAAAACAACCTATTTTGAAGGTACACCAGAAGATGTAAAGATACCTGCTGTAGCTCCACAATGGGAATCATTTGGAAATGCAGAGTTTGAAATGGTAAAAGGCGATGCCATCAACATGGACTATTCGCAAAAGATTAAAGCCACATCGAAAGCCGGTGTTTCCCAGGGCCCACAAAACCTCATTCCGGGTGAAACGTTTGTTGGTTCAATTTACGCAAAAGGTAATGGCAAACTATCGGTTGGTCTTAAAAGAGGCAACAGCATTATATTGGAACAACAGCTTGGCGTACCGGGATCGGATTGGAAAAAATTTGACATCAAAATACCTGTAGGCGAATTAAATGGAGATGCCGATTTTGCAATTTGTGTTGAAAATGGAACTGTACAGATAGACCAGGTAACACTTTCAACTGCAACAGGACAGGCATTAGGCGGCTTCCGCCCTGACATTCTACAGGCTGTTAAGGACTTACACCCTACATGCCTGCGTTGGCCTGGCGGCGGATACGTAGCACAATATCATTGGAAATGGGGCATAGGACCGCAAGAGGAGCGTTACAGATGGCCACATTGGATGTGGATGGACTATGACCAAAACTG
Source organism: Bacteroidaceae bacterium (assembly GCA_017556585.1). Classification (GTDB taxonomy): domain Bacteria; phylum Bacteroidota; class Bacteroidia; order Bacteroidales; family Bacteroidaceae; genus Colenecus. Next base: position 22,220 of record JAFYMP010000019.1, read on the forward strand.
TTTTGGTACAGATGAATTCATCAGATTCTGCCGTGAAGTAAATACAGAACCTGTAATTGTAGTTTCAGTTGGCTTTGATCGTCCTGAATCAGAAAGAGCTCAGATACTTCAAGAGGCTGTAGATTGGGTTGCTTATTGCAACGAACCGGCTACCGGCAAATGGGGCAGCATACGCGCAGCAAACGGACAACCTGAACCATATAATGTAAAATATTGGGAGATTGACAATGAGATGTGGGAAATGGGTATTGAAAAATACGAAGCTTGCGTACGCGAATTTTCTACTGCTATGCGCAAAGTAGACCCAACTATAAAAATCATTGCCTGCGGTGGTTTCCGTGGCGAAGATGAAAGCTTAATTATGCGTTCCGGCAACTATTTTGACTACTTGAGTCTGCACCACTACGAACAGCAGGGAGGTTATGCAAGTGGCCCAAAGAGATTAGGTGCTCAGTATGACCAATATGCTGAGATGATTGCTAAATCGCCAAACCCAAACATCAAATTATTCATTTCTGAATGGAACTTGAACAGCATAGACTGGAAGACCGGACTGTTTGCTGGTGGATTCTTAAACGAATGCGAAGCAAGAGATGTTGTTGCAATGGGAGCAGCTGCGCTATTTATACGCAGAACAGATGCACCAGATTGGAATAATGCGTTTATCAACTTCAATTACAAAGATCTGTTTGTAGCTCCAAACTACCAAGTAACAGAATTATGGTATAATCACTTTTCAAAATATCGTTTGGATTTTGAAGGAGACACAAAAGATTTGAGTGTAATGACAACACTTTCAGAAGATGGACGAAATGTTATTGTAAAGGTGGTTAACCCAACAGAAAAGCCATATACCCTAAATATAAAAGGTAACTGGAATGGCATATCTGAAAGCAACTACGAATACTATGCTCCCGGCTCACTGACTGTAGCCAACAGCATGGAAAACAAAAATGCAGTTGCACTGAAAAATATTTCTCCTGAAAGTAGTAATAATACAGTAACGCTGCAGGTAGAACCGTTGTCAGCAGGTGTATTAACCATTACAAAATCGTTCTAATCAGAAATAGCTACAATAGAATTAGGCTGCCTGTAAAGCAGCCTAATTTATTTTGAATAAGTAAAATCAAAAACTTTACTTAACTACTCCTTGTTTAATAAGATACTCTGCTATCTGTACTGCGTTAAGAGCTGCGCCTTTCTTAATTTGGTCACCAACCAACCAGAATACCATTGTGTTAGGATCTGCAATATCCTTACGAATTCTACCTATATATACAGGATCTTTTCCTGACAAGAAGAGAGGCATAGGATACTCTTTTTCAGCAGGATTATCCATCAATACCAAACCTTCTGCTTTTTCTATTGCAGCCTTAAATTCTTCTACAGATACAGGTCTTTCTGTTTCAGCCCAGATAGCTTCTGAATGACAACGCAAAGCAGGTACACGCACGCAAGTTGCACTGCAGGCTATATCATTATGGAACATCTTTCTGGTTTCATAGAACATCTTTTCCTCCTCTTTAGTATATCCACTCTCTTTGAATACATCGATATGAGGAATAAGATTATAAGCCAACTGATAAGCAAACTTTTCAACCTTTACAGGTTCACCGTTCAGCATCTGACGATACTGCTCCTCAAGTTCTGCCATTGCAACAGCACCGGCACCACTTGCAGCCTGATAAGTAGAAACCTGAACTTTCTTGATAGGTGAAATATCGTTCAAAACCTTAAGTGCTACAACCATCATAATAGTTGAACAGTTAGGATTTGCAATAATTCCACGTGGACGGACTAATGCATCTTCCGGATTAACTTCAGGAACGACCAATGGAACATCGTCTGCCATACGGAATGCACTTGAATTATCAATCATTATTGCACCGTGTTTAGTGATGGTTTCAGCAAACTCTTCAGAGATACTACCACCAGCAGAAACGAATGCGATATCAATGCCCTTGAAATCATCGTTATGCTGTAGTAATTTCACCTGAAGCTGCTTACCCTTAAATGTATAAACAGTTCCGGCACTACGGGAAGACCCGAATAATACTAATTCATCGAGCGGAAAATTACGCTCATCCAGTACGCGCAAAAATTCTTGTCCTACTGCGCCACTGGCTCCAACAATTGCTACTCGCATAAGATTAAAAATGTATTTAAAATTAAATCGGGTGCAAAATTACGCTTTTTATACAAAATGCTACATAATTCTGCATATTTTTTGACATATTTCTTTTAAATAAGGGTGATTCTGTATAATTTTGCAATTAAAATAAATAAAAATCTGTGTTTATGAACAACTTTCTTAACAGAACCGCCTTACTTATTGGAGAGAGTTCATTGGAACGACTCAAACAGAGCCATGTGCTGGTAGTTGGAGTTGGTGGTGTTGGAGGTTTTGCTGCAGAATTTTTATGTCGTTCCGGCATTGGGCATTTTACCATTATAGATGGCGATAACATAGATATATCTAACATTAACAGACAGATTATAGCATTACATTCCAATGCAGGTGAAAGCAAAGTAGAGGTAATGCGTAAAAGAATGTCAGACATAAACCCAGATGCAACCATTACTGCAATAGAGAAATTTCTGAATGCTGACGATGTTGCGGAGATATTTGATAATGATAGTTTTGATTTTGTAGTAGATGCTATAGATTCCATTCCTGCCAAAAGCAAAATAATAGAAGAGTCCTTCAAACGCAATATAGGAATTATCAGCAGTATGGGAGCCGGATGTCGATTAGATGCATCGAAAGTACGTATAGCCAAGCTATCTGAAACACACCATGACGGACTAAGCAAAGCAATGAGAAAACGGTTCACCGGTAACGATATCACAAAGCAGCTAATGGTTGTTTTCAGCGAAGAGCCACCTGCTACAGAATCGACCGCGCCAAGCGATATTCCAGGCAAAAGAGCCACTGTAGGAACTATCAGCTATATCCCCGCAGTTTTCGGTTGTCATATAGCGCAGTATGTAATAAAAAAACTAACAGAATTTTAACTGCTATGATTGAGTTAAGCAACATAAACAAGAGTTTTGGCAATCTTCAAGTACTTAAAGATATAAATCTGCAAATAGGAAAAGGCGAGATTGTTAGCATTGTGGGACCAAGTGGAGCCGGCAAAACCACCCTACTCCAGATTATGGGAACTCTTGACAAACCAGATTCCGGCAGTGTGAAGTACAATGGTATAGACATAACATCGTACAAAGAGAAAGAGTTGTCTGAATTCAGGAACAGACATATCGGCTTTGTATTTCAGTTTCACCAATTACTCCCGGAATTTACTGCAGAAGAAAATATTATGATTCCAGCCCTTATAGCAGGCGTAAGCGATATCGATGCCAGAGCAAGAGCAATAGAACTTATGAAGATGCTTGATATAGCAGACAGAGCCACACACAAGCCAAGCGAAATGTCTGGTGGTGAAAAGCAAAGAATTGCCGTAGCAAGAGCATTAATAAACAGGCCTGATGTAATTTTAGCCGACGAACCATCCGGCAGTTTGGACAGCAAAAACAGAGATGAACTCTACAAGCTCTTCTTTAATCTGCGCGAAAGTCTGAATCAGACATTTGTAATTATCACACACGATGAATCTCTGTCAGAAATCACAGACAGAAGTATAAAAATAGTAGATGGTGTGATTACCACATTTTGAATTCAAGTACTACGTTATCGTTGCGGATAATCATCTCTTTTGAATCGAGTTTATCCACTGCATAAGAGTTTGTAAACGACTCAATACCACACAGGTTGAGCTGCCTTAACAACATTTCCGATTGGGGTGTATTGTTGTTATATATAGAAAAATCTATATGAAGAGAATCGTTTGTAAATCTTATTTTTCCATATTTGGAGAATCCGTAGTCTGATGTTGGAAGTTCTGAGTCATACAGATTTCGAACCTGCACAATGTGACGGGCAAAGCCAAAATAGACAGCCTTTGGGTGATATTCATCACCATCTGCATACTCAATCCTATCTAATTTCCAGAAATTATCGAGTTCGTAATCCGGGAAAACCGGATTACAAGCAGACAACAACATTATCAACATACCGGCAATTGCCATTAATCCCATATAGTTCTTTTTTCTCATAGTATATCCCAAACTTTAGAAACAGTAAGCATAATACCACTGTTATTAGTACCACCCAATAAATTTCCACCTTTCTCAATATCCATTGCGCCAGTCAAAGAGAACTTCCAGCTATATGCATCGCCTGTCCAATATGAACATTCCAACATCAAGGAAGTTATATTTGACACCTCTTCAAATGGTTTAATATATGTACCCCAATGGCTGGTATTTGTTGCCAACACTCTATAATCTATTTTATTGGTAATTCTGCCATCTACACCCAGATGAAACATCATAGCTCTGTTGCTCCTATATAGCATAGAGTTATCTTTATTGTAAATTGGTGATATCAGGACAGGAGTTCCTATAGCATATCCCCAGTGAGTGTATGATTTATAGACTGTATGATTATAGTAATTTTCTGCTCCATCCACACGTTCCACCATATCATCGTTTTCCACGCATAAGGCACCACATTGGTCTTTGGTTTTCATGAATTCAAATACAATATTTTTGAACGGCAAACCATCGGGAGCATTAATTTCTATACCAAACTGACCATCAAACCAATTTCGTTTATATCCGTAAAACACAAATTGTTTTTCCCCCTGAGCATTGTTTTTATATTCAATACCCAACATAGATGAGTGGTCTTCATAAAAATGTTCGTAGTATGCTCTGTATTTCCACTCGTCGAAAGTCAGATCGAAAGACAGGTGCCAGCTTCCCAAAGAATTACCATTGTCGTGATCCTGTTTACCTGTGGCATTAAACGGGAGCAATGCACCCATATATGCATTTATATCTGAAGGATATTTTTTGTATTCATTAAACACCCCTGCAGCTGCTGTATTATACACTTCACCACCAAACTGAGCATACATTTCCAATCCCCATATAAACTCTAAAGGGAACCTATCCACATTACCCACTTTTAAGAAAGCAGACTTACTATGATGCAAAATCTTATTAGCATACGATGGATTATCTTTAGATACTTTCAGAGCCATATCCTCTCTAAAACTACTATCTGTATATCTGCCATAGCCTACATGTCCCTTTAGAGAGAACCAGCCACCCAATATGTTTAAACGGGTAAATTCAGGTACCTCTATTCGCATTTGCGGCATAGGTAAAGCATTACCAGACCAAGTAAGCCCTCCGCTACTCAACAACGGATTCTTCATTTCACCCCATCGTTCTTTAGAACCCATTGACAGAGTTAGCCAACTATACTTAAGATCTACATAAACTTGCTGAATATAGTAACTGGATTGAAAACCGCTATTGATAGACATATCCATTCCGTAATCTACGCCAAACTTATTTGGGAGCAACATTCCACCCAATGCAGAGACTCTTAAATATGCATTTGATTTTTCCAATGAGGATAATCCCTGGCGATTAGATACAAGCCAGAACGGAGCATATTCTCCAGATGAAAAGGCACCCATTGTTTCAAAACGATAATCCAGTTTACGTTTGATAGAGGCTTTGACTCTTTTTTCTATCAATGCAGCCTGATCCTGGTATGTTGAAGGTACCCATTGTCCTCTACGTACATTTCTACGCACTACAGGCTGATCTATTTCAAAATCATCGGCAAAAGGATCTTCCTGCTCAAACTGCGCAAAAAGATTTGCAGCAGGTAAAAACAGAAACAAAAGTGCCAAAACTATTCTAAAGTCGTTCCTTGTGTTAAGTTTCATATATATATTATTGGTTATTCAAAAGTAATACACATCGTTTCAATGCATCGTACCAATGCGGCACAAAGAGACCAAAAGTTTCCTTATATTTAGTTTTATCTAATACGGAATAGTGCGGTCTTTTCACTTTACTTGGAAATTCATCTGAATGACATGGTTGGATATTGCAAGATAGATTACCGGACAATTCCGCTATGGCTTTGCTAAAATCAAACCAACTGCAAACACCTTCGTTGCTAAAATGATATACTCCCTCTTTACCTACAGCTTTTCCCTCTTCAATGATATTGAATATAGCAAAAGCCAAATCGGCAGCGTATGTAGGCGATCCCACCTGGTCAAAAACCACCTTTAACGAATCTCTTTCTGATGTCAGACGGCGCATGGTTTTAACAAAGTTATTACCATAAATACTATAAAGCCAAGCCGTTCTAAATATCAAGTATCGGCACCCACTTTCAATAACAAAACGTTCGCCCTCTGCTTTGGTTTTACCGTATGCTCCTATTGGTTCTACCGGCAAATCTTCTGAATAAGGAATACAGGATGTACCGTTAAATACATAATCGGTAGATACATGCACTAATAATGCACCACATTCAGTTGCAGCCTTTGCAAGATTTGAGACAGCTTCGGCATTTATCTTATATGCAGTAGCGTAATCGTCCTCAGCTTTATCTACATTTGTATATGCAGCACAGTTTACAATTACATCTATAGAGCTATCCTTACACAGATGTCTTACGGCATCTATATTGGTAATATCAAGGATAGTTGTTTCTCTTCCATCTATAGAAGCAATATCGGAGAAGATATACTTGTTTGACGAACTTGCAGCCAACACACGCATTTCGCTACCCAACTGTCCGTTAGCACCTGTAACCAGAATATTCATAGGCTAAAATGTAAATGGAGAATCAAAATCTTTTAGAAGCGGATTCAGTTTATCCTTATCACTCAAAATCATCTGCTCTGCAGGTATCTGCCAATCTATTCCAAGCGATGAATCGGAAAACAGTATAGCTCCTTCAGATTCTTTAGCATAGTAATTATCACACTTATATTGGAAGATAGCATCATTACTCAATACAGAGAAACCGTGTGCCATACCACGTGGCAAAAACAACATTCTATGATTCTCTTCCGATAATTCCACAGATACCGACCTGCCGAATGTAGGCGATCCTTTTCGAATATCTACTGCTACATCAAGAACCTTTCCTATAGGACAACGTACTAATTTACTCTGTGCGTATGGTGGTTTTTGAAAATGCAAACCACGCACTACACCATATTTGCTACGACTTTCATTGTCTTGAACAAAAACAACATCATCGCGTCCTATTAAAGCATTGAAATCTCTTTGAGAAAACGATTCAAAGAAATAACCTCTTGAATCGCCAAAAACTTTTGGTTCTAATATATATACACCCGGTATTTCGGTCTTGATAATCTCCATTCTTACTGATTTTGCACAAAGTTAAGCAATAAGAACAAAATAATCGGCATCAACCTCCATAAAATCATGGAAAACATGAAGGGCGTTCTCTCGAACGCCCTTCCCTTCAACATTTACAGAATTTTATGCATCGTGCCTACGGCATTAGTTTCCTGTATTTGCAGCCAATTTAACTTCATAAGTAGTTGATACAGTACCATACTTATAGTCAACTGAAGCCTTAACCTTAACGGTCAAATCTGAAGTCCAGTTATAGTTAACACAATTCAAAGCATAACCTACATATTTACCCTTTGAATCTGTAACAAGGTTATCAACTGAAATACCCCAAATATCTTCAACCTCTTCTCCATTTACATAGAGAGCCTCTACTTCAAAGTTAACATCAGCATCAACACCCCAAACAGGAACTACGGTATCATTAACATCACCCTTAGTAACCCAAGCATTACCGAAGTTATCAGTGAAGTTTACACCATTAGAGATGATACGTGAATCAGCAGCAGAATTCTTCATTTGAGCCTCACTTATAGAGATTGACTGTGTATCAAATGTATAGTTGATTGGATATGCACCAGAGATGCCATATTCTTCCTTAGCAATTTCTGCGCCATTCTTATCCTTAACTACAACTGTGAATGAAATAGCTGCAAGAGCATCTGCTCCGGTAAGTATTTCTTTCTTTCCAAACTGATCAACAGTCTTTTCAATAGTAACCTGCTCTGTCAATGATAAGATTCCGCTATTAATTTCAACACCTTTAATAGTAGCATTGCTATTATTGATTCCCTTAATATCATTCAGTGACCAGTCAAATACACAATTCATTGCTGTGTACTTCTCATAATTAACAAATGCATTTGACATTGGCATGCTGATTGTATAACCTGCAGTTGCAGCCTTTACAGGGTCTGCATAACCAAGCAACCACTTATTATTCTGCAACCAAGTTGCACTATGTTTCAAAATATCAGCAGCATCTGGAGCAACCAACTTAATTGAACCATTCAGTGTAATTTTACCATATTCAGTATTGATTACACAACCCTGCAATGAATAATCTTGATACTTAATAGTAGCACCTGATGTAAATTCAACCTGAGCCTTGAATTGCTTATTAGCCTTATCTACAGTAATCTTTATTGTTGCAGGTAGAGTAGTCTTACCATCAGCTGATTTAAACTGACCTACAGTATATTCATTGTTCAATACAGCTGTTAACTGTTCAGCAGTAATATTGATTTCAGGCATAGCTGGGATAGCAACCGGCATAAGATTGGTAGCTTCAATATCCTTTCCACCATTCCATGCATATTCTGCATAAACTACATCTTTACCATTTTCTTTCTTAGTCCAAGTGAATGCACCAAAATTTGCAGATGCATTAGAAGTTTTATTAACTATTTCGAATGTAACTTCGCTTGTCCACACATTGTAAGTTGAAGTTGCCCCATTATATGTATAGTCGCCAAAAGCATTATCCTTTACGATTACTGTCAATTTCTTTCCTATTGCATCCTTATCGGCAGCACCTTTAATACCTGCAACCTGAACTGCATTGTTATTAGCATCCATTGTAACAAAGTATTTTGCATCTGTATTCTTCCAGAAGCTTTCTGAATTCTTTGCATAATCTTTGTCATTGAAATAGTAAACATTTGCCCCATCTTTTACACCTACAAACTGCAAATCAGAAGTAAGTCCAGTAACTGCATTAAAGTCGTAAGGTTTACCATTGCTAAGTGTAATATTCTGCATCAAATAGTCACTAGCAGTTGCTTTAACATTGAGGTCTGAATAGAACAAGTTCAGTGCTTGTTTTGAAGCTATTTTAACATTGCCAGAAGTAAACTTTTCAGCTTTAACCACGAAATAGTCAGATGAAATTTTAGTTGCGTTTTCTGACTCATCATACTTAGCTTCATCTTCCTTAACTTCACCTTCCTTCATATCTCCATTGATTACCAACGCAAATGGATAATCGCCATCAGCTTCAAAGTTTGCATCAGCAACAACTGTCAATATACCGTCTTTCGCATCTTTTACAGATACTATAGAAAGCTGATTATTTGCCGCAGCTCTGGTTTCTAATTTCTTTGAAGCAACCAAAGAAATAAGTTCGGCCTTTTCAGAGAATAGTGCCTCAAGTTCTGCAGCTGCAACAGCCGGCTGTACACGGAATTTAACTGTAACTTGTGAATTTCTTTCAGGAACAGAATATGAGAACATTGGATATAATGCATTGTAATAATATGCGGGAACATACACTTTACCATTTGCATCTTGTATTTCAGGAATAAATACGATACTCTGTATTCTCTTTGCAAGAGCATCTGTTGCAGATGTCAAACTAACAAGACTTTCATTGTATTTAGCAAGCTTTGCAACTTCATCCTCAATCTTCTTTTCAATATCCTTCTGGAACTTTTCATAACCAGCTTCTAAAGCCTTAATAGCCTCTGCCAGTTCTTCTTTCTGTTCTTCGAACGCAGCCTCAAATTCAGCACTGGTAATATATGCTTCGAGTGATTTAGCCAAATCATCCTTTGTTATAAAAGCAGAAAGGTCATCACCAGACATCTCAACCAACTGTTTAAGTAAATCTTCAGCAGCAGTCAAACGTCCGTCAAATCCTTTAGCTACCTGATCTGTGTAAGCTTTTGCAGCATCCTGAGCAGCAACAATCTGAGCCTCAATTGCTTTATTCTGATCTGCTACACTCTTTTTTAAAGTTTCAAGTTCTTCAGAAATACCTGCTATATCTTCCTGTGACTTTACAAGAGATTCTTTAATATCTTTGTCAGCACCTTCAAGAGCTTTAATAGCCTCATCTACGCCCTTTATATAGTTAGCATTAGCATCAATTTGAGCCTGCAACTGAGCATCAGTAGCTGCAAGTTCGTTAGCCTTGCTTGTCAATACATCCTTTGATACGTAGTTTTCGGCGATTTCGTTCAAAGAAGCATCAATAGCATCTATCTCTGCTCCTAAATCTTTTGATACTTCTGCAATTTTTGCATTAAGTTCTGCAGCCTTAGCTACAATTTCAGCGTTTGCAGCAGCAATTGCTTCAGAATTCAGTTTGGTGTCTGTCTGAAGAGCTGTGATTGAAGCCTGAAGACTATTCAAAGATGCAGACATTTGTGCCTTACTATCTTGTAATCCGGCAACAACACTTTCTAAACTTGCACTTTTCTGTTCTAACACAGATACACGTGCTACAGCCTCTGAAATAGTTTTTGCTAATTCATCAGCATCACCCTGAGCATCCTTAGCTGCCTCCATAGCTGCAGCTACCTCAGACTTTGCAGTTGCCAATTGAACAGCCAAATCCTGCTTAGCTGAATTCAGAGCGCTAATCTGTGATTCTAATGCTGCTATTTTTGCTGCCATGTCAGCAGTCAAAGAAGAAGCATTCTGATCAATTTGTGTTTGCAAAAAGTCTATGTCTTCGTCATAGTCTTTACAAGACACAAAAGTTCCTGTTGAAGTTGCCAATGCAGCTCCAAACAAGATTGCACTTAAAAACTTTTTGTTCATAATTAAAACTTTAAATTTATAAATCTAAAAATTAAAAAATTGAAGATAAACATACACGTCAGCAATTTGCTTTAAGCTAAATTGTCTTTTTAACCTTATTAAACAACTTAATATTCAACATTTAATCAGCATTTATTTTACATAATACCTAATATTTAGTGCCACACAAAACTCCTCTTTGATAGAGGTGGATACAAATACAGAAATGTAAAATGCTAAGAATAAAAGCAGTATAAAGGATTAATGTGATGTTCTATTTGTAAACTTGAATTATAATTATACGGTTCTAAGTATTAGTTGAAATACAACTTAAGTAAAAGTACTTATATAGGTTTATATTACGCACAGAACACAAACTATATAAATAAGGTATGACGATTGCTTGCTGGAGAATAGCAGAACAAACAATTAGAATTTTTATGTAAATATGATTTTTTTTGAGATTTTTATTTGTCAGATAAAAAAATAGGCATACATTTGCGCTATATTTTGTGTCCACCTCTATCAAAGAGATGGACACTTCTTTTTTGTATCTTAAGCAGAGATTTATAAATAAGCTATCTTAGTTTGGTTGCCATAATGGTTCGTAAATCTTATTAAGCACTGAGACATAAGAATGCATTTCTGTTTCAGCCAAAGATGCTAAATAAATTTTTGTTGTCTTTTCATTTGTATGACCCATACAGCAACTTATTACAGATAATGGAATATTTAATCTGTATGCTTGATTCGCCCAACTATGGCGTGCGCAATAAGAACTTAAACCATTTTCTAACCCAAGTGTCTTTGCAAGCTGACGTAGATTCCTATTATAACGATGTAATGCATTGGAATATTCATTATGAGCATAAGGATTTATACCCAAAGAAAACGCATACACATCACCTACAATATGATATTTATCTACTATCATAAGCATTTTTCTTGTTATCCTGACATTTACACATTCACCAGACTTAGAACGATTATATCTGAAGAACCTTGAAGTTACTTTAATATCTTGATACCTTATTCGAACTAAATCCACAAAAGGCATTCCCTGTGCTAAAAATGAAAAATAGAATAGATCACGAGTTTGCATTAAGGCATAAGAATGTGATAAATCCATTGCAAACAGTTTTTTCAGTGATTTATCATCTAGTGATCTTTTCCGAGTTCGGTCTGTACCGGAATAAACTGTTACAAAAGGATTCAGATCCTTACACAATCCTTTTTTAACAGCATTACGATATGACGCCCTCAAACATCTTATATATGCAGAACTGGAATTCTTACATATACGTTTTGACTTCAATAGCCATTGCTCATACGATTCTATAAGAGTACTTTCCAAATCTGTTAATTCCAAATCATTTTTGCCTAAATAGGTATTAACAAACTGAGTAAAAGAACGAGCGGCTGCTCTGTAATTCAAAGCAGTTTTATGATTTGCCAATTTATCTTTGTAATCAGCTAATTTTAAAGTGTAATTAATGAATTTCATCAATTTGTTTATTATTTTGTTATTAATCAACGGTACGAGTAAATAATGCCAATCAAATCTCTGCAAACAATACAAAAAAAATGGACTGCATTGCTGCAATCCATTCTATTCTTTCGTAGGAAAAGTTTAAGCGTTGCTTCTCTTTTCGCGGATACGTGCCTTCTTACCTGTCAAATTACGCAGGTAGTACAGTTTTGCACGACGTACTTTACCAATCTTGTTCACTTCGATGCTATCGATAGCCGGTGAATTGATAGGGAAGATACGCTCAACACCTACTGTGCCAGACATCTTACGAACTGTGAAACGACGGTTGTCACCGTGACCGCTAATCTTGATTACTACACCACGATAAAGCTGTACACGCTCTTTGTTACCCTCGATGATACGATAAGCTACAGTAACTGTATCACCAGCTTTGAACTTAGGAAATTTGCCTTCCTTACCTGTAGCAAATGCCTCTTCTGCAATTTTAATAAAATCCATTTCTCTAAAATTGTAAAATAGTTAATGTATTGAGTGACATACCAAGTTACTCTTCCTATGGCAGCGATCACCCAAAAAGTGGCGCAAAGGTAATACAAAATATCTGATTACCAAACCTATTTACAAATTGATTTTCAAATATTACTCAAAATAGAGTGTCAGCACTATCATTCTATTCTGAATTGATGAGATTGATTGTGTGTATTTAAGCAAAGTCTCATCGGTTAAATCCTTGCGGTCCTTTACCAATATATCGGATAAGCCAAAACAGAATTTAAGCTCCGGAATAAGTTTAAAGAAAGGATAGTAAAGGTCTATACCCATACCTATTTCAAACATACAATCCATTCGTTTAACTAAAATCTCTTTCTGCTTTTTCACTGTTAAATCTACTGTAGGCATCAATCCTGTCATAAGATATGGACGATAATTATTGAATCTGGGTGCGCTTACCTTAACATCGAAAGGTATAGCCATGTATGTAGATTTGATTATCTGTTCCTTCTTTTGTCCGGACAACTGTTCTGAATATACCGTCTGCTTATCTCCAAAATACATAGTTGGTATTATTCGCAAGGCCAAATTCTCAGACAGTTTCAGTTCACCAAGTATGCCTACACTGAATCCCGGTGTATAGGCTGCCACGTCGGCATACCAATACTCCAGTTCCCCATTTGCATTTATGTATGGAAATCCATTGTTGGTTATATTCATATCTTGGTAATTCAACCCCAGAGAGAAACCATAATGCCACACCCTATCATCTAAATAGGGTCTGTTCATTACCTTTCTTTCCTGTGAAAATGCCATTACCGGAAATAGCAGAAACAGCAGAAGCAGTAGTTGCTTTATGTTACATTTCAATCTCATCAACTGTAATAACGAATTTAACCGCTTTTTATTGCACAATGTCAAAAATCGTCGTTTTCTTATTTAGACAGTTTCCAAATTATAAAAATCAGACCTTTAGAATGCACTCATAGAGCAAAAAGTATGTAATTTTGCAACAGATATAAACAACAAATTAATTTAAATATTTATGGCATACATTATCAATGACGACTGCATCGCTTGCGGAACTTGCATCGATGAATGTCCATCAGAGGCTATCAAGGAAGGTGAAAAGTATTCAATTGACGCTGATTTGTGCGTAGATTGCGGTACTTGCGCAAGTGTTTGTCCTTCAGAGGCAATCCAGCCAGGTGAATAATAAGAGTATTCAACCACAACTATAGGGGTGACAAAAAAAAATATTTGTTACCCCTTTTTTGTCTAACCAATAAAACAAATATGAAACCAATTATCTTACTATCGTTGTGTCTTGCATCAATGAGTGCAAACGCAACAGAAACAATTACAGAAAGCAGAACAATATCATTAGAAACAAAAAATCTGGGCATAGAAATAAGCCCTACATTTAGTGGTATTTTCTTTGAAGACATCAACAATTCTCTTGATGGTGGTATCTGCGCACAGCTTATCCAGAATTTTTCTTTTCAGCAATATATGGTTCCTGATGCTCCTGCCAAGGAGTTTTCACAAGCAGACTCCATAATATTTGGTTGGAGTACTATAAATAAAGGTGGCGCCGAGGGTAAAGTTACCACTGTAAGCGAAAATCCTCTATTGACAGATATGCCACGTTACTATGATTTTGATACAAACGACAAATACAACGATGAACTGAGATATATTCAGTACTGCGTGAAGTTTGACATTAAGGAGGCCGGCGAAGGTTTTGGTTTGGCCGCAAATGGTTACGGTATTAGTGAATATGGCAGCGAAAGAGCTGGCTACTACTACTCAAACAACACCCAAATTCCATCTATTGCAGTTAACAAAGGCGTATCATACGACCTATCACTCTATCTGCAAGGTGCAGCATACGATGGTAAGGTATCTATTTATTTAGAGGATGCCAATGGCAGAGTAAATTCAGAAGTGTATGTAATAGAGAATCTGAAAGACAATTGGACCAAATACACAACTACGCTAAAAGCAGAACGCACAGCAGATAGCCGTTTAGCTATTGTTGCAGACAAGGCCGGTATATTCTATATGGATTTTGTCACACTTATGCCGGAAGCATCTGAATTATGGATGGATGGTAAAGCAGGACCATTCAGAAAAGATTTGATGCAAGCTCTTGCCGATCTTAATCCTACATTTATGAGATTCCCTGGCGGTTGTGCATCGGAAGGCACAAATTACTTTGGTCAGGTTTTCTGGAAAAATTCTGTTGGGAAAGTTGAACAGAGAATAGGTTTCCGTAATCACTGGGGATATTGGACATCGCAATACGTAGGTTTCTATGAATATCTGCTTATGGCTGAATCGTTGGGCGCCACCCCACTGCCTGTACTTAACAATGGTGTTACCTGTCAATTTGCAGGACACCAGTACATTGTTCCTTTAGACACAGAAGAAGACAGAAAACGATTCTACGACATATTTGTAAAAGATGCACTCGATTTCATTGAGTTCTGCAATGGAGATACCGATACAGAATGGGGTGCATTGAGAGCAGAGATGGGACATCCTGAGCCATTCAACCTAAAGTATTTGGGAATTGGCAACGAGAACAAAGGCGAAGCATTCTGGGAACGCTTTGACATTATGTACAATGCTATCAAAGAGAAGTATCCTGAAATTATAATTGTTTCTACAGCCGGTTCTGCAAGTGATGGTAAGGAATTCAATGACAATTATGTCCAGATTGACGAAAAGTACCCGGATACATACGTCGATGAACACTACTACAAAAACGACAACTGGTTCTATAATAACAGAGACAGATATAATGCGGATAAGGTACGAGGCAGTCAAGGTATAAAATATGACAGAGAACGTCCAACACGTGTATTCGTAGGTGAATTTGCAAACAATGGCACAAACAATGCATACGTTTCTACATTGGCAGAAGCTGCATATTATACATCATTAGAGCAGAATTCAGATATGGTTGTTATGGCTGCATACGCACCTCTCTTCTGTAAGAAAGGCTTTAATAAATGGAACGCAAATCTTATCTGGTTTGACAATCGTGGTATGTGGCGTACCACAAACTACTACTATATGAAGCTATTCAGTAAAGCAGGTAACAGAGCTTTTGCAACAACAGATGTAATGAATGGCGATGCTATAGACGAAAAGGTTTATATCTCTCCTACTATTGATACAGAAAGTGGAGAAATCTACCTTAAACTTGTAAACAGCGAAGCTGTAGCAAAAGATCTGCAAATCAAATTAGACAACCGCAATATATATAAGGTGGTACTTGAGTACATAAGTTCAGATGATACTTCTATTAAAAACCAAGGTGCGCAGAACTACTATTCAAGCTACCCGGGTATTGTCAATTTCAATTACAACGAGGCAATTGTACCACAAACTACGGGATTCGGTCCTGTAAAGAAAAGCTTCAATATTAACATTCCTGAGAATTCAGTTTGTGTAATAAAGCTCATTCCGGAAAAATAAAATAAACTGACTATACACAAAAAGGTGGTTTTCGTAATGAAAGCCACCTTTTTTACTTTTATAGAAGAATTTACTTTAATTCAGCCAAAGCTGTTTTTATTCTCTTAAATGCCTCTACTATATTTTCATCGCTTGTTGCGTAGCTGAAACGAATACATTCAGGAGCACCAAATGAAGTACCACCTACAGTTGCCACATGACCAACCTCTAACAGATACATTGCCAAATCATCTGCATCGGCAATAACCTTATCTCCATATTTTTTTCCAAAATAATAGTCACATTTTGGGAAGAGATAGAAGGCACCCTGAGGATTATTAACTTCAAAACCCGGAATCTCTTTTGCCAAAGATACTATAAGGTCTCTACGTTTATTGAACACCTTTCGCATATTCTCAACATCGTCCTGAGGGCCATTGAATGCAGCTTCTGCAGCCTTCTGAGCAACTGAACATGTACCGCTGGTATATTGTCCCTGCAACTTATTGCAAGCCTTGACAAGCCATTCCGGACCAGCCATAAAACCAATTCTCCAGCCTGTCATAGCGTATGCCTTTGACACACCATTTATAACAGCTATCTGATCTTTCAGTTCAGGGAACTGTGCCAGACTTTCGTGACCACCAATAAAGTTGATATGTTCGTATATTTCGTCAGAGATGATAAATACCTGAGGGTTTGCAATCAAAACCTTTGCAATCTCTTCCAGCTCCTGTTTTGAATATACAGAACCGGTAGGGTTTGAAGGAGAGCATATCATTATAGCCTTTGTCTTTGGAGTTATTGCATCGGCAATCTGCTGAGCAGTAACTTTAAAATCCTGTTCAATACCTGCCTTGATTACAACCGGAACGCCTCCTGCCAATTTTACCATTTCAGGATAACTTACCCAACAAGGTGAAGGCAGAAGAACTTCGTCACCAGGATTAACAACAGCCATTATTGCGTTGCATAAAGACTGCTTTGCTCCTGTAGAAACCACAATCTGAGTAGGAGCATAATCAAGATTGTTCTCTCTTTTTAGCTTGTCACTGCAAGCTTTTCTCAATGACATATATCCCGGAACAGGAGAATATGTTGAATAATTATCATCAATAGCCTGTTTTGCTGCTGTTTTTACATAGTCTGGTGTATTAAAGTCTGGCTCTCCCACACTCATATTTACTACATTGACACCTTGAGCTGCCAATTCGTTGCTCTTTTGCATCATCGCAAATGTAGCTGACGCAGCTAATCTGTTTACGCAATCTGAAATTTGTCCCATATTATTATTGTTTTTAATTATCTTTCTCCTTTAAATATACAGCCAGTTCGCTTGTAACTTCTGTTATTGTATTTATATGTTTCTTCAAATATATTGAAAAGAACCATGCTCTTAGATAGAACAACAGGCCCAAAGGTAGTACGACACCTACAACTCTATTAAACCAAGCCTTCTTAAACGGAGGTTCTATACCATACACGGGCATTATAGGTATCTTATTTATCATATTCAGCACCACCTTATCTCTACTGTTACTCAGTTCGTTTATCACCTCTTCTATACCGTCTCCAAATGTATCCAAACGACTGCTATCTACATCTCTAAAGAATAGATTCAAATAATTTGGCAATCCATTAAACAGACCTATCGATGACAGATTTGACGATTCACCGGCTATCACTTGTAATTTGTCAGAACAGAGTCTATCATCTGGTTCTTCTATAATAACCTCTTTCCTAACAATATTTCTACTCTGCTTTCCACCGAACCAATAACGGAAGAACTCTTTATACACATCTAACTGGAATATGGTAGAATCTGCATTTGCTTTAACCGTAAAGAAGATGCTGAACGGAGTAAGAATTATGGTACTCAGCCAACAGCCTACTATACTCCACTCTCCCTCTCTGAACATTTTCTCGCCTGCACTCGATGTTATATAGAAGATTATAAATGTCATCACAGAGACCAAAACCGGCACTCCTAATCCTCCCTTTCGAATAATCGCACCTAACGGGGCACCTATAAAGAAGAATATTATTATGGAAAGAGATTGAGTAATTTTTTGCATCCATTGTATCCAATGTTTTCTAATATTCCTGTCATTGTAAAACATATTGGTGCCTTTCAAAGTCAATTCACTCTTTTGTGATTGAATTTTGGCTTGCATGGCTTTTCTTATTTCCAGCTGATCTGAGCGACTTGATACCATGAATATGCTATCAGAATTAACCAGCATTGGAGTTGATGCATTAAATTTTGCAGAATCGCTTGACGATAGTTTTACTGTATTTAGTGCCATAGTCCTATAATCGCTGAGATTGCCCAATCCTACACTATCTTGCTGTGCGGAGAGTGAATCTATATCATATCTTATTTGCTTCATGTTTTTACTGGCAGCCTGAGAACTCATAACGTTTTCATCAACCATAGTAAAATCTGAATCAAACTCTATCAAGATATGCTTTTCCGCAAACGATTCCCTACGATATGGATTATCGGAGCGACTCATCTGCTGTTCCTGCATATTCTCAAACATTTCTCCTGAATATATACGTAAAAACAGATGTTGTTTATCTGCTGTTGTCTCCAATTTTCCTGAATCTGCAACTATCACACTTATATTTTCATATCCTTCTGATATATCGTAGATTGTAACATCATAAAGCATTCCGGTATCGGGATTCTTGTGTTTTACATACAAGTTAAATCCTTCTATCTGATTATAGAAAACACCTTCGGGAATCTGTAACTCCGGTGACTTTTGTTGCATGGAGAATACCAGTGAATACAATTTTCTTGAAGCATTAGGTCCCACCACATTTTGAAAATAGAATGACAAACCTGCCAGAAAGGTACAAAAGATTATAAGTGGTCTCATAATGCGCAATAGAGAGGCACCAGCTGTCTTCATTGCAAGCAATTCAAAACGCTCTCCAAAGTTACCAAATGTAATAAGCGATGCCAACAGAACAGCCAAAGGCAATGCCATAGGCACCAAAGTCAATGAAAAATAATAGAAAAATTTAATTATGACATCTAAAGTAAAGCCTTTTCCTACAAGATCTTCAATATAACGCCACAATACATTCATTAAGAGGATAAATAGACAAACAAAGAAAGCTCCTGCAAATAATAGGAGGAAACTTCTTAAAATGAATATGTCTAATTTCTTTGGTCGCACCTTTTATTATATAGTTATGCAAAAATATTGGCAAAAACACCAATATCTGCATTTAACCTACAAAAGTAGTGCAATTTAAAGGAACAACAAAATCTAAAAGATTGTTTTTATATGATTTTATGTTTTACAATCCGCATCGCCTTAGAGCATCTATAGAAGAATCCCAAAGACTGCGCACATCATCTTCCTCATCGACTTCTGCAAAATCTGTAATTTCAAGAGAATAATTTCCGGTCAGTTCATTACGAATTATGCGCAATTCAAAATAGGTACCCTCTTCTTCATCAAGCCAATGAAACCTCACATAAGTACCTTGTCTGCAATTAATAAGCTCTGCCACACGTGCTTCGTGTTTACCCCAAACAAATTCAAATTGCTTACCTGACATTGTAACCTTATCTGCGAACCAAGCAGTTAAACCCGGAGCAGTTGCAATTGCATCCCAAATCATAGGAACAGAAGTTGCACTCAGCTGATATTCAAATACCACTTTTTGTTTGGTTGTAGTCATTTTATCGTTCATAATATCAAAGGTTAGTTTGGGAATATAGTGATTGTTGTAAAAGTTGTTTTTGCTTTTATAACAACCGTTTATGCAAAGAAAATCAAAAAAAACAACAATAACAAGAAAAAAGATGGAAAAAATAGTTCGCAAAAATGTTGCATCATTCAAAAAGGTATCTTAACTTTGCACCCGTTAAACGATAAATGTGTTGGCGGGATAGCTCAGCTGGTTAGAGCGCATGATTCATAATCATGAGGTCCCCAGTTCAATCCTGGGTCCCGCTACTTTAAAACGAAAAGCTCCCAAAAAAGGAGCTTTTTTTTCGTTTTAAAGCAGCATTACATTTTCTATATGGTTGCTACGCAACGCGCATTCGCGCCAATTAATAATCCAACGAAAAGCTCCCAAAAGGAGCTTTTTTTTTCGTTTTAAAGCAGCATTACATTTTCTATATGGTTGCTACGCAACGCGCATCCGCGCCAATTAATAATCCAACGAAAAGCTCCCCAAAGGAGCTTTTTTTTCGTTTTAAAGCAGCATGACATTTTATATATGGTTGCTGCGCAACGCGCATTCGCGCCAATTAATAATTCAACGTCAAGTTCCTCTATTAGAATAATCTTCTGGTTATACGTAGATTTAGTACAGGAAAAACTTTAAAGGCTGATATAAAATCAACACACTTTCCAACCTTACCGCGTACATTATCAACCTGATAAACCAAATCAGTACCATCATGAGTGACTACCTTTGGACTTCCTCCCCAAAACATCATTCCACAATCAAAAGAGAGATTGTATTTCTTATCAGAAGAACCCATTGCGTCACCAAAGCCGAATCCCAAATAGGGCTTAAAGCTATTTGTATGAACAGTACACTTAACCATGCCATCTTCATCCGGCAACATCATATACAGACCATCTGCCATATCGCCTAAGTATATACCCATACGTCCGTATCCCGCCATTTTATCTCGTAGCATATCACCCACTTCCCAGTCAAGATAGTAATCGCCATACAAAGGCTCATCTATATATTTTTCTTCTGCAAAGAAATCATAAAGGTTGTTGTAAACACCTACAGCCATCAATGTCGGCATATCTTCTGTTGTATTGTATGCTTTAGCGATACGTGAAGGACCTACATAAAAGCCAGTTGTAAAATGCCATTTCTTATTTTTAAAAGGAAAAACATCCACCAGCAACTTTGCATTGTGATAAGTAGGAACACCCACCATATCAACCTCATAATCAATATCGTAACCCGTAAATTTCTTCATTAGTTCCGAGACTTGTTCCTTTTTGCTGCTAACTATGGTGCCATCCTTTGTATAGTTATCCACACCAAAAGTCATAGTCTGACGAAAACCCGGCATAAAGGCATAACCAGCCCTCAGTTGTACAAAATCGCCATACACCGGAGTAGCAAGATCAAAACCTATACCGGTCGAACCCAATGTCAACGCAACATCAAGATGTTTAAAGGCACCACTTTTTTCAACAATAGCATCATCAAATTGTTCTGCTTTTGCTGTTAAAATGGAACAAAATAACACTAATAACACTAACAACTTTTTCATATCAATCGGAGTATTCTTTTGTTTCATGCTCCAAAATTAGCACATCGCATCGACATAAATCATAAAGTAATCGTTAACTTACAATATTTTTGTTTCTTAAGTCAAAAAAATACACGCCCAACGCTTATAATTGGGATTTAATTATTACCTTTGCACCCTACTTTGCATTATTCTAATCACAAATTTTGTTTGCGCCTGATTAGCATTAACGGTAGAGAGTAAATATTAACCTTTAAATAAACAATTTATGAACATTAAAAATGTGACTAAAAAAATCCTGCTAGTGGTCTGTTCCATAGCATTGGTAGGAGGAATGTTCTCTTCTTGTAAGGACAACACAGAAGACATCATGGCAAATGTAAACACTCAGACATCTGAGTTGAATAATTTGCTTGACAAGCAAAAAGCGGCCTTAGAGAAATTAGATCAGGCTCTGGAAGACAGCATTGACGCTGTAAACAGCAATATTGATGATTTACATCAGGAATTGCACGATTCTATCGACGCCCTAAAGAATACAGACACAGACCTTTTAAACAAAATCAACAACAACAACAAATTAATTGGCGATTTGCAGGCTGAATTGGATTCATTGGCAGATGCTTGTCCTACATACCTATGGAGCGACAGCCTTAAGACTGCATACGATTTAGCAGCTGCTAATGCTGTTCTTGCAGCTAAAAACGCAGCCGACATCTTGGAATTACAGAAGAAAGATGAGCAGATTGAACAGGCTTTGGTTGACTCAATTCTCGCAGTTAAAGAATATGCAGATTCATTGCACCAGGCTGCAAAAGATTATGCAGACGAGGCTACAGCAATTGTAAATGCTAAGATTGACAGTCTTGATAATGCATTAGATATAGAACTTGCTGCACTTGAAGAAGCATATCAGGAAGCCGATTCATTGCTTCAGGACCAGCTCGATTCATTGAAACAGGATTTAGAAGATCTTGAAGAGCGCGTAGCTGCAAACGAAGAGGCTATTGCAGAGTTACAGGACAAAGTTGACGATCTTGAAGACGCACTTGCAAAGATGGCAACAGGTATCATTGTTCAGGGTGTTGA
>JAFYMP010000020.1 GCA_017556585.1 Bacteroidaceae bacterium
ATCAATAACTGCCGATACACGTGTAGCTCGACGGTTCAAATCTTCACGAATGGCAGATTCCATCAGTGCCATGTCGTTAAGAGCGTCAAATTTGGTGTAACCTATACGATCTACAAACATCTTTATAGATTCCGGTGTGTAACCTCTGCGACGGTAACCGCAGATAGTTGGCATACGTGGATCATCCCAACCGGAAACCATACCCTCCTGTACCAATGCCAATAGGTTACGCTTACTTAAGAGAGTGTAGTTAAGGTTTAGTTTGTTGAATTCAGTCTGACGTGGGCGGTTGTCATCCAAATCTTCTCCTTTCTTAAGCCAATCAATGAATAGATCATATAGTGGACGATGAGGTACAAATTCAAGTGTACACAATGAGTGTGTAACTCCTTCAAAATAGTCGCTCTGTCCGTGTGCAAAATCGTACATAGGATACGCTTTCCAAGTGGTTCCTGTACGATGATGAGGAGTCTTAACTATACGATATATGATAGGGTCTCTGAATAGCATATTGTTGTGAGCCATATCTATTTTGGCACGCAATACCATAGAACCCTCTTCTAATTCACCACTGTTCATCTTATTGAAAAGTTCCAGGCTCTCTTCAACAGGGCGATCTCTGTAAGGACTGTTAATACCCGGTTGAGTAGGGGTACCCTTCTGTGATAGAATGGCCTCTTGATTCTGTTCGTCAATGTAGGCTTTACCTTCTTTTATAAGGTCTATGGCAAAATCCCACAATTGCTGGAAATAGTCGGAAGCGTAGAATTCGTTTTCCCATTTGAATCCCAGCCATTCAATATCTTCTTTTATGGCATCAACGTATTCTGTATCTTCTTTTGTAGGATTGGTATCATCAAAGCGCAGATTACAGATACCACCATGTTTTTCTGCCATACCAAAGTCCATGCAGATAGCTTTTGCATGACCAATGTGCAGGTAACCATTTGGTTCAGGCGGGAAACGTGTTTGAACTCGTCCACCATTCTTACCCTCTGCAAGATCTTTTTCTACCATCTCTTCAATGAAGTTCAAGCTCTTCTTTTCGCTTACTTCCTTTGCACTATTTTCTATCATATCGATTGATTATATTTCGTTCTAATTTTAAAAGCGCAAAGTTACTGATTTTTGTGTAAAAAATGAATAATGGAGAGTTTGTAAAATGAAAATAGTGTAAGGTTAGGGTGATGACCCTGTAAATTCTTAATTATCAGCTTGCCAAAAATCTTATCTACAACTGTAATAGTCCAATCCAAATGCCACTTTTTAATACGTCTGTACTGTTTAAGCAGCGTGGATCCGTTGTTAATGTCTTCTTTGTGATTATACAGATTGTGGATAGATTGTCTGGTCTTTTCCAAAAAGATACTGTTTTCCTCTATTCCTATGTGTATAAGTGGATTATTTATATGTATAATACTTACGTTCTTCTCTTTTA
Source organism: Bacteroidaceae bacterium (assembly GCA_017556585.1). Classification (GTDB taxonomy): domain Bacteria; phylum Bacteroidota; class Bacteroidia; order Bacteroidales; family Bacteroidaceae; genus Colenecus. Next base: position 1,439 of record JAFYMP010000020.1, read on the forward strand.
ATGCCAATCCGAACAGGACATCTTCATAGCCATATCCTACAAAAGTTTCGCAGAACCTTATTTGCATAAAGATATCTCTGTCTATCAGAAAAGAGAAAGGAGTGAATTGGCTGTAAGGTTCTTTGTTACGAATCTCTGCCAATCGTTTTTTGTCTGCCCTTTTTTCGTATTTGTATCGCAACTCAACACAAGGGTAGGGCTGACTGTCCGGATGACGCAACCCTCCACAGACTACACTATATTGTTCTGCTTTGTCTATGTATCGTCTTATGAATTTGTCGTTTTCAACTGCAGCATCGCAATCTAAAAACAGTAGCTTTTGATATTGGGATTTATCTGCAAGCAGATTTCTAATGGCTGCTCTGCCAATATTCTTTTCTAACTGGATAAAAGAACAGTTTGTGAGTTTTTCTACTGCGTTTTTGCAGGCATTGGCTTTGAAACGGTCCGGCGAACAGTCGTCGGCAACAATAATTTCGTACTCTATTCCTAAAGACGAACATTGTGATTGTAAACTGTTTACAAGCAGTTCGCAATCCCAATTGTAGGTGGGTATGAGTATTGATAATGATGCCATTGAAAATATATTTCGTCAAAAGTAGTAAAAACGCTTCAAATAGAGTAATTTTGCAGAAAGATAAATAAACAGAAGATATGCAACCTTTGGCAGAAAGAATGAGACCAAGATCGCTTGATGACTACGTAGGTCAGAAACATCTGGTTGGAAACGGAGCAGTTCTACGCAGAATGATTGAATCCGGCAGGTTATCTTCGTTTATTTTATGGGGACCTCCAGGTACGGGCAAAACAACATTGGCTCAGATAGTTGCATCGCAACTTGATATTCCCTTTCATACACTCAGCGCAGTAACAGCCGGAGTAAAAGATGTACGTGATGTAATTGAATTGGCACGTAGCAATCGTATGTTTAATACCAACGGCAGTCCTATTCTGTTTATAGATGAAATTCATCGTTTCAATAAAGCGCAGCAGGACTCATTGTTGGGTGCGGTAGAACGTGGCGATATTACTCTGATAGGTGCTACTACAGAGAATCCTTCGTTTGAAGTGATACGCCCTCTGCTCTCAAGAATGCAGGTCTATGTACTCAATTCCTTAGAAAAGGAAGATCTGTTACAACTTATGGAACGTGCTATTGCAACTGATATATATCTTAAGCAACGTAATATAGAACTGAAGGAGACTACTGCTTTGATGCGTTTTTCAGGTGGCGATGCCAGAAAACTGCTGAATATGCTGGAACTGGTGGTAGAATCGGAGGGTGGCGATAATGTAATAATTACCGATGAAATGGTCAATTTACGTCTGCATCAGAACCCTTTGGCATACGACAAAGATGGAGAGATGCATTACGATATAATATCGGCATTTATCAAGTCAATTCGTGGCAGCGATCCGGATGGCGCTCTCTATTGGTTGGCCAGAATGGTGGAGGGTGGCGAAGATCCTGCTTTCATAGCTCGCCGTCTAATAATTTCTGCTTCGGAAGATATTGGATTGGCTAATCCAAATGCTTTGTTGCTTGCAAATGCAGCATTTGATTCTGTGATGAAGATTGGTTGGCCGGAAGGTAGAATTCCGTTAGCAGAGGCTACAGTCTATTTAGCTACAAGCCCAAAGAGTAATTCAGCCTATATGGGTATAAATGATGCATTGGAAAAGGTTCGTTCAACGGGAAATTTGCCGGTCCCTCTGCATCTGCGTAACGCACCGACCAAACTGATGAAACAGTTGGGCTATAGCGATGGTTATAAGTATGCGCACAGTTACGAAGGTAATTTTGTGGAACAGCAATTTTTACCCGATGAAATAGAAGGAACACGTTTTTGGACACCTCAGCATAATGCTTCGGAAGATAGGTTAAAAGAGAGAATGGAGCAGATATGGAAACGTAAGTATTGAATACTAATTGTTTGCAATTCCCACTAATCTGTTATATCTGGAACCTGTTTCTCTGTAATATACAAGTACCATATATTCATTCTTGGTTTCGTAACAATCGCCTTCTGTTTTTGCGGTCAAAGAACTATTGGTGTCATTATCTACAAGAATATATTGATAATTGTATGCGCCCTGTTTAAGCAGGGTAGTAATGGTGTATGCCTTTTTATTGTCATCATATTCCATCTTCCAATTGTCTGTAACGGCATTTCCGGAAAAATCTCCTCTTAGATAAATCTCACCACTATATTGTTTGTTCATAGAAAGAGTGAAGTCTATGTACAGATAATCCGATTCAATGTCGCTGTTGTTTGAATTGTGGTTGCGAATAAGATAACGCCCGTTGTTGTCGTGGTCGTATCTGTATGCAATGTGCTGATTGTCTGTAAATAATGTTGCGTGGTAATATGGGTTTTGGAAAACTATTCTATCTACATTTTGTGTATAATCGTACATATCTATTATTTCAAAACGTCTGTACTCATTTCCGGCGTCAAAAATCAGTTCCTTGCAGTGTAAATACTCCATTTTACCGTTAGATTTGTAGGTTGGAGCAAAACCACTCACTGCATTGTTGATGTTTCTGTTCATAATTACAAATGGTATAATCTCTTTAGCCTGATTAATAACACGCAGTTTGGAATGATTAATGGTGAATGATACCTGTTGATGTGTACTGTTTACATCTATGTCTGTGTTTGAACTTACAGTAATTCCTATTGTTGCTAATTCTTCTGTTACAGCAAATTTTGTGTCGGCAACTGTATTGCCATCTTCATCTTTAATCTCCAGAATGTAGTTTCCGGATAGTTTTAGCGAAGTGTCGTCGTTTGGAATACAAAAGGTGTAGTGGGTGTATTCAAATGTGGTGTTTATGGAGTTTTCGTAATCGTCTATAGGCATATCGTTAAAACCCTCTATATAATCTGATTCATATAAATCAGATGGCTCCCAGTTTGAATCACAGTGTGTAATGTGATAGGTAAATCTGTTGTAATTATGAGACATCTCATCGAATGATATGGTTAAAATATCATCGCTGTTCAGTTTTAAAATAGGGGATAATAACCAATCGTCATTAACTATTGTACGAACGGTTTTTATGTTGTTGCTATACGAATTTGACCATTGCGCAAAACTCTGCAACGGCCACAAAAATGTGACACATATTATGATAATGTATCCGAATATTCTGTCTTTATGGTTCGTCATAGTACAAAAGTAATAAAATTATTAAGGTAAGGAGTATGTAACCAAGTAAAAAAAGAGTAATTTTGCATTCTGAAAATTTAGAGAGATATGGCAAAAGAACTTAAAGATCTTACCAAAAGAAGTGAAAACTATTCACAATGGTATAACGAATTGGTAGTGAAAGCCGATTTGGCAGAGCAGGCTCCGGTACGCGGTTGCATGGTAATAAAGCCTTACGGTTACGCTATTTGGGAGAAGATTCAGCGTGTACTTGACGATAAATTCAAGGAAACAGGTCATCAGAATGCATATTTCCCCTTACTTATACCAAAATCATATCTTAGCCGCGAAGCAGAACACGTAGAGGGTTTTGCAAAAGAGTGTGCGGTAGTAACACACTATCGTCTAAAGAATGCAGAAGATGGTTCGGGTGTTATTGTAGATCCGGCAGCTAAACTGGAAGAGGAACTGATAATCCGTCCTACTTCAGAAACAATTATCTGGAGTACTTATAAGAATTGGATTAAATCATATCGTGATCTGCCTATTTTGTGTAACCAGTGGGCTAATGTAATGCGTTGGGAAATGCGCCCTCGTCTTTTCTTGCGTACAGCAGAATTCCTGTGGCAGGAAGGTCATACAGCACATGCTACAAGAGAAGAGGCAGAAGCAGAGGCAAAGAAGATGCAGAAAGTTTATGCAGATTTTGCAGAACAGTATATGGCGGTTCCTGTAGTTAAGGGTGTTAAATCTGAGACAGAACGTTTTGCCGGTGCTCTTGATACCTATACAATTGAATCTATGACTCAGGATGGCAAGGCACTTCAGTGTGGTACTTCTCACTTCCTGGGACAGAACTTTGCAAAGGCATTTGATGTTCAGTTTGTGAATAAAGAAAACAATCTGGAATATGTGTGGGCTACATCATGGGGTGTGTCAACCAGACTTATGGGTGCGCTTATTATGGCCCATTCAGACGATAACGGTTTGGTGCTTCCTCCTAAATTGGCTCCAATTCAGGTTGTGATTGTTCCTATCTATAAGAAAGACGAAGAACTGCAGCAGATTGATGCTCGTGTAGCAACATTGGTAGAAAAATTACGTGCTCGCGGCATTAGCGTTAAATATGACAACGCCGATAATAAGCGTCCGGGCTTTAAGTTTGCCGATTACGAAGTTAAGGGTATTCCTGTTCGCGTGGTTATGGGTTATCGTGATTACGAAAATGGAACCGTAGAGATAATGCGTAGAGATACTTTGGAAAAAGAGACTTTACCATTTGAAGGTATAGATGAAAAGATTGAAAAGCTGTTGGATGAAATTCAGCAGAATATCTTCCAAAAAGCTTTGAACTACAGAAAGGAGAGAACCTTTGAAGTTGATACATATCAAGAGTTTAAGGAGAAGATAGAGGCAGGTTGCTTTGTATTGGCTCATTGGGATGGCACTGCAGAAACAGAAGCTAAGATTAAAGAAGAGACAAAAGCTACTATACGTTGTCTGCCTTTGGATTATGAATCAGGTCCTGGTCAGTGTGTATATACAGGTAAACCTTCTGCAGGCAGAGTGCTCTTTGCAAGATCATATTGATAACATACAATATAATTATATTAAGGTTTTTATTGCGAGGTCGGTTTCTTAGAAATCGGCCTCGTAAACTATACCAACACCTTGTGTGGTGAGAGATGTCTTGGAGAAATACTTGTCGTTGTTCTTGTTGTATCCTCTTAAACTTATTCTTGGTTTCTTGAAGAGTAACCATTCTACTTCAAAATCGCTAATTAAGTTTGAAGTGTTGGTTATTGCATTTTCTCTGTATCCAAAATTACCGTTCAGTAGAAGCCTGTTATTTAACAGGTGGGCTTCCATTATTCCTTCAAACTCTTTATCTGTCAGGTTTGCCGGGTCATTATTTAAGTAGCTGCCCGCAGTAACATTACCTGAAAGAGTAAAGTTGTTGTTGTTTATAACTTGCGACAATAGATTGTTTATCTGTGTATTTACAGTATTGTTAAAGAATGATTCCATAGCACTTGGCGATGTGGAAACATTTGTGTTGGCATAATCGTATGAATAGAATCTACCCATAGTAAGCAGATACATAAACTGCAGGTTGGTCTGTTCTTCTGTACTTGTAGAACTCTTGATAGCCTCTTTTTCCTCTTGTGAACCCTGTGGCAACTCTATGTTGAATGCCAATGAAGGTGAAGTAACAGTACCTGAAATGTCCATTAAACAATTCACTCTTACGTTGTTATCGGACGATAGATTGACATCAAGATCACTTAATGATGCAGAGTTAACAGTATGGATAGTATGGAGATTGAGTTCTGCCGTGGATGGATGTCCGTTGAAAGTAACGTAACTATCGTTACTATCGGAGAATTTGAAATCTTTTCTAATCAGATTCTCTAAAGAGAAATTACACAATCCGTTAGTAACATTATATCTACCCAAAAGAGAAACACCCTGTTTGTTGCTATAGTCAGCTCTGATTCGTCCGCTTCCTCTTACTGTTCCATTAAGTGGATCCATTAAAAGTTCTATCTCCGCATCATCGGTACAATCTATATTGAAACTTAGCTGAACATCGGTATTGACCTCTTTTGTTCTTTTTTTGCTTCTCTTTTTTTCTGTAATATCATCTTCTTTTATCTCTATTGCTACAGAATTTGCATCAACAATTTTCAGGAAACTGTTGTCTGCTACAGGGCCGGCAGAGAGGTTGTAGCCAAATGTTGTTCCCGGTGCAGTAGTTGCGTCTGCTTTTACAATAAGCCCTTTGCTGTTTGATGTTGTTAAGTTTATTGAGCCGGTAGCAAATACATTGGCAAATAGATCTGTCGATTCAGTTTTGGGTACATTAAGAACTTGCATATTTGTGATATACGCGTCCAGATTTACAGCAAAGTCAATCAGGTCTGTATGGTCTATGTTACACATCAGCAGACCTTTGTTGCCTCTTTCGTCATAAAATTCAACATCGCGGAATATCATTTTGCCAGGCTGGAAGGTCAGAGTGTCATGCCTGATAATAAAACGTGTGTTTAATACACTCTGGTCTAAAACACCATCTTCCAGTATGGCTGTACCTTCAAGATCGAGAGTCTGTAAACCACCAAATAATCTTATATTGCCAATGGCTTTACCGTTAACCTCTCTGAATATGTTTTTGGTGAAAGTGTTTAGAAAATAGAGATCTGTACGATTGGCATCGATGTTAATGTCAATAAATCTGTTTTTAGGAGAATAGTATCCTTCAAACAGAGTAGTGGCCTTGTCTTCGTCATTCATCAGTGCGTTTATATCAATGCACTCCAATTCCTGATTCCAGATACCTTCTATCTCTAAATGTCCTCCGTAAGATCCCATATAGGAGAAATTGTCGGCTGCCAAATTGCCAAAGAATGCAGGTGTCTCCAAAAGTGAAATTGCATGAATGTCGGCCGATGCAATTCCCTTAAATGAAACGTCACCTACATTAAACATATTGAATGTATTTTCTAAATCGATATTGTCAAAAGATATGTGTAAGCTATCCGTAGGTATGGATGATATTAATCCATCTGCCGATATGGATTGATCTTTGTTAGCTAATTTAAAGTTGTCAATGCTGATTTTTCCTGAATCTGTTGCAATATAGAATTGAGATAGATTCCAATCCACATTATTTAAAGTAAGTCCCGTTCCTGACAATTGATGACGGCTTTTAATCCAGTCGTTTTGTCTGTTGAATTCTTCAAAGATGGTTAATGCAGATGTATTTATGTTCAGTTCATCTTTGTTGACACTATTCCATTGAACGTTTGTTTTAATACTATCGTTTGCTGCCGATAGTGACACAATGATATTATTACCCGGATTAAATCCTGCGCTATAGTTGCCTGCCAAATTGATATTGGTCTTACCATTGTCTGAATCTAAAATTATATTACCGTTCCTTATGTAGTTGTCGTTTACGGAAACATCCGGAATGAGGGCAGTTACATTTGCTGTGTTGCTGTTTCCATTTACACTGTATTGTATACTGGCAGCCTCTCCTAATTCTAAAGGTATGTGTAAAACGTTTTCATAGAAATTGGTAGGTGGTAATTGTATGTCAACCACAAAACGATCTGTAGAATTATGAATGGTGTTTAACCCTAATTTGCTCTTTAGCAGCCATTCGCTAAGTGTAGGAAGAGTCTTGTCTAAAACCATTACAAATGAATTAGGAAGTGTGGATAATTTATAATCTCCAACTATATCTATATTTGCAATGTTGCTCTTTAGGAATACATCGCGACGGTTGTATCCGTTTTCTTCTATTGTAAGTAATATTTGTTCGTTTGTCTTGAATTCACCTTCCAAATCGCAATATGAAAGACTGTCAATGGTTAGTTTTCCGCGTAAATCATCAATAGTGTTGCCAATACTATTTGCCACTATATTTGCGGAAACTATCATACTGTCTCTGGAGCTGAGATTTAAATTGGTTAAATTTATCTCTTTTAAGTTGAGGCTGATAGCCGTGTATGTGTCAGTAGCATCGGGTAAAACTTTAGCTTCTGCTAAAATATTGGCATTACTATCGTTATATGCGATGCTTGTTCTTATGGTATCGTTCAATAATGAACCATCTACTGAAATGTTGTTGTAAACGTAATTATTGAAAGTTAAACTGCTTATGTTGCCGGAAAATGCTCCTTTTAAATATGGGCTTAATAAATTTCCATCAGCATTCATTTGCAGTGAGCATCTTCCCAATTTGTTGTTGCTCAATAATCTTCCCAATTCAATATTGGAACCCAAAACAGAAACGTTTTGCTTTTCGTTGTTGCTTTTTATGGATAATTTAGCATTTCCTGCACTTGATGCTATTTCTGCAACCGCATTCAGTTTGTCAATGTTGCCATCCAGAGAGATAAGTGTTTCTGATTCTCCAATGTTGGCAAGAATGCCGGGTATGGCTACCCCAAAACCTGATAGTTGCTCTGTGAGCGTGGTGTGAAGTTCTGCGCTGGTTTTGCCAAAAATTACACCTTTATCAATACTAAAGTCGCTTATGGAATATGGTGCTGTTCCGTCGTTATTGTTTACAACGGAAGCGGTTATGCCAATGTCGAAACTCTTGTCTTCCGATACTATGTCAAATTGATTTATGTTGTAAATCTTTTCGTTACCTTCTGCCGCCAACGCAATGGATACGGAGTTGTCAATTGTTTCTGCTTGTGGAAGCAATGCGGAGAAATCGGATCCTTTTACGGATGAAAACATTCCAATATTCCATACAAATCCTGATGGTGTATTAAAGGCTTCAAATCTATTGATGTTGATTTTACTGTTGTTTGCAGATACTATCAGGTTGTTAACTAATACGTTGTCTCTTCCGGCCCTTATGGCGCCGTTTATATTTGTAATAGATAAGCCTGAATGATCTGATACCGCTAGTTTGCGTAATCTTGCATTAATAGAATCTGTTGACAGATACTTAAGTGATATTGTGGTAGTTATCTTGTCTAATAAGATATGCGAACTGTTGAAAGAGTTAGGTGTCTCTTCCTGGTCAATAACGTTGTATTTAAATTTGCCGTTTTTAATGTAAACAGAATTTGCCCTTAATATTAGGTTGTTCTCTTTTTTTTCCGGTACAGCCGATGAAACATGTACTAAAGTGGAACCTAAATTAGTGGCAGAACCCAAATCTTGCCTGTAAATGTTTACGTATGGATTTATAAGGCTTATTCTGGTTATATCCATTTTTTTCTTCAGCAGAGGTAAAATTCTAAACTGAACAACAGCTTTTGATGCTGAAATCAGTGTGTCGCCCAGATAGTCATATATTAACAAGTCATTAATAGAGATGCCGCAAGGGTGGGCCAGTTCTATGTTACTTGTAAATACTTCTGTGCCTAATGTCTCTGCCAATATAGTACCTGCATAGCCTGCCACGTCCTGCTGTAGCTTTTTGCTGTTTAGCAGAAGATGGCTGCCCATGATTGCGGCAATAACTGCAATCAAAAGAATATGTATGGCTTTGCCGGTTTTCATAACTCAAAATATTTCAACTTGCAAAGTTACATTTTGAAAAACAAAACCGCCAATAATAACATCCTTTTTTTTTAATAATGTGATTGTTGATAACAAACCTACATTTTTATTCACAAATTAGTAGATATTTAATATCTTTGCACCCAATTTTGATAAAGTGTGTTTTATAAATATATTCAACAAACAAAATGGCAGAAATCATTAGATTGCGAAAGGGCTTGGACATTAAGTTGTTGGGTACTCCTGCTGAAACAGTAAACGAACTTAAAATTGGCGGTACAGTAGCACTGTGCCCTGATAATTTTACAGGCGTTACTCCAAAAGTAGTAGTAAAAGAACAACAAACTGTTAAAGCCGGCGAGGCGCTGTTTGTGGACAAGAATCATCCGGAGGTGAAGTTTGTATCGCCTGTAAGTGGTGAAGTTGTTGCAGTGAACAGAGGTGCCCGTAGAAAAGTGTTGAGCATTGTGGTAAAACCGAATGCAGAACAGCAGTTTGTGGAGTTTGGTAAGAAGAGTGTACAATCTCTTTCTTGTGAAGAAGTTAAGGCAGCCTTGATAGAATCGGGCTTGTTTGCGTTCTTCCGCCAACGTCCATACGACGTGATTGCTTCTCCTGAAGATGCTCCACGTGGTATTTTCGTATCAGCATTCGATTCAAAACCTTTGGCTCCGAATTTTGAACTGATACTTAAGGGTAATGAACTTGATTTCCAGACAGGTTTGAGCGCAATTGCAAAAATTGCTCCTACATCGCTTGGAATCAGTGCAGATCAAACTTCAACAGCATTGTTGCAGGCAAAGAACGTTGATGTTTATGCTTTCAAAGGTGCTCATCCTGCAGGAAACGTAGGTGTTCAGATTAACCACATCAAGCCGGTAAACAAGGGTGAAGTGGTTTGGACTATCGATCCTGAAGCAGTTATCTTTATTGGCCGTCTGTTTAATCTGGGTCATATCGATATGACCAGAATCATAACAGTAGCCGGTGAGAAGATTGAAAAACCTTCTTACATGAAAGTGGTTCTTGGTAGTCAGATTTCTGACATCCTGAAAGGTAATTTGAAAGATGGTAATGTACGAGTTATCAACGGTAACGTTTTGACAGGCAACAAAGCATCTGTAGAAGATTATTTGAATGCATTTGCAAATACTGTTACAGCTATACCTGAAGGTGATGATGTTAATGAATTTATGGGTTGGATTATGCCTCGTTTCAAAGAGTACAGTGTGAGCCGTACATTCTTTGCATGGTTGGCAAATATCTTCTGCTCAAAGAAACAGTTTAGCATTGATGCCAGAATTAAGGGTGGCGAACGTCATATGATAATGTCTGGTGAATACGATAAAGTATTCCCAATGGATATCTATCCAGAGTACCTTATCAAGGCAATTATAACCGGCAATATCGATAAGATGGAAGCATACGGAATTTATGAAGTTGCTCCGGAAGATTTTGCTCTTTGTGAGTTTGTTGATTCCTCAAAATTAGAACTTCAGAGAATAGTTCGTGAGGGCTTGGATAACCTTCGTGCCGAAATGGCCTAAAATGATAGAGATTTATGAGTTTGAAAAATTATATAGATCGCATCAAGCCGAATTTTGAAGAGGGTGGCAAGCTACAGGCCTTCCGTTCGGTTTTTGAAGGATTTGAAACATTCCTTTTTGTTCCGAATGCAACATCTAAAAATGGTGTAAACATTCACGACGCAATAGATAGCAAACGTATTATGATTATGGTTGTTATAGCTTTGTGTCCTGCGCTGTTATTCGGTATGTACAATGTAGGTTACCAGCACTTCCTGGCAGCCGGTCTTGAAATGAATTTCTGGCCAATGTTCTTCTATGGCTTCTTGGCAGTTCTGCCACGTCTCATAGTATCTTATGTAGTTGGTCTTACTATTGAATTCGTAGTTGCACAGTGGAAACATGAAGAGATACAAGAGGGCTTCTTGGTATCAGGTTTTATCATTCCATTGATTGTTCCTGCTACATGTCCATTGTGGATTCTTGCTATCGCAGTTGCTTTTGCAGTAATCTTTGCAAAAGAGATTTTTGGCGGTACCGGTATGAACTTCCTTAACGTAGCTCTTATTGCTCGTGCATTTATCTTCTTTGCATATCCTTCTGTTATTTCAGGTGATGCAGTATGGGTTGTTGATCACGCAATTTGCGGTTTGGGTGCAAATCTGCCTGATGGCTTTACAGCTGCTACTGCATTGGGACAGGCTGCTACTGCAACAACAACAGTAGGTTTCGACTGGAATATGGTTTGGGGCTTTATCCCGGGTTCAGTAGGTGAAACAAGCGTAGTAGCTATTGCTTTGGGTGCTGCACTTCTTCTCTATACAGGAATTGCAAGTTGGAAGACAATGCTGTCAGTATTTGTAGGTGGTATTCTTACAGTTCTTCTGTTTAATAACTTTGGTCCTGATACAGCTATCGCTAATATGCCTTGGTATGAACACTTGGTATTGGGCGGTTTTGCTTTTGGTGCTGTGTTTATGGCAACAGATCCTGTTACATCTGCAAGAACAGAGATTGGTAAATACATCTATGGTTTGTTGATAGGTGCTGTGGCAATACTTATCCGTGTATTGAACCCAGGTTATCCGGAAGGTATGATGTTGGCAATATTGCTGATGAACTGCTTTGCTCCGCTTATTGACTACTGTGTAGTTCAGGTTAATGTGAACAAACGCGCTAAACGATTAACTAATAAATAAGGTATATGGCTACAAAAGAATTTAAGTGTAAGGTTTGTGGCTATGTCCACAAAGGCGATAAGGCTCCTGATATATGTCCTGTATGTAAGGCCGGTGCTTCTGAATTTGAAGCTGTAAAGAAGGGTTTGGATACTAACAGCAACATATATACAGTAGTTTATGCAGCTGTAATGGTTGTTATTGTTGCTTTCCTTTTGGTGTTCGTATCTGATTCGCTGAAAGAACGTCAACAAGCAAACATCATTCAGGATACATATAAGCAGATACTTTATTCATTGAACATTCGTGAAATGGGTAATGTAGCTGAAACTTATAAGTCAACAATTGAAGGTGATTATCTGATGAATGCTGATGGTTCATTGAAACAGCTTTCTAATGATGAGTTCTGCACAAAATATAAGAGCGAATTCAAATCAGGCAGATTGCACATCTTCAAGGCTAATGTTGATGGTGCTGTAAAGTATATAATTCCTGTAAACGGATTAGGTTTGTGGGGTGAAATTTGGGGTTATGTTGCTCTGAATGAAGACCGCAATACTATTTATGGTACATATTTTTCACACGCTTCAGAAACTCCTGGTTTGGGTGGTGAAGTAGGTACACAGTATTTCCAGGAACGCTTTATTGGCAAACAGATTTTACAGAATGGCAATGTGAATTTGTCAGTTGTAAAGTTTGGCCAGGCTAAAGATGGTGTTTATGAAGTAGATGGTTTGACTGGTGCTACAATTACATCTAAAGGTGTTAACTCAATGCTTAACGATGTGCTTAGTGCATACAAACCTTTTTTTAATGGTAACAACTAATTTTGGGAGTAACTATTATGGCAAATAAGAATAAAGAGATATTCGGTCAGCCCGTATGGGTAAACAACCCTGTAGTTGTGCAGATTTTGGGCATCTGTTCTGCTCTTGCAGTAACAGCTCAGTTAAAACCTGCAATTGTAATGGGTCTGTCTGTAACAGTTATAGTAGCGCTTGCTAACGTGGTTGTGTCACTGTTAAGAAAGACTATTCCTAACCGTATTAGAATTATCGTACAGTTGGTAGTAGTAGCTGCTCTTGTTACAATAGTAAGTGAAGTGTTAAAGGCATTTGCATACGATGTTAGTGTTCAGTTGTCTGTATATATCGGTCTTATCATTACAAACTGTATTCTTATGGGACGTTTGGAAGCTTTTGCTATGCAGAATGGTCCAAAAGAATCACTGCTTGATGGTATAGGTAACGGTTTGGGTTATGCTGCAATACTTATCATAGTTGCATTTGTTCGTGAATTGTTAGGTAGCGGTACTCTGTTTGGATTCCAGGTAATACCACAATGGTGTTATGAACACGGATATTTGAACAACGGTATGATGCTTATGTCACCAATGGCTCTTATTTTGGTGGGTTGCATTATTTGGGTACACAGAGCTCAGTTTAAAGATTTACAAGAAAAATAATTAAAGGCGGAAATTAATTATGGAACACTTTTTTAGTTTGTTTATAAGGTCGATTTTCGTCGACAATATGATTTTTGCATTCTTCCTGGGTATGTGTTCATACCTGGCAGTATCAAAGAATGTAAAGACTGCGTTGGGACTTGGTGTTGCTGTTATCTTTGTACAGCTTATAACACTTCCTGTTAACTATCTGCTCCAGACAAAGGTTCTTGGGCCAAATTGTCTTGTGGAAGGTGTAGATCTATCGTTCTTGAGTTTTATTCTCTTTATAGCTGTCATAGCAGGTATAGTACAGTTGGTTGAAATGGTGGTAGAAAAGTTCTCTCCATCACTTTACGCTTCACTGGGTATCTTCTTGCCACTTATAGCTGTAAACTGTGCAATTATGGGTGGATCTCTGTTTATGCAACAGCGTGTAGAGATGGATCCTGCATCAACACAGGCTATTGCTTGCTTTGGCGATTCTATTGCATTTGCATTGGGCTCAGGTATTGGTTGGATGCTTGCAATAGTATGTCTTGCTGCTATTCGTGAGAAACTTGAATATAGTGATGTTCCCGGTCCTTTGAAAGGCGTAGGTATAACATTTATAACAGTAGGTCTTATGTCAATGGCATTTATGTGCTTCTCAGGACTTGCATTATAATAAGGAGGAAATATTATGAGTTTATATTTATCAACAATAGCAGTATTTTTAATCGTAATTCTGTTGTTAGTAGTTATCCTGTTGGTAGCTAAAAATTATTTGGTATCATCGGGTAAAGTAAAGGTTACGATTAATGGAGAGAAAGAGATTGAGGTGAATTCAGGAGCAAGTCTTCTGTCAACTCTTTCAGAGAACGGAATATTCCTTCCTTCAGCTTGTGGTGGTAAGGGATCTTGCGGTCAGTGCAAATGTCAGGTACCTGAAGGCGGTGGTGAAATATTAGATTCTGAAAAGGGTCATTTTACACGTAAACAGATAAAGGACAATTGGCGCTTAGGTTGTCAGTGTAAGATTAAGGGTGATATCTCTATCAAAGTACCTGAAAGCGTAATGGGTGTAAAAGAGTGGGAGTGTACCGTTATATCAAACAAGAACGTGGCTACATTTATCAAAGAGTTTATTGTTGCTCTTCCTGAAGGTGAGCACATGGACTTCTTGCCGGGTAGCTATGCTCAGATTAAGATTCCTGCATACACAATGGATTACGATAAGGATATCGACAAGGATTTGATTGGCGAAGAATATTTGCCGGCATGGAAGAACTTTGGTCTGTTCAACTTAAAGTGTAAGAACGAAGAAGAGACTATCCGTGCATATTCAATGGCTAACTATCCTGCAGAAGGTGACCGTATTATGCTTACTGTTCGTATTGCAACTCCTCCGTTCAAACCAAAAGAACAGGGTGGTGGCTTTATGGATGTAATGCCTGGTATTGCATCATCTTATATCTTTACTTTGAAACCGGGTGATAAGGTTACAATGAGTGGTCCTTATGGTGATTTCCATCCTATCTTCGATTCTAAGAAGGAGATGATTTGGGTAGGTGGTGGTGCCGGTATGGCTCCTTTGCGTGCTCAGATTATGCACCTGACCAAGACACTACACACTACAGACAGAAAGATGTCTTACTTCTATGGTGCACGTGCCTTGAACGAAGTATTCTATTTGGAAGACTTCCTGCAGATAGAAAAGGATTTCCCGAACTTTACCTTCAATCTGGCTCTTGACCGTCCGGATCCTGCAGCAGATGCAGCAGGTGTAAAATATACCGCAGGTTTTGTTCATAATGTTATGTATGAAACATATCTTAAGGATCATGAAGCTCCTGAAGATATTGAATACTACATGTGTGGACCTGGTCCTATGTCAAAGGCGGTTACAGGTATGCTGTATAACCTTGGCGTAGAAGATAAGTCAATAATGTACGACAACTTTGGTGGATAAACATAGTTGTTTGCTTAATAATAAGGATGGGGTACTGCCGAGACAGTATCCCATCCTTTGATTTTGTACCTGTTGAAAACTTATTTGAATGTCCTTGTTTCTGTCTTTTTGTTAGTCTTTTGGATGGGAATTGGGGTTAATTTTGCGTTTTGATAGATTTTTGGCATAAATAATGACAAAGTGTAAAAGTTTTACTAATGTTAGATTGCAAAATATTTTTATATGGATGAATTTTTTGTCATTTTTTATTCAAAAATAGTTGTTTTCATGGAAATAAGGATATACCTTTGCACCGTCAAAACGAAATAATAATTTAAAATCAAAATATAGAGTTATGAAGCATAATTTTTGCGCAGGACCGGCAGTCCTACCTCAAGAGGTGATAGAGAAATCAGCTAAAGCAGTTTACGATTTTGCAGGAACAGGTATTTCTCTCTTGTCTATCAGTCATCGTTCAAAGGAATTTAAGCCAATCGTTGACGAAGCGGAAGCTCTTATCAAAGAGATTCTTGACGTTCCGGAAGGTTATTCAGTTCTTTTCCTTGCAGGTGGTGCCAGTATGGAATTTTGCAGAGTTCCTTATAACTTCCTGAACAAAAAAGCAGCTTATTTGAATACAGGTGTATGGGCAAAGAAGGCTTTAAAAGAGGCTAAGGCATTTGGTGAAGTTGTAGAGGTTGCTTCATCTGCTGATAAAAATTATACATATATCCCTAAGGATTTTGAAATTCCTGCAGATGCAGATTATTTCCACTTTACAACAAACAACACTATCTATGGTACACAGATTCGCAAGGATTTGGACAGCCCTGTACAGTTGATAGCAGATATGTCTTCAGATATCTTCTCACGTCCTATCGATGTAAGCAAGTATAACTGTATCTACGGTGGTGCTCAGAAAAATCTGGCACCTTCAGGTATGGCTTTCGTTATTGTAAAGAACGATGCTCTTGGTAAAGTTGAAAGACCTATTCCTACTATATTGAACTATCAGACTCATATTGATAATGGTTCTATGTTCAATACTCCTCCTACATTCACTATCTATTCAGCTATGGAGTCACTCCGTTGGTTGAAAGAGAATGGTGGTGTAAAAGAGATGGCAGTTCGTGCAGAGCAGCGTGCAGCTAAACTTTATGGCGAAATAGATCGTAATAAACTGTTTGTTGGTACTGCAGTAGAAGAAGATCGTTCTTATATGAATATCTGCTGGGTTATGGCAGAAGAGTATAAAGAACTTGAAGAAGATTTCATGAAGTTCGCTCAGGCACAGGGTATGGTGGGAATTAAGGGTCACCGTTCAGTAGGTGGCTTCCGCGCATCTTGCTACAACGCACTTCCTATGGAAAGTGTTGATGCATTGATAGCTTGTATGAAAGAATATGAAGCAAAACATTAATCAATAAATACTACAGATATGAAAGTATTACTTGCTACAACAAAACCGTTTGCAAAAATTGCAGTAGATGGAATCCGTCAGGTAATTGAAGATGCGGGATTTGAATTGGCGCTTCTTGAAAAATATACAGAGAAGTCTGCACTTTTAGAAGCAGTTGCAGATGCCGATGCAATAATTATTCGCAGTGATATTATTGATGCAGAGGTGTTTGATGCAGCAAAACAACTGAAAATAGTTGTACGTGCAGGTGCCGGCTACGATAATGTAGATTTAGCTGCAGCTACAGCTCATGGAGTATGTGTAATGAATACACCCGGCCAGAATGCAAACGCAGTAGCAGAATTGGTGTTTGGTTTGATGGTCTTTGCAGTTCGTAACTTCTATAATGGTACATCAGGTACAGAACTGATGGGTAAGAAGTTAGGTATTCATGCTTTTGGTAATGTAGGCCGTAATGTGGCTCGTATAGCAAAAGGCTTTGGAATGGAAGTTTGCGCATACGATGCTTATTGCCCTAAAGAGGTGATTGAGCAAGCTGGAGTTCAGGCTATGGATTCAGTAGAACAGATGTATAAAGAGTGTCAGTTTATCTCTTTGCATCTTCCTGCAACAGATGAAACCCGTGGTTCAATCAATGCAGAACTTATTGGTATGATGCCAAAGAATGCAGTTGTTGTAAATTCAGCACGTAAGGAGATTATCAATGAAGAAGAACTCATTGCTCTTATGCAGGAACGTGCAGATATCAAGTTTGTGACTGATATTCAGCCTTCAAATGCTGCAAAATTTGAAGAACTGTTTGCTGACAGATATTTCTCAACACCTAAAAAGATGGGTGCTCAGACAGCAGAGGCAAATATCAATGCAGGTATAGCAGCAGCAAATCAGATTGTTGGATTCATCAAGGATGGATGCACAAAATTCATGGTAAACAGATAAACAGGTAGAATAGGAAAACTCCCGTTGGCGGTTTGAACTCCGTTTGCGGGAGCTTTCATTTAAATAGAGACAGTATGGCAATAGTAAAACCATTCAAGGGGGTACGTCCTCCAAAAGCATTAGTAGAGAACGTTCAGAGCCGTCCATACGATGTATTGAACTCTGAAGAGGCACGTATTGAAGCAGGTGATAATGAGATGTCACTTTATCATATCATCAAGCCGGAGATTGATTTTCCTGCAGGAACTGAAGATCATGATCCAAAAGTTTATGATAAGGCTGTGGAAAACTTTGCAAAGTTCCAGCAGCAGGGCTGGCTGGTACAGGATGCAAAGGAACAGTACTATATCTACGCTCAGACAATGAACGGCAAGACTCAGTATGGTCTTGTAGTAGGTGCATACGTAGAAGATTATCTGAATGGCAATATCAAGAAACATGAACTTACCCGTCCTGATAAGGAAGAGGATAGAATGAAGCATGTTCGTATAAACAATGCAAATATAGAACCTGTATTCTTTGCTTATCCTGATAATGCCGCATTGGATGCTATTGTTGCAAAATATATAACATCAGCTCCGGAATATGATTTCACAGCAAAAGATGATGGCTTCCGTCATCAGCTCTGGATAATAGATAATGATGCAGATATAGCTGCCGTTACAGAGGCATTTTCTGCCATTCCATCGCTATATATTGCAGATGGTCACCATCGTTCTGCAGCAGCAGCTCTGGTAGGCGCAGAAAAAGCAAAGCAGAATCCGGACCACAAAGGTGATGAAGAGTACAACTACTTTATGGCAGTATGTTTCCCTGCAAGTCAGCTGACAATCATTGATTACAACCGCGTGGTTAAAGACCTGAACGGAATGACATCGCAGGAATTTTTAGATGCTCTGACAAAGAACTTCAATGTTGTTAAAAAGGGTGCTGATATATACAAACCTGCTGCACTGCATGAATTCTCTCTCTATCTGGATGGAGAATGGTATCAGCTGAATGCAAAAGAGGGTACATACGACGATTCAGACCCAATAGGTGTACTCGATGTTACAATATCTTCGAACCTTATCTTGGATGAATTGCTGGGTATAAAGGATTTACGTCGCGATAAGAGAGTTGATTTTGTGGGCGGAATTCGTGGACTCGGTGAACTAAAGAAGAGAGTTGACAGTGGCGAAATGAAAGCTGCTTTGGCTTTATATCCGGTTTCTATGAAACAACTTATGGATATTGCTGATAGCGGTAATATTATGCCTCCAAAGACAACCTGGTTTGAACCAAAGCTACGTTCAGGATTGGTAATACATAAATTGGCCTGATATCTATTAGATTTGATTAAGACTTTTATATGGTGGCGATTGCAATAATGTAATCGCCGCTTTTTTTATTATTGTTGTTCCAAATTTGTAGGTTTGAATAATATGTGGTATTTTTGAAAATTATTGTAACATTGGTTAACTATGGAGTGTATGGAAGAAGGTATTCTTGATTCATATCTAACAGTAAATGGAACTGCTGAGGGCGAATATTCCGAAAAACGGAGTAAGTTCTATGCATTCTCTTTTCATGTAGAGAATACCGAACAGATAAAGAGCATAGTTACCGATGTTCAAAAGAAATACTACGATGCGCGTCACGTATGTTATGCCTATATGTTAGGACCTGAAAGGTTGGAATGGAGAGTAAACGATAATGGAGAACCATCGGGTACTGCCGGTAAACCTATATTAGGACAGATAAACAGTAGGGGACTAACAGATGTACTTGTGGCGGTAGTAAGGTATTTTGGGGGTGTAAAGCTTGGTACAAGCGGATTGATAGAGGCATACAGACAGGCAACTGTAGAGGTGCTAAATAATGCTGAAATAGTTACCAGATATGTAGAAAAGAATATTACAATATTTTTTGACTATCCGGTAATGAATGAAGTTATGAAACTTGTCAAGGAGTATAGCCCTGCTGTTGTGTTACAGGAATACGATTCGTATTTGCCACCTGAAGGGATAAACAGAACTCAGAATTTTGATTGCAAGATTGTATTGCGCAGCAGATTGACTACAATATCGGCCATAACAGCCGCATTAGATAAGATTCTGGAACCACAGGTAGTTCCAAATCTGGCTTACGAACAATGAATGAGAGTTGGTATGTATATGAGAAGAACTTTGCTATTTATTTCCTGTTGTTTGCTTACTGCTTTTCAAGTGGTGCAAGCACAAAGAATCAGAGAAAATTTTGACTTTGATTGGCAGTTTCATCTTGGTGAATGTGTTGAAGCTGTGAATCCGAATTACGTACCTACACAATGGGAATGGGAGAAAGTGCAATTACCCCATGATTGGAGTATTTATCTGCCTTTTGAAGTCTCTGCGGGAGGTTCCAGCGGATATTTGCCAGGTGGAATAGGACTATATAGAAAAGAGTTCTATGTTCCATCATCATACAAAGGCAAAAGAATATCAATTGTATTTGACGGTATATATCATAAGGCTACTATCTATATAAACGGTAATAAAGTAGGTTATCACAGATATGGTTATACAAGTTTTGAATATGACCTTACTGATTATATGGAATTTGGCAAAAATAATGTAATATTTGTACATGTAGATCATGCCGAGGAATCACGCTGGTACACCGGTTCTGGAATTTATCGTCATGCGTGGTTGCAGATAACAGACCCTATACATGTAGCAACATGGGGTACATACATAACCACTCCTGAAATTTCGGAAGAGAGTGCCAATGTGAATATTGTAACCAGCATTGTGAACTCTACAGATACAGATAAACAACTTAAGGTAGTTCAGACATTGGTTGGAAAAGATGGTAAATCCCTGAAAATAGATGGAAAAAAGGTGTCGGTAGAGGGCGCTGTATTGGTGGCAGCAAATGATACTGCAGATTTTGCCCAGCAATTTTCAATCTCATCTCCGGAGTTATGGTCTATAGACAATCCACATCTTTACTCTGTACAGACCACTATAAAGAGCGGAAGCCGCACGTTGGATAGTTACACCACAGATTTTGGTGTACGTTACTTTGAATTTAATAATAACACGGGTTTCTGGCTAAATGGAGAAAACATTAAGTTGAAGGGTGTATGTCTGCATCAGGATGCCGGTAGTTTTGGCGCCGGTGTACCTGATAGAAGTTATGAACGTCGTCTTCAAATTTTAAAAGAGTTTGGGGTTAATGCCATTCGTTGCAGTCATAATCCTCCATCGCCTGAATTTTTGCAGATGTGTGATACTTTGGGATTCGTGGTTATGGACGAAGCCTTTGATAAATGGGATTCCGGATATTATGCAGAATTTTATCACACCAGTTGGAAGCAGGATATAAAGGATATGATTGTTCGTGATAGAAATCATCCGTCTATTGTAATGTGGAGTATTGGCAATGAAGTGCAGGAGGCGTTTGATAATTCGGTAGGTCCTCAGCGTGCAAAGATAATGCAGGATTATGTACACGAACTGGAACCATCACGCCCGGTATGTCTGGCAGGTCAGCAGGGATTTACCGATGAATTTGGCAGTGTAACTGATATTATGGGCTATAACTATTTGGAAAACAGATTGATTGCAGACCACAAACGTTTTCCGGAAAGAGTGATGATAGTAACAGAAGCATTCCCATTCTATAGCGGAATGCTTCAGAATGATGTCAGAGACTATGTTGATTACGCACCTTGGAACTTTGTTAAGGATAATGATTTTATAGCAGGTTCATTCCTGTGGGCAGGAGTAGATTATATAGGTGAAGCTTCGGCTTGGCCAAGTAAGGGTTGGAGTAGCTGTCCGTTTGACATGTGTATGTTTGAGAAACCGGAAGCTGCATATCTGCGTTCTGTTTGGAATGATGAACCATTTATGCGTATAATGGTGCGCGATAATTCATACGATATTCCGGCAGGTAAGGATCACTGGCAGTATCCACCTATGGCCGATAATTGGATGCTACCTTATACAGATGAACGTTGTGTAGAGGTTAGAACAGTTACAAACTGTGATTCAGTTAAACTGTTTGGACCACATTGGGACGGCAGTATGAAAGACTTTGGATTCCGTAAAACAGCCGATTATGACAATAATACAATAATATGGAATCAGCCTTACAGAAAGGACAGAATAGTTTATGCTATAGCATATAAAGATGGCGTAGAGGTGTGCAGAGATACTCTTCAAGCGCATACCGAGGCCGTTAAAGTAGTTTTAGAACCCGATGTTACCAGAATCAAGGCAGATGGCCAGGATTTGAGTCATATCAAATTGACACTTTATGATGAAAATGGAATAGAAGCGCAAACGGATAATAGAAGAGTAACTGTAAAAGTAACAGGCGAAGGCGTATTCCGTTGTTTAGACACTGGAGATTTGCGTCGTGAAGGCTCTTTTGCCGGCAATAGTATTAAGACCTATTTTGGTAAAGCGTTAATAGTAGTACAATCTACTCGTAAGGTGGGAGAGATGCAAGTAGAGGTAGAAGTGGAAGGTTTTGATAAACCATTTATTCTGCCCATTTATACTGAACAATTATAATTCTTATAAATATGATGAAAACTTTTAGAACATCTTTGCTTTCGATAGCTTTCTTAGGACTGCTGTCGTGTAACGCAAATCAGACCGTACCAACCAATACTGACGGTCACAATTTGTGGTTTAATTCGTTAGGAGAAGAACAAACTCTGTCACCAACAAAAACCACTATGGCAATATTGCAGAATGAAATTAACAACAACTGGAAAGGTAAACAGGTTGTTAATGTAAAACTGCTGGGTCAAAGAAATGAAGAACTTGGCAATGAGGGTTTCGTAATTGATTACAATGCAGATTCAGTTGTTATTTTTGCCAATACTCAGGTAGCTGCACTTTATGGAACATACGATCTGATTCGTATGCAGGAGAGCGGTCAGTTGGGTAAAAAAGCATTTTCAAAAACAGAACTTCCGGCATTCCATAATCGTATATTGAACCATTGGGACAATCCTAATGGTACAATAGAGCGTGGTTATGCAGGTAAATCACTATGGAAATGGGATGAACTGCCTAATAAAATATCTCCGGTTTATGAAGAGTATGCTCGTGCAAATGCATCAATTGGTATTAATGGAACTGTTCTGAACAATGTAAATGCAAATCCTGTAATGCTTACACCTGAATATCTTCAGAAAGTAAAGGTGCTGGCAGACATTTTCCGTCCATACGGATTGAAAGTATATCTCTCTTTGAACTTTGCATCGCCAAAACATTTGGCCAATCTGAAGACATCCGATCCTCTTGACAAGGATGTTATTCAGTGGTGGAATGATAAGGTAAAAGAAATTTATTCAATTATTCCCGATTTTGGTGGATTCCTGGTTAAGGCAAATTCAGAAGGACAGTCTGGCCCTCAGGATTATGGCAGAACACATGCTGATGGCGCAAATATGATAGCAGATGCTGTAGCTCCATACGGTGGTATAGTAATGTGGCGTGCATTTGTATATGATGCTCAGTCACCTGACCGTGCAAAACAGGCTTGCGAAGAGTTTGTTAGATTTGATGGACAGTTCCGTGATAATGTGATTATACAGATTAAGAACGGACCTATTGATTTCCAACCTCGTGAACCATTTAGCCCATTATTTGGTCAGTTGGAGAATACAAACGTAATGGCAGAATTCCAGATTACCCAGGAATATCTTGGCTTCTCAAACCATCTTGTATATCTGCACCCAATGTGGAAAGAGTGTTTAGATTCAGATACCTATCAGAAGGGAGAAGGTTCAACCGTTTCAGAGATTACAAAGGGTGTAACACATAGCCGTCCAATTAATGCTATTGCCGGTGTAACCAATATTGGTGACAGTATCAACTGGTGCGGACATCATTTTGCACAGTCAAACTGGTATGCATACGGACGTATGGCTTGGAATCCTGAATTGTCATCGGAACAGATTGCAGATGAATGGATAAAGCAGACTTTCAGCAGTGAAAAGAAGTTTATAGAGCCTGTTAAAGAGATGATGCTGATGTCACGTGAAACTAATGTTAAGTATGAAATGCCTCTTGGTTTACATCATATATTCTCAGGTCAGGGACATTATGGTCCGGGACCTTGGGAAGGTGCTTCACGTCCAGACTGGTCACCTCTTTACTATCACAAGGCAGCAAAAGACGGTATCGGTTTTGATAGAACAATGAATGGTAGTGCGGCTGTAGAACAGTATCATGAACCATTGAAATCTCTCTATAACAATGTTGAGACCTGTCCGGAAAATTTGATTTTATGGTTCCATCATCTGCCTTGGGATTATAAGATGAAGAGCGGAAGAACATTGTGGGATGAACTCTGCTACACATATCAGGAGGGTATTGACGAAGCTGCATCTTTCATAAAGGTATGGGAATCTGTAGAAAAGTATGTAGATAGTCAGCGCTACGAAAATATTCACAGAAAGATAGTACGTCAGGCAAAGGATGCAATCTGGTGGAGAGATGCTTGTATGCTCTATTTCCAGACATTCTCAGGTATGGAAATACCGGAAGATTGTACAGCGCCTCAACATACACTGGAAGAGTTAAGACGTGTACGATTGGGTATTTCAAACTATGAAACTCCTGCTTTGGAAAAGTTACCTGCATACGAACTTAAGTAAATAGCTTATATGAATAAGACAATAAGCAAAATACTTACTACAGATAGAATTCCGGTGATGCCTATCATGACTCATCCCGGTATAGAACTGATAGGTAAGAAAGTTATAGATGCTGTAAAAGATGGTCAGACTCACTATGAGGCTGTAATGGCTCTCAGAAAGCGTTTTCCACAATCGGTGGCATCTACAACAATTATGGATCTTTCTATGGAGGCCGAAGCATTCGGTGCAAATATTGTCTTTGACGATAACGAAGTACCTACAGTGTCGGGTAGAATGTTAGAATCGGCAGCCGATGTAGAGGCTTTGCAGATACCATCATTGGATACAAAGCGTGTACCTGAGTATCTTAAAGCAAACAGATTGGCAACAGCAGAACTTGATGTGCCTCTGTTTGGCGGATGTATAGGACCATTCTCATTGGCAGGTCGTCTGTACGACATGACTGAACTGATGATGGCTATGTACATAGAACCGGATACTGCAAATCTGCTTCTGGATAAGTGTACACAGTTTATACTGGAGTACTGTAAACAGATAAAAGCCAGTGGCAGTGCAGGTGTTGTTATGGCAGAACCTGCGGCAGGACTCTTGTCTAACGATGATTGTCAGGCATACTCATCGCGTTTTGTAAAGACTATTGTTGATGCCGTTCAAGACGATAATTTTGTAGTTATGCTACACAACTGTGGAAATACAGGACAGTGTACAAAGGCAATGATAGAAACAGGAGCGGCAGCACTGCATTTCGGTAATGCAATAGATATGGCTCAGGTGCTTGAAGAGGTTCCTGCCGATATAGCCGTGAGCGGAAATATCAATCCTGTTGAGATAATGAAGTTTGGTACTCCGCAGCAAGTAGAAGATGTAGCAAAGCAACTTATCAAACTGGCAGATAAGCATAATAACTTTATTCTATCTACAGGTTGCGATGTTCCACCTGAAACTCCATTTGAGAATATAGAATCACTATTTAATGCAACAATTTAAAACAGAAATAATATGAATGCAGAACAAATTAAACTTTTGGAAGAGACAATCGACCATAAGAACAGTAAGATTCCTGTAGCACTTATTGCTGACAGCCCCTGGATACCCGGTTATTGCGGACATACATTTATGGATTATTATGCTCGTAATGATGTTTGGATGGCTGATAACCGTAAAATTCGTAAAGATTTCCCCGAAGCTGCTTTTGTTCCGGGTTGGTGGGTAGAATATGGTATGGTGGCAGAACCAAGCGGTTTTGGATGCCCTACATGTTATTTTGACGATAATCTGCCACATCTGCATCCTCTGACAGAAGATTTGGATAAAGCAGAAGAGATATTCAAGAACTTACAGATTCCGGATCCAAAGATTGATGGTATAATGCCGTTCCTGCTTAATCAGCAGCGTCTGTATCAGCCACAATTAGAGGCAGATGGTGATGAGGTATATATGGTATGTGCCCGTGGACCGTTTACCGTTGCATCTCATATCTTTACAGTAACTCAGCTTCTGATGCTGATGATGATAAATCCGGAAGCAGCAGATGTATTATTGCAGAAAACCACCAAGATTGTAAAACTTTGGTTGGAAGCTCAGTTGGAAAATGTAAAGACAGCAAAAGCAATTATGGTGTTGGACGATGTTTGTGGTTATTTCAGCCCTGATGATTTCACTACACTATGTATGCCATATATGAAGGAGATATTCTCTTCATTCCCTGAACTACGTCACTACTTCCACAATGACTTTACTTCAAATTCTTGCTATCCTCATTTGCAGGAGATGGGTGTAGATGTATTTAACTTTACCCATACCCAGGATATTGTTGAGAGTCGTAAGATGGCAGGCGATAAGGTTGTGCTAATGGGTAATGTACCTCCAATGCTACTTGTTAACGATACTCCTGAAACTGTATATAACACTACAAAAGATATTGTTACAAGATATATTGCAGCCAATGCTAGTCACCACGGTTTGATGTTGAGTACCGGTGGTGGTTTGCCAATGGGTGCAAAACAGGAAAATATAGATGCCTTAATTGCAGCAGTAACCGATATAAACGCTACTCTGTAGCATTTATATTAATCCTTGTTTATAGGGCTTCCTCCGGAAGCGCGCTTCGCGCCAATTAAAAACAAAAGAGGGTTCGTCTCGTCAGAGATGAACCCTCTTAAAGTTATGTTAGTTTGGTTATTTAACTACTTTCTTGCCATTGACAATGTAAATTCCTTTAGGTAGGTCAGAAACCTTAGTGCCTTCCGGCATGCGTATTCCTGTCAATGTATAGATAACTGCAGGCTCCATACTGTTGTCGGTAACAGTTTCGTTGTCTTCAATAGCATCAATTCCTGTTACTACACCTCCTAAACCTCTTACAATACCGGCATATACATGTTTGCGATAATAGTCCAGAGTCCATATTCCAACAGGAGTGTCTGCACGCCAGCCACTATTTGAAGGAGAATCTGTAGGACACCAGAAACAGATACCTGCCTGCTGTTCAGGTGGAACTATCTCCAGATACTTTTTAATAATCCATTCATAGAAATCGGCCATCTTATGGTGCATGGCTTCAGTCATTTGTGCTGTAGGTACGCTGTTGCCATTTGCATCTACCACACCCATGTCCAGTTCACTTACGCGAACCAGTTTACCTGTCTTGGCCATAAGAGTAAACATATTCACAATTGCGTTCTCTTTACTCTTCTGAGTGTTGGCATTCATATAGTAGGAGATATGCATCTGTGTCCCTATACCATCTACATAAGTTACACCATCAGCTTCCCATTTCTTTATCCAGTTAATTAGAGATTTTAGCTTTTTATTGTTGTCCCAATCACTTTCCAGATTGTAGTCATTGATAAAGAGCTTAATATCTTTCGGCCCATATTTTCTTGCCAGGCGGATTGCACTGCGTACATATTCCAGATCGCCCATGTGGTCTTGCCAGAAGAAATCATTGCCCGAACCATTATCGTGCTGCAATGTGTAGTTTCCACTACCGTCATCACCACCACCGGAGATGGCTTCGTTTACAACATCCCATGATTTTACTTTGCCATTACAAGCCTGCATCATTCCCTTTATCCACTTGTCCATAGCCCAAACAAGTGTGTCGTGCTTTACTTGTGCCGATAATGGGGTGCTTTGTGGTAATTGAATATAGAATGGTTCCTCTTCTACTGCAGGAGCTACTACACTGCCACCGGCCTTTTTCATCTTGAAACTACCCAGTTCTGTTCCATCTATAGAACCGTTTTTAATCTTCTCTATACCACCTACCTTGAAACTTATATCATCAAAATAATATACGTTGGCTTCTGCCAGTTCGCTAAGATTAAAGGCAATTGATTTACCAGATTCTGCAAGTGTACCGCTTACTTGAATAGTTTTCCATTCGGTAGTAAACTGAACATCGCCTATTGCCTGATAGTGAACATAACTGCCTGGAGTATTGTGTATCTGAGTAGATGCCTTTGCATTTTTGTCTGCGCGTACTTTTGCAGTAAACACAAACTTAGAACCTTTGTTGAAGTTTGTAGAACTTACTATCCAGAACTGATTGTCCCATACTTCAGCTGTTCTGGCTGTTGTTTCAACCTTTAGATAACGTAGTGGTTCATTTATTATCAAAGCTCCTACAGGTTCTTCTACTTTGATGCTCTTTATGTAGAGGTCTCCCACATAATCGCCACACTGTAAGAGTAGAAAATCGCCTCCTGTGGAATTTTTGTATAAGAGTTCTATATCTTTCCATTCGGTTGTGAAGGTAGTAGTAAGATTTACACCTCCACCCCAATCGCCAAGTTTTGTGTAGAGTTTACCCTGTGTACTTCCTTTAGCAGTTATGGTAACTTTATATGTTTTACCTTTTTCCAATGGAATTCCACCTAATGCAACAAACTGTACTTCCCATGATTTGTTCTCTTTAGTGGTCTTTAAGTGCAGACCATTTGTGGAAGAGTAGTCAATTGAGAATCCATATTGTGTTTTGTCGGCAGTCCATCCCACACTCTGGTCTGTACAGAAATCTTTTGATTTAACCTCTACATACACAGTGGTATCGGGGTTTTCAAACGGTTCGGCAGGAATGTCTTTGATTAGACTGTTTAACCATCCGTTTGCTTGCTGCGCATGCCATGCCAAAGTATGACCATAAACAGCTAATCCTGCCTGTGTGGCTGCATTGACATAGTTCTTTACCTGTGTAAAGTCCATAGTTCCATCATTCCTGACACAACTGGACATCTTCATGGCATTGCCTGCTACAGTTTCAGTAAAGTTGTCGTTTGTAAATCCTTTTACTGTAGCATTATTAAGGTAATTGCTCACTGTAGTACCTGTACCTAACTTAAAGTTAGGGTACTTTTCGTAATCAATGTAATCCTTAAGTGGAGCATAATCTTTCAAATAACCATAATTGGCTTCATCTTTAGGATTACCAATTTCATAATTCTTCTGTGCAAAAGCTGTAAGTGCAGTGAACAGAATCATTGTTGATAGAATGATTTTCTTATGCATAATTGCTATACTTATGTAGTTAATTGGTCAGTTCTCTACAAAAGTAAGCAAAAAAGTTATAGGCTATGAAAATTTTGTGCCTTTTCTATACCATTTTATGTAGCCGTAAACAGATGCAAGTAGATAGAATACGTAGAGTAGGATAGTGCTGAAATGCAGACCACGTTTGCAATAGATATATATTGAGATCAGATTTACAATAAACCAGATACCCCAAACCTCTATTATTTTTTGTGCCAAAACCCAGGTACCTACAATATTCAACATAGTGGTAACAGCATCAAGTGCCGGTACAGGAGAATCGGTAAGGTATTCAAGAATCAGATATATTACAGCCCAAATGGCTAAGCTGACAATAGCGGTTTTTGCAAATAGGGGTAGGGTAAAGTGAGTGTAGGTAATTTGCTCACTTTCATCTTTTTGTACTTCGTCTTTATTTGAATGTTTATACCATTTGTAGAAACCGTAAATGCAAAGTATAATGTTGAAACAGCAGAATGCCATATCGGCATATATCTTAGAATTGAAATAGACACATGCATAGATAATAGAACTTAATGCGCTGACTATCCACATTGATGCTTTCTGCCTGAATTCAAGAATCAGATAGACAAAACTAAGTATCAACCCAATTATTTGAATGGCACCCCAGATGTCCATTCCGGAAAACTGGGATACCATATAATCTTTTATGCTTTGCATTAGCTGTTCCATTTACAATCAGAACTTAAGAGTTAATGTTGTAAGCAGGCTTGTTGGTGCCTGAACAAACAGACCGTCCTCTACATAACGGTTGTTCGCTGTGTAGCCATAACTTTCTGATACTGCTGTATAAACCCATCCGTTAGAAGAATACTGTTCGTTGAACAGATTGTTAATCTGTAAGTTAAGCTTTGCTTCCTTGAAGTATAGCGGATGGAATGTGTAACTGATATTGAAATCTGTTACGCAGTATGGATTAAGTGAACGTTCTTTACAAGATGAATTGTCCAGATATTGTCTGCCAACATAGTTTGTAGTAATAGAGGCATTGAAACCTTTTAGGAACGATGCTGATAACCTACTATAAGCAGTAATACCGGGCGATAGAGCTATATCTGTTTCATTGTAATGTATCTGTAGTGGATTACCCTCCCAATTATCTACATATTCTGTGAAGTTTACAATCTTGTTTTGGCTGAATGTGGCATTACCATTCCAAACAATGTGGTCAAACAGTGTTGCACCTGCCTCAATTTCAATACCTCTTCTGTATGAATCTTTTACGTTTTCTGTAAGTGCTTCGCCTATATCACTCAACTGACCTGTTGCTATAAGCTGGTTCTTGTAATCCATATAGTATAGGTTAAAGCCTGCAAACCAATTATCGCCTTTGTACCTGTATCCAAGTTCATAGTCGTACAGTGTTTCTGCTTTTGGCATAAGCGAGCCACCATTGTCTGTGTAGTTGTTTCTGGTGGGTTCGCGCTCTATTTTTGCAACAGAGAAATAACTGTTTCCCCAATCGGCTGAATAGCTGATACCTGCTTTCGGGTTGAAGAAATGGAATGTTTCATCTATGTTAAGTAACTGGTTGTGGTATTTGCCATTACCATCTTTAATGAATACATCGTTATTGCCGCTAATCAGGTAGTTTACATAGCGGTATTGTGCATCGGCAAAAAGATGCAGATTATCTCCAATATGATATACACCTTTCAGATAGATGTTAGCATCGTTCTTTTTGGCATTGCTGTCATAGTAGTGAGCATTACCTATATTTATCTTACTGCTGTCTGCAGAATTGATGATGCTTTCAAATTCTCCCCAATGGTCGCCGTCAAAATACTGAAAACCACCTCCCATTGTAAGATCTAACCTGTCTGATTTACGGGTTACGTTAAAAATACCACCTAAGGAGTTGTTTTTTAGCCATTTCTGTCTGTTTGCATCACCCTCTATGCCGGCATAATTGTTCAGACCAAATTTCTTTGCCAGATTACTATTGTCTTTCATATCTTCATAGTAACCTATGCCGTATGTG
The DNA here is from genome assembly GCA_017556585.1 of Bacteroidaceae bacterium. GTDB lineage: Bacteria > Bacteroidota > Bacteroidia > Bacteroidales > Bacteroidaceae > Colenecus. Next base: position 32,237 of record JAFYMP010000020.1, read on the forward strand.
TAGAATAGGGTAGCTTGTGCGTCCCATAAATCATTTATGTTCTTAATGAACGAAAGATGAGTGTGGTTCTGAAGATAGTTGTCGGTAGTTGGACGGAAATGTATTCTATCTTTATGATCATAGAATACTCCTAAACTGTTGTAGGTGCGTTTGCCGGCTTCAATAGAATCGGAAGGAACACCATTCCATGCCTGACCTGTATGTTCAAAGCTTCCAAAGTTCTTAAGCTTGATAAGATAGTCGTTACCATACCATGATGCGGATGTAAAGTATGAACCTAAATGAGATTTTGTTCTATCTATATAACCGTCAGAATTTGTTACAGAAAAACGTCCGTCAAGTACCAAATGGTTAAACAGAAGTCCGCTACTTGCCTTAATAGTGCCATTGTAAGTGTTGTAGCTACCCATAGTTCCCTCTGCATCTATATGTGGTGTAAGAGATGGTTTTTCTGATACCATATTAACTGTAGCACCAAAAGCACCAGTTCCATTGGTTGATGTTCCTGCTCCTCTCTGAACCTGAATACTTTCCAATGAACCTGAATAAGAGTTCATGTTTGCCCAGAACACAGCGTGATCTTCCGGACTGTTCAATGGAACTCCATCCATTGTTATGTTTATTCTGGTGTCGTTTGTACCACGTATTTTGAAATATACTGCACCAATACCCAGACCATTGTCTGATGTAGCTACTACACCGGGAATGGATTGTAGAAGATATGGAAGTTCTTTTGAACCTGTTGCACTATTGTTTAGAGATGTCTTATCAATAGTTGATTGTGTTATCGGAGTCTCTTCCGATGCAATTGATGCAGATACCACTATTTCATCAAGTGTGATATCTCTATCTGCATCAGAATTGTTGTTTGTTGCCCAAACCTGATTGCCGGCAACACAGCATAGTCCTGTGAGGACAGAAAATAAAAATACCCTGTTCATCTTAGTTTTAATTTTTAATATTAAACTAATGAAAAGGGTAAGACTACAGTTCGAACTCCACTCCCTACGTCGGTACTAACCGAATCAGGTTCCTAGGGTATAATCTCAGCCTCATTAAAAGAGGCACCCCCTTTCATTCGCCGGCAAAGTTATATACCATTTTTTGAAATTCAGCTATGTTTGATGAAAAAAATTAAGATTTTTCGCTCAATTCGAGCCAACGAAGGGTAATTTCGTCTGTTCTATCTATAATTTCGCCTATTCTTGCTGAGTGCTGTTGCAGTTTATCAAAAGGTAGAGTTCCACTGTTAAGTAGTTCCTCCAAATTCATCTTTTCTTCTTCTAATTTAGACAATTCTGCTTCAATAGCTTCCATTTCGCGCTTCTCTTTATAGGTGAGTTTGTCGCTCTTTTTAGTTGGATTATTGTCTGTTTTGGCAAACTTCTGACTGTTTTTGTTGCGCTCCTCTTCCTGCTTCTTTTTCTCTTCAATCTCTTTCAGACGTTTCCATTCTATAAAGTCACTATAAGATGAAGGGAATTGCGTAACTACACCGTTGCCTTCAAATACCAGCAGATGATCTACCGTTTTATCCATAAAGTAGCGGTCATGTGATATTATGATTACGCAACCTTTGAACGAAGCCAAGTACTCCTCAAGAACCTGTAATGTGTGAATGTCCAAATCGTTGGTAGGTTCGTCAAGTATCAAGAAATTAGGACTTTGCATAAGTATGGAACATAAATAGAGTCTGCGCTTTTCGCCACCACTTAACTTATATACATACTTGTGCTGTGTAGCAGGAGAAAAGAGAAATTTCTGTAAAAACTGGCCGGCCGACATCTTTCTGCCATCATCTAAATCTACGTGTTCCGCTATGTCGGTAATTACATCTATAACCTTTTCGTTTTCGTTAAACCTAAGTCCTTCCTGTGAATAATAGCCTATCTTTAATGTAGTTCCACGTTCTATTATACCACCGTCCTGTGGTTCTATTCCCAGTAGCATCTTAATAAAGGTGGATTTGCCAACTCCGTTAGCTCCTACAATGCCCAACTTTTCCATTTTGGTAAAGATGTAACTGAAATCCTTCAGAATAACTTTATCTCCAAACTTCTTGGAAAGATGTTCAATTTCAAAAATCTTTTTGCCAATGTACGATGCTTTTACATCCAGAACAACATTGTTTTCTACACGTTTGTGGCTTAAACGCTCTTCAAGTTCGTAGAACGATTCCTTTCTGTAACGCGCCTTTGTACCTCTGGCGCAAGGCATTCTTCGCATCCAGTCTATCTCTGTTCTGTAAAGGTTCAAATCGCTTTCGCGTTGTGAAGCCTCAGCATCCAGACGCTCTTGACGTTTTTCTATATAGTAACTGTAACTGCCGGAATATGAATAGGCTCTTCTATCATCAATCTCTATAATTCTGTTACAAACCCTGTCTAACATATAGCGGTCGTGTGTTACAAGCAGAAGTGTTATGTTACTACTGCATAACCAATCTTCCAGCCATTCGGTAATCTCTACATCAAGATGGTTGGTAGGTTCGTCCAATATTAGCAGATTGGGGTTTGAAATGAGTGCGCTTGCCAATGCCACTCTTTTTATTTCACCGCCCGACAGATTATCTACCTTACGGTTAAATTCGGTGATATTAAGCTGTGTAAGAATCTGTTTTGCCCTTGTTTCATGATTCCATGCATCGTTGCTGTCCATTAACGCAATAGCCTTTTCTATACGATGCTGATCTCCTGCAGCCATTGCAGATTCATATTCTGATATGATTTGCAGAACAGGTGAACCATTGCTGAAACAGGCTTCCAGTATGGTTGTACCCGGAGCAAAAACAGGAGTCTGTTCAAGATAAGAAACGGTAATATCACGGCGGAAAATTATGTTTCCATCATTATAGTCTTCTTTACCGGCAATAATGTTAAGTAAGGTAGATTTGCCTATACCGTTTCTGGCTATAATACCTACTTTTTCGCCTTCTGCAACATTTATGGTGAGTTTGTCAAACAGAACTATATCACCAATTCTTTTGGTCAGATTGTCAATCTGTATATAACTCTCCATATTCGTCTTCTAATTCTTGTTTTTTGTGTGGGCGATATGTCTCAACATTCTGGAATGCGTATGAAAGTTCTACCCCAAACAGCACTATAAACCAGGAAATATTCAGCCACATCATCAGGAATGGTATAGCTGCCAATGCACCGAATACACCATTCAAACGGTTAAAGAAAATCTGTGTTTCCAAATATATCCATTGGAACAGACAGAAAAAGATAGCTGTTATCAGGGCTGCTTGAAAAGCACGGAATATCTTTACCTTTGTGCCGGGAATAAATTTGTACATCATGGTAAGTACCAATACGATAATACCATACGATGCCAGCCAAGTCATACCTTCTGATATATTTTCCCAATATGGAGTATCTAAAATAGCACTCATCAAACCATTTCCGTGTGAAAAGAGCAACGTTGTGGATAAAAACATCAGTATAACAAAAGGTAATAATATCACAATTGCAAAATATGCACTTATACGTTTCCAGAATTTGCGTGATACCTTAACTTCCCAAATGTAGTTGAAAGCTTTCTCTACCTGAATCATCAGCCAAAACACCAACCATATAAAACTGGCAGCACTTATTATTCCAAATGCTCCCTGTTCCATAATGCCTATTATATTGTTGGCATACATAAGAATCTGTTTGATAATTGCTTCTTGTCCGGAAAAGTTGAGAAGAAGAAGTTCTTCAAGTTTATCGCCTATGCCAAATCCGCTTGTTATGGCAAAAGCCACAGCCACACAGGGGATAAGTGCCATAGTGGTAAAGTATGCCAATGCAACTGCGCGGTAGTTCACTTTTTGGTTTCTGAAAGTAGATAAGGTCATAATAAGCACCTTGAGATATTGGGCTGCTCGCGCTCTGTTTTTACCAAACAGCGTAGTGTCTAATTCCCAAATACCGTTTCTTACAAACTCTATAACTCTCTTAATCGGACCTTTTATTCCCATATATGTAACTTTATTGACAAAGGTACAACTTTTTTTGCTTATAAGAAGAAATCAAGTGCTTCGGTGTAACCTTCAAACCCTTTACCGCAGATAGTTTTAGCGGCGTAGAGAGAAATATATGAGAACTTTCTAAACTCTTCGCGACTGTTAATGTTGCTCAGGTGTACCTCTACAGTGGGCAGACCAACAGCTTTCAATGCATCAAGGATAGCTACACTGGTATGTGTATAAGCTGCCGGATTAATTATAATTCCATCAAAATGGTTGTATGCTTCTTGAATTTTGTCAACTATACAACCTTCATGATTGGACTGATATATCTCAACTTCAAGTCCCTTTAATACAGCTGCTTTATTGATACATTCCACCAAATCTGCGTATGTACTTTTGCCGTAAATGTCAGGCTCTCTAATGCCTAAAAAATTCAGATTAGGACCATTTATAACCAATATCTTTTTCATTGTCTGATTTCAAGATTATCGTTTAACATATTTGTTACGGCTTCCGGTTTGTCTGCATATCTTATTGTAGCCAGACAAGATACTCTTTCGCCTGCCGTAACAATACGGAAGTTCCACAAATCCGGCTCTTCTGTGGCATAAACAGTACATTCCATACTTTCTCCTATGAAAGATTCCTGCTTGAACCAAATACCCAATTCCGTTACTGTATGCGATTCCTGATACTCTGTGGGCAGTGCGGCAAGGCAAGCATACAGATAGGTCATGTTTGTAACGTGATGATTAAAATCTGCATCACTCTTATTTGTAATGTGCGTATGGTTGTATGCAACCTCTTTTGATACAGGTTGTTTGTGTCTGTGAGTACCAAACACCATTTCATCTGCAACTTCTATGTTGTTCAGCAGAGTGTTGGCTCTTATAGGGGTGCGCTTTGCTATATCCAATATAGCCCAGGTACTGTCACCGTATGCAACCACATTGTTTTTGTGCCAAATTCTGTATTCGGCATACACTTTTACAGCTGGAGCTTCAGGAACCCATAGTTCTACACGTACCGTTTCGCCCCAAAATGGTTGAACAGGCAGCATGTGAAACGTAAAATCGGAAATAATCCACATTTTATCCTCCCTTCTTAAATCAAAAGCCGCACAATGATGTTTTGCCATATATGAAGCAAAACAATCTTGAAATATGGCTGCAATGCCCGCCGGAGAGAGTCTGAAATCTTCGTCCATAGTGGCATTCATTACGCAGTAGTTCTTATTACAATATTTCATTTTAGTGGAATTTGCCGCCTAAGTTAATATAATCTTTGCAAAAATCGGGATACGATTTATCAATACATTTCATATTGTCTATTTTTGTGTTGCCGTGGGCCACTGTAGCCATAATGGCTGCCGATGCTGCAATTCTGTGGTCTGCGGCCGAACATACACTTCCGCCAACAGGCATGCCGGGATATATGGTAAGCGAATTTTCTGTGGCACAACTCTTTATTCCGAATGCTTGTAGCATACGCATAGTAGTCTCTACGCGGTCGCTCTCTTTCAAACGCAGTCTGCCTATACCGGTAAAGGTAGATGGAGAATTTGCCATAGCAGCAGCAACAGAGAGTATAGGGACAGCGTCGGGTATATTGGAACAATCCGTTTCAATACCTTTTAGTTTAGAGGGATACGCAATAGTATAACCGTTTTCGGTCTCTATTCTGGCACCCATAGCGCGTAAAACATCCACCACCTTTTTGTCGCCCTGAACGGAGTGGTGGTAATCTATACCATTACATTCTATAGGTTCTTTACCTATGCAACCAGCCACTAACCAGAATGATGCACTTGACCAATCACCTTCTGCAAAAAGTTCCGATGGAGTGGCGAATTTTTGACCTTCAGGAATAAAATAACCGTAATCTGTAGATTCTACCTCTATGCCGAAAAGCTTAAGCACACTTATAGTTAAATCAATATATGGTGTGCTTTCGCGTCTGCCTGTCACAATAATTCTGCACTCCTGTTCAGTTACCGGCAGTGCCATAAGCAGCCCGGATATGAATTGCGATGAGACTCCGCCATCTATGGTGTATGTGCCACCCGGCAACAGACCTTTGCAGAGTAGGGGAAGAGTACCATTGGCACTTAGATCTATTCCGTGTGCAGTCATCTCTTCATACAGAGGTGATAACGGACGCTCCGGCAGTCTGCCTTCGCCACTAAATTCGCAGTATGCTCCAAGTGCAGCTGCAACCGGAAGCATAAAACGCAAGGTAGAGCCGCTTTCGCCGCAATTCAGTTTGTGCAGAGTGTTGCCAATGTCGTTTCTGCTGAGTGGCTGAACAGTTATATAGCTTTCTGTAATTTCTATCTCTGCCCCCAATGCCTTCAGACAGTTTGCGGTGGCTGTAATATCGTTACCGGCACCTTTGCAATCTATGCGAACCTGCTTGTTGCCCAATGCAGCACATATCATCATTCTATGTACCACCGATTTTGACGATGGAATGGTGATTTTACCTTTTAAAACGTGCGGAACAAGTGTCTGTTCGGTCATCATATAATTTCAATGTAAGTGCCAAAGTATTTGAACTGTTCTTCGCAGTGATCAAGTTCGCTTATCAAAGATGCAAACTTGTCGTTATAAATAGATAACTCTATGTCGAAATAGAACATAAATTCAAAATCTCTGTTTGGTATAGGACGGCTTTCCAGTTTTACTAAGTTGGCTCCAATGGCACTGAAACGTGACAGTACACTGAACAGTTTGCCCGGTTTGTTTGGAATAACCATCATAATACTTGTTCTGTCTGCACCAGGATAGATTTTCAGATCTTTTGTAATGCAGATAAAACGGGTATGGTTGCTGTCATAGTTCTGAATACCATCTGCAAGAACAGACATATTGTAGAGTTCTGCACAACTTCTGGACGATATAGATGCCATAGTACCTGTGGTATCTTTTGAAACCATGGATGCTGCAATTGCAGTGTTTTCGCAAGGAATAACCTGAACATCTTTCAGATTATCAAGGAAATGTGAGCACTGACGTATTGCCTGTGGATGAGAATAGATGGTCTTTACATTTTCTAACTTCATACCTTTTGTACCCAAAAGCAGATGGTCTATTCTTACTCTTGTACTGCGAACTATATGAACATCATATTTTACCAGCAGATCGTAAATCTCGTTAACCGAACCGGCGCTGGAGTTTTCAATAGGCAGAATACCATATTGACAGAATCCTTCAGAAACCATTTTCAGCACACCTTCAAAAGTTTTTGCCCACATAATCTCCGGTACTTCGAACAGACGTTCTGCTGCAGCCTGTGAATATGCACCTTCTCTTCCCTGACAAGCCACCATGGCACGTGCCGGGAATGCTTCCGGTTGTGCGTGGATAATGCTTTCCAACTCTTTATACAGCGGAGAATCTTTCTCTTTGTGCATAGATTCGTATGCCTTACTTATATCGAATATGGAACGATACAATGAACGCCCGAATTCCTCCATGTGTGGTGGCAGAGCCTTTGAAATACGGGTTAGAACCTGTCTTTCACGTGCAGCATTGTTTATAGGTTCGTTATTGCTTCTTTTAAGTTCGCCAATCTTATTGACAATATTCATTCTCTCCTGGAACAACTTGCAGATATTGTTATCCACGTTGTCAATCTCTTCTCTCAATTTGTCAAGTTCCATATCTTAAAGTTTTATTCTGTTCAGTAAATTGTAAAATTCTTCCGTTGAAATGGTGTGTAATACACATTTTCCTATAGATTCGGGTAATACAACGGTAATGTTATTTTTGTCTCTCTTTTTGTCAGATAAAGCCACCTTATAGATTTCTGTGGCAGAGTAGGGGCAATATGTATCAAAACCGTACATTTCAACGATGTTTTTTATAGGTTCTACCACATCTGCATACCCACACTCTTTACCCAATTTTGCGGCAATAACCATACCTTTTGCCACAGCTTCTCCATGTGTAATGGTAAAGTTGCTCAGTAGCTCTATGCTATGACCAATGGTGTGGCCAAAATTCAGTAGCTGACGTTCTCCCTTGTCAAATTCATCTGCAGCCACAACATCTCTTTTAATCTCTATACATCTGGAGATAATCTGTTCCAAAAGAGCACTATCCTTTTTTAATAGCTTGTTGTATAGATCTTTATCAAGTATAATACCGTACTTTATAACCTCTGCAAAACCATCGCGCATAATGTTTGCAGGCAGAGTGTTCAGAGTGCTGATATCGCAAAATACCAAAGCCGGTTGATGAAAAGCTCCTATCAGATTTTTGCCGGCAGATATATCTACAGCTGTCTTTCCCCCCACAGAACTATCTACTGCAGCAAGCAGGGTGGTAGGAACCTGTATGTATTTTATTCCGCGCAGATAGATAGCCGATGCAAATCCTGCCATATCACCTATAACACCGCCTCCAAGTGCCAGAACCATATCGGAACGGGTAATCTGTTCGCTTGCCATAAAGTTTATGAATGATAGAACAGAATCCATGTTTTTGCTGCTTTCACCATTTGGAATGGTATGTTTAATGCAACGGAAACCATTAGCTTTTAGTGACTTTATAACTGTATCGGCATATAGAGCATCTACAATATCATCGGTAAGAATGGCTATACTGCATCTGTCAAACAAATTAGACATTACATTACCCAATTCTGGCAACATACCGTTGCAAACCATAACATTGTACTGATGTGATGCATTCACCTTTATTATGTTGTATCTATCCATATCTCTATTTCTCTGATAGTTCTTTTGCTATTCGTCCGTCACGTAACAGATTGCAAAGATATTCATTGTTTTCGTCATTTAAGGCTTTTGCATACTCTTTCAGATTATCAATCAGCAGATTGATCTCTTTTAGCAAATTATCTTTGTTCTCTAAAAACAGTTCGGTCCACATATTTTCATTTAACCAAGCCACGCGCGTAAGATCTCTAAAACTGCCGGCGCTGTAACCTTTGTGTTCCTGTGCACTTGGACTTTTTATAAATGCATTAGAGACTACATGAGGCAGTTGCGATGTATATGCTATCATACGGTCGTGGTCATCAGCCGTGGTAAATACCACCTTTTTGAATCCCATTGGTCTGATAGCCTGCTTGATTTTGTCATATAGGTTTATATCATCAAATTCAGGTGGTACAATAATCATAGAAGCATTATTGAACATAGTAGCCTTTGAATTCTTGAATCCTGACAGATGATTTCCAGCCATTGGATGACCGCCAACGTATGTAAAGCTATACTCTTTAGCCAGTTTGAAACCAATAGAGGTAATGCCGCTTTTAGTGCCGCAATCATCAATTACCAGACCATCTTTTGGAAAGTGGGCTGCATTCAGTTGCAAATATTCAATGGCAGCCTTTGGGGTGATGGCAATATGTATAACGCTGCACTGTTTCAGGCTGCTTGCAGTAAGTTCAGCATCAACAGTTCCGGATATAATGGCGTAGCTTGTAATGGATAGATTGCTGTCATAAGCCAGCACCTTCCATCCGGCAGCTTTATATGCCTTGGCAATAGAACCACCTATTAAACCTAATCCTATAACTCCAACTATCTGTTTCATATTCAGAACAGTTTTCTTATTTCACTCACTTTTGCCGATACAGTACTGAACTGTGAAGGAGTTAGTGACTGTGCGCCATCGCAAAGTGCGTGTTCAGGGTCGTTGTGAACCTCTATTATCAGACCATCGGCACCTGCAGCTGTTGCAGCCATAGACATAGATTCTACCAGTGAACGTTTGCCTGTAGCATGGCTTGGATCTACTATTATAGGCAGATGTGAAAGCTCTTTTACCATAGGAATAGCAGCCAGGTCAAGAACATTGCGTGTGTATGGGTCGTAACTGCGTATGCCACGTTCGCACAGAATAATGTTTTCATTACCTTCTGACATAATATATTCGGCACTCATAAGCCACTCTTTAAGTGTACTGGAGAGACCGCGTTTAAGCAGAATGGGCTTTCTTAGTTTACCCAATTCTTTCAGCAGTTCAAAGTTTTGCATATTTCTGGCACCCACCTGAATAAGATCTACATCTTCAAACATATCTAAGTGGCTGGCACTCATTATTTCGGTTACTATAGGTAATCCTGTAGCCTCTCTTGCCTTTCTCAATAAATCCAGACCTTCGCCACGCAGTCCCTGAAAATCGTAAGGCGAAGTGCGCGGTTTGAACGCTCCACCTCGCAGCAGGGTAGCACCGGCTGCTTTTACATCTTGCGCTATACCTATAATCTGTGCTTCCGATTCTACTGAACAGGGACCGGCTATTATAGCAAAATTACCTCCACCTATCTTTACAGTATTTTCTCCGCTGCCAATTTCTACCACTGTGTCTGTAGGGTGGAAACGGCGGTTTGCACATTTAAACGGATCGCTTATACGGGTAACGTGGTCTATAATTTCCAAACCGTTAAGCAGGTCTATATCTATTCTGCTGGTATCGCCAATAAGTCCTATAATGGTCTGATACTGTCCTTCTGAAAGATGAATGCCTACACCTTGAGCTTCCAACCACTTAATCAAACTATTCTTCTGGAGTTCCGATACTCCGCTTTTAAGTACTGCTATCATATCTGTTGTTGTTTAGTTTATTCGTACAAAAAAGCCCGAATCTTTCAGACCCGGGCTTCAATTTGCTATATCATTTATACACATACAACAATACGTTACCCGGCGAAACGTCTGGTAAAGTAAAAATAAAAGAAGTATGCGCTATTGTTGTTCATATCGACGGCAAAAGTAAATCACATTCAGTTTAGTTGTTATCGCTTTCCACCTTTTTTCTTCTAAATTAAACAAATTTTAACACTCTGTCGCAAGTTCTGAATATTCATACAAAAACTATGTGTTGTCATTTTTACTAACTTTGCACCCCGAAAAAAACAGAGCTACTTATTTAGATGAGATACGGTACACTTTCCAGACAACTAAGCAGATTGGCAGGTCCAATACTGGTGGAGACATTTCTTATTATGGCGTTGGGTGCGGTAGATACTTTTATGCTAAGCCGTCATTCAGATAATAGTGTTGCAGCAGTAGGTTTGGTTAACCAACTTGTAAACTTGGTCTTTATAATTTTTGAAGTAATCTCTTTAGGTACATCTATTTTATGTTCGCAATATATTGGTGCTAAACTACATAAGAGAGTAATACAGGTAGTTGGTATATCTATTGTGTTCAACTTTTTTAGTGGTTTGCTGTTTAGTGCATTGCTCTATTTTAAAGCCGACTGGTTGCTTGGAATTATGGGAGTTCGTCCAGATATTATGCCGGAAGCTATGGCTTATATGCGCATAGTTGGAGCCTTTGCATTTTTACAGGCTGTATCGCTTGCTATATCTGCGGCTTTGCGCAGTGCAGATAAAGCCAAATACCCAATGATGGTGTCGGGTGTGGTGAATTTGCTCAATGTAGTGGGAAATTATGCACTCATTTTTGGTAAGTTTGGACTGCCTGCACTTGGTGTTCGCGGTGCTGCTATATCTACTGTAATATGTCGTGGTGTTGCTCTTTTACTCCTGTTTATAATATTGTTCAAAAAACATATTCCAAAGTTTCCAAAAGAATTTTTTAACCCTTTTCCTTGGTATGAATTAAAGAAATTGCTAAAGATTGGTATTCCATCGGCAGGCGAACAGATGTCTTACAGCTTTTCTCAGGTGGTTATTACCTATTTTATTAATATGCTTGGCAATGAAGCTCTTGCTACACGAACATACTGCCAGAACATTGTTATGTTTACCTATATGCTATCCATAGCTTTAGCACAAGGCGGTGCTATTCAAATAGGTCATTTGGTAGGTATGAAGAAGACTCATGCAGCATATACTTTAGGAAAGCGTGTTCTGCGTATTTCTGTGTTTACCACTGTTGCTTTATCGCTTGTTACTGCTGTACTTGGAAAGCCCATCTTTAATATGCTGACAGATAATCCGGAAATTATAGCTATGGGAACTGCTGTGCTGTGGGCAGATGTTTTGGTAGAAAATGGTCGCGCCATAAATCTGTTCAGTGTAAATGCACTGCGTAGTTCAGGAGATATTTATTTTCCTGTTACCATAGGCATAATTTTCTGCTGGACGGTTTCTGTAGGTTGCAGTTACCTGTTTGGTGTAGCATTGGGTGGTGGACTGGTAGCTTTGTGGTGCGCTCTGTTCTTGGACGAAAACATACGTGGTATAATCTTTATACATCGCTGGAAAAGCAAACGCTGGGCCACAAAAGGATTCGTTAAATAGAATCTATGTCTCTATATTCTGGTGTTCGTATATTGTAAGAAAAAAGTGTGCCGACGAATCGACACACTTTCCAATGATATGTAGTTGTTGTTAGTGAATTATCTCTGTCTGAAATTCCACTTTGAATTGTCGCTGTTCATGTCGAACTTATCGAGAGTTGCAAAGCTGTCACCTGCTGAATAGAGAACAAGCTCTTCATTGCAACCAGGAACCTTCTTAGGCATGATACGGAATGTACCGTCTGTCAACTGATCAATTCTCCAGAGCTGTTCGTCAGCACCTGTAAATTCAGGAACTGTAGTAACTTCCTTAGCAGCTGTAGCAGCAAGAGCTCTGTCTGTACCAGCAATAACAATCTTGTAGTAAGGGCCACCTAAGTAACCACCAGCTTCAGGAACAGCTGTGATAGTCCACTTCTGGTGAGGACGGAACATGTAGTCACCGATTCTGATGTCGATGTTACCTTCTGGCCATGTGCCGATAACGTCAGACAACTTCTGCTCTTCTATGATAACTGGAGCCTGAGTTGCGCCACGAGCGCCACCAAAGCCACCGAAACCACGCATACCACCCTGCATACGTACAAAGTCAACAGCAAGTTCAAGAGCATAACCTCTTCTTTCTGATTCAATCATATATGTACCTTCAAAGAAAGGTTCACCTGCTACAGGCCAGCCGTTCTTCCATAACAATGGACGGATAGCAAGTACGCTACGACCACCACGGTCAAAGTCAGCTTCAAAGTGGCAAGACATCTTCTGAACGCCTTCGCATACTTCGTATAGACCAAAGTGACCTGCACCTGTCATTCTGTAACCGGCTGCAAGAACCATCTTACCGCCACCTTTCAACATATCTCTACCTACATTGTCAATAAATGGACCTGTAGGCTGTTTTGAACGACCTACTACGATGTTATAAGTTGAGTTTACACCGTCGCAGCAAGTACCGTGTGTACCAAGCAGATAGTAATAACCATCACGATAGATCATTGTAGTAGCTTCGCAGTCGATAGCGATATCAATGTCTCTGCAACCTTCCATACGAGCACCTGTTGCAGGGTCAAGTTCTATAACGCGGATAAAACCAAAGTATGTACCGTATGTACACCACAGACGGCCGTCAGGACCCATCAACAGACCAGCGTCAATAGCATCGCAGTCTTCGTCGTTGAGTGATGCTGCTACCTGGATAGGTTCTGTATATTCAAAATCAGGTGAGTTAGGATCGAGAGTCTTGTTCCACATTGTAACAACTGTACCACGGTGTCCACCGCCAAGACCACCACCGGTAGTACTGTAAGCTACCAAGTAACGATCACCAATTTTAATAGCATCAGGAGCTGCACCGCCACCAGGACGAACTGCACCACCATTCCAGGTCCAACCGTCTTCTGAAATAAGACCGCCACCACCTGTGCCGAATGTATAATACTTACCATCGCACTCCATAATGGTCGAAGGGTCGTGAATGTATGGTTCACCAACCTGTGCGTCTGCTTTCTGAGCGAAAGAGAGAGCTAAGAGGGCGCTCAAACCCATTACAATATTTCTTGATTTCATAGCTTTACAAATTAATTAAGTACGATGTTTAAATCCTTTAAAATCTCGTTGTTTGAGTCGTAGAAACGAACGCAGAAGTCGCTCATACCAGGACCATTGATAACGGCACCTCTAAGAACGTTCTTACCTTTTTTAAGAGTAAGACGCTGTGAAATACCATCGTCAGCAACCATACGTCTGTCGCCTGAAAGAATCATAGCCTCTTCGCCATTCAACCACCACATTGAAGCAGAGTTTGATCCAACTGCCAAACGAACGTCTTTCATCTCTTCCTCACATTCAATGATAGTTACAGCCCAGAAAATAACGCCGTACTTCTGTTTGTCAAGACCTGTAGCAAAACGGAACAACTTAACGTTGAACATGTTGCTTTCAATCTGATGCCATTTAAGTTCCTGATTACCAACTTTTACGACGTCGCCATCGTTAGGAATAACGCTGAACTGATTTGGGAAATACTCTGTTTCAACAAATGCATTTCTGATATAGCTATCAGTAAATACTGTGTTGGAACGGTTAGCTTTTTCAATTGGCTCCAATACGCTCCATCTTCTGATGAAACCCTCTTCGTCAGGAGTCATAGCTTTTGTAGTAGCTGGTGTGAAATACTTAGCGAATACGATAGTGGTATCGCTGTAAACAGGGGCTTTACCTGTGCCACCCTTTGGTGCGCAACCCTGTAAGCCAATAAGCATTACAAGAGATGCAACGATAAGTGTAAATTTTTTGCTCTTGTTCATATTAGAACATTTGTTAGTTAATTAATTTATTGTGATAAATATTTTTTCCAATTGCGAAGATAGCAACAATAATTAATATAACCTTAACTCATAAAAGTTAAATTTTAAAAATTATGGTTTTATGCCATATCTTGGTATGGTTACTTTAGTAGTACCCATATAATAAGGTGCAATATCGTATTCGTTGTAATAAAAGTCTATACTGTCATTTCTTATAATGTAATTATCCGGTATGTATAGTTCTACATCGCTAAAATATCCGGCATTATGAATCTGATCGTAAGAAGATACTCCGGCTTTTGCCATCAATGCCTTTTCTATTGCAGGTAGAACAAATGATTCGTAACCTGCAGAATAGATCTCTTCCAAATCTACCAAATGACCGTCGTGTGCAGAAATATTATAACAACTTATAGGCGAAGATCCGTGTGCTCCACCTTCATATACATACAGGTCTAAAATAAGATTTATGATGTCAGCATCTTCTTCCATGCTGATCTCTGAATTCAGTAGATATTCGTGATTGAACATAGATGTTCCAAAAGAACCCTTTTCCTCTTTTAAAAATTCTAATGTTTCTGCTATAAAACTGTTATAGTCTTTTGTCTGTCTTGCTACAAATTCCGGTATAATTGAATCTGCTTTTGTAGAGTGGGGTATATCAAAATAATCAGTGTAGATACTATTAAAACTATCGTTGAAATCTTGATTTTTTGTAGTTGCTATAGGTATGGAAATGTTTAAAGTGTAACTTACGCTATCAGTGGAATCTATCTTGTAAAAGATGGTGTCTGTATAGTCTTCATACTGAAAATGGAGATCTACAGAATTTTTTACACTGCAAGACATGACTCCAAATAGAGCCATTGCAATACTTGTTAGCTTTAGAATGTTTTTTATCATATTCTATATGTCTTTTTTGTTGTTATTTGTTTTATCCTTGTAAAGATAGGCAATTACAAAATAAGATTCTCTATTGTAATGCTAAAAAAAACAAATCGACCCTGCGGGGATGCTGAGCCGATTCGGTTTAATAGTCCTATTATAAATAATCGTGCGGATAAACCGGTTTCACAACAGGTGGTCTCCTATTTCTTTGTTTGCACTGCAAAGATACTACCTGTTTGCCTTTGTTTATGTTCAAAAAACATCCGATTTTGTATAAAAACGTTTAAAAATGCACTTTTTATAGCTTTTTTTTTTGTGATTTGCCGGAAAATCCGAGGTGCTACCCCATAAAAGCAGAGTTGCAGAACTTCGCAGTTCCGCAACCCTTAAAATAAAATCTAATACCATGAAAAACACACATACAAAAGTATATCTAATATTTTACCTGTGCAAGCGATTGAGAGGTTTTTTTAATAAATAATGGATAAAAAAGCGGAGAAGCAGGGCTTCACAGCTCTACTTCTCCTAATTGTTCTTATTAACATAACACAAAAAACATCGCTACTAACCGATGATTTATCATTTTCAGAAATTTATCTTACAAAAGTATGACATATTTATGATTACTGCCAAATAATCTTGACAAAAAATGTATGTGAATAGATTTTTGCAACAAAAGTTCTTTCCATTTTTAGTGCTTTTTTTGTTTATTGACTCTAAATGCTATAATTTCGCAAAAAAAAATATCAGTTATGGCCAGGAATAATCCAAATAGGAATAGAAGACGTCTGGAAAAAGATAATATTAAGAGTTTTCCGGTGACAAAAGAGACTACTCTGTTGCCATTTTTGATGGAGAAACTTGTTTCTCTTTCAAGAACAGAGATTAAAGCTCTTCTTAAGTATAAACATATAGCGGTAAAAAAGAAACCGGTTACTCAATTTGATATGCCCCTTTTGCCGGGTGATATTGTTGATGTAAATTTTGGACGTTCGTTTTATCTCTTTTCTCATCCTCAGATTAAGATTCTTTATGAAGATGAATGGCTTATTGTCATAGAAAAAGCATCGGGACTGCTTTCTGTTGCAAATGAAACAACAAGAGAGAAAACAGCACATTATATATTAACTGAATATCTTCGCAGAGATAATCCTGATGCCGAACTATTTGTTTGTCACAGATTGGATCAGTTTACATCGGGTGTGCTTATCTTTTCAAAAAATGAGCAACTAAAGGATGAGATGCGTGAAAATTGGGACTTTTATGTGAAAGAGAGAAAATATATATGTGTGACTGAGAAAGTTCCTGAAAAGCCTGAAGATGATATAACCAGTTATCTGGTGGAAAAAAATAATCTTCAAGTACAATCTACTTCCGATGCTAAACGTGGCAAAATGGCCGTAACACATTATAGGGTAATTCAGTCAAAGGGTAGATATGCATTGGTGGATGTAGAGATTTTTACAGGAAAGAAGAATCAGATTCGCGTACACATGTCCGATATAGGTGCTCCTATAGCCGGAGATATGAAGTATGGTGCAGAAACAAGTCCTGCACGCCGATTGATGTTGCATAATTACAGATTATCTTTTATTCATCCTATTAAAGGCGAACTGATGCGTTTTTCTCTGCCTACACCTTATTCATTTAAACAACTTACAAGTCCTGAACTATGAAACAGAATTTTAAACCGGGTACAATGATATATCCGCTACCTGCGGTTTTGGTTAGTTGTGGAGCTACTCCGGAAGAGTATAATGTTCTTACGGTATCGTGGACAGGAACTATTTGTAGTAATCCGCCTATGTGCTATGTCTCTATACGTCCGGAACGTCATTCGTATGATATAATTAAGCGAACCGGTGCATTCGTAATAAATCTGACTAATAGAGATCTGGAATTTGCCACTGATTTTTGTGGCGTAAAGTCGGGCAGGGATTGCAATAAGTTTGAAATGGCAAATCTAACTCCGCAAAAGGCTGAATTTGTAGATGCACCCATTATTTTGGAATCGCCTGTCTCTATAGAGTGTAAGGTGGTGGAAGTTAAGCCTTTAGGTTCTCACGATATGTTTATAGCAGAGGTGGTTAATGTGGTGGTAGAAGATTCATATCTGCAAGAAAATGGTCAGTTGGATATGGCTGCCATGAATCTGTTGGCATATAACCATGGTCAATATTTTGACGTTACTAACCCAAGAGGTTTCTTTGGTTGGTCTATACGCAAGAAAAAGAAATTGAAACGCGATATAAAATAGATTGTACGTGAAAAATAAGAGGTTGTATTTTGATGATACAACCTCTTATGCTTTTATTATAGCCACTTTTCTAACCAACCAAAGAATCTGCGCTGCCACATTATGCTGTTTTGTGGCTTGGTTACCCAATGGTTTTCGTCCGGGAAGAGTAACAGTTCTGCAGGAACTCCGTGTAGCTTTGCTGCATTGAAAGCTGCTACTGCCTGAGAATAGAGAATTCTGTAATCTTTTTCACCATGTATGCAGAGAATAGGGGTATCCCATTTATCTACAAATAGGTGTGGAGAGTTCGCGTAAGTTCTTGCTGTCTTATCGTTTTTCTCCCAATATGCACCACCAAAATCCCAATTAGGGAACCACATCTCTTCTGTTTCCAGATACTGCTGTTCAGTGTTGAAAATACCATCGTGTGCTATAAAGGCTTTGAATCGGCCTTCGTGGTGTCCTGCCATCCAATATACGGAGTAACCG
Source organism: Bacteroidaceae bacterium (assembly GCA_017556585.1). Lineage (GTDB taxonomy): Bacteria > Bacteroidota > Bacteroidia > Bacteroidales > Bacteroidaceae > Colenecus. The sequence continues at coordinate 50,354 of JAFYMP010000020.1, forward strand.
CCAAAGCTTGCACCAACACAACCCAAACGCTCTTTATCTACAAATGATTCTTTGCTAACTTCGTCTATGGCTGTAAGAAGGTCTTGCATACACTGTCCGCCGTAATCGCCGCTGATAGCTTCGTTCCACTCCTGACCAAAACCCGGGAGACCGCGTCTGTTTGGCGCTACAACTATGTAACCCTGCGATGCCATTATATTGAAATTCCAACGGTAGCTCCAGAATTGAGATACCATGCTTTGAGGACCACCTTGACAATATAATAAGGTGGGGTATTTCTTAGATGGATCAAAGTGTGGAGGGTAGATAACCCAAGTGAGCATATCCTTTCCATCGGTAGTTTTAATCCAACGTTCTTCTATCTTAATTTTGCCTAATTGATTGAAAATATGGTCGTTTTCGTGTGAAAGGCGTTCTGCTAATCCGCGTTTGTAATCTACTGAATAGATTTCTGTAGCATTAGCAATAGATTGTCTGGTAGCAATTATTCTGCTAAAATCTCCCCAACTTATAGAACTATAATCACATAAGTCTGAATGTATGGTTTGGATTTTACCCTCTAAGTTGGTTTTGTATATAGACATTCTGGCATGCCATGAGCCTATGAAATACAATTCGTTAGATTCGTCGTTCCATATATAACTATCTACATTGCTGTCAAAATCTTCGCTTACAGACCATTTCTTTTTGGTTGCTAAATCCATTACATATAAGCGGTTACGATCGCTTTCATAACCATCGCGTTCCATGCTCTGCCAAGCAATGTATTTACCATCCGGGCTATATTGCGGATTGATATCATAACCCATGTTTCTATCTGAATCGCCATCTATTTTACAGATGTTTTTTGTTTCTCCTGATATGATGGTGTATAGGTAGATATCGGAATCGGTGCTTTTGGTCTGTTCTACACCGGTCTTTTTTCTGCTTGTGTATGCTATGGTCTTTGAATCGGGGCTCCAAGCAAACTGTTCTACACCACCAAATGGTAGCATTGGGCTTTCGTATGGTTCTCCGTTCAGTAAATCTAATGTGGTCTCAGATACTTTTTTGCCATCGAAAGCTGCTATGAATGGGTGGGGAATAGATGTTACCCATCTGTCCCAATGACGATACATTAAATCTTCTGCTACCATACCTGTTGCTTTAGGCAGATCTTCGTATTGCTGCTCTTTTACTAAAGGGTTTGGTATGCTCATTATCATAAGTACCTGACTTTCATCTGGTGAAAACAGGAAACCTTCTACATCTTTTTCTGCAAAAGATAGCTGTTCCTTGTGTTTGCCCTTGGTGTCCATAGCCCAAATCTGTTCTTTGCCGCTACGATTGCTGATGTATGCAATACGTCCATCAGATAACCATGCCGGACTATGTTCGTTATAGTGCGATTTGGTAAGTTGTTTGTTATCTGTTCCGTCTATATTCATTAGACAGATAACTGTATGGCCTTTGTTTTCTGCTACATCATAGTAAGTTACCTGGTATGCTATCTTGCTTTTATCGGGCGAAACAGATACGCTGCCTATGCGTCCCATTGCCCATAGCGCTTCCGGAGTAAGAGTTCCATCTGCTAACTCTATTTGGTTCTTTCCTATCACGTTGTTTTTTTCACTTGATTTAACTTCGTACCTTGTAACCATAGCTGCGGTTGCTAAAAGAATAATCAGTATTATTGCTTTAACTTGTCTTTTGTTATACATAATTGATTTTTGTTTGAAACGGCTGCGAAGTTATGTTTTTTTCTGCTAAAATACTACCTTTGCATAATAATTAAATAATAATAAATATGATGATGTTGATTTTATGGCTTATGTTGGCTGTGCCTTTTGGATTAGGTACTAGTCAACCTGTTAAGACCGATGTGAAAAAAGAACTGAATGCCGATACTCTTACTATATCTTTCAATCTTTCCATAGCGAATGGTTGGCATGTATATTCAACTAATTTAGAGGGTAAGGGACCTACTCAGGCTGAAATGGTTCTGGATTCCATTTCCGGAGCGGTGGCTATAGGCGGTTTGCAGTTTGAAGGAGAGGAACAAGAGAAGTTTGATAATCTGTTTGATATGCAGGTTAGATACTTCTCTAATAATGTGCGTTTTGTTCAACGTTATTTGGTAGAAGATAACTATTATATAGAAGGTGCATTGCAGTATGGCGCTTGTGATGATGAAAGTTGTCTGCCTCCGCAAAAGTGTGAGTTCTTATATACAGAAGGTGGTGCGGCAGATTTGTCGGTATCTGAGAACGACAAGAAGGATTCTGCTTCATTGTTGGATTCTCCACTGTGGAAACCTGTAGATTTTTCAAAATTTGAAGATGCCACTGCCAATGCTCCAAAAGGTCTTTGGGGTATCTTCCTGGCTGGTATGTTGGGTGGATTGTTGGCTATCTTTACTCCTTGCGTATGGCCAATTATCCCAATGACGGTCAGCATGTTTATTAAACGTGCAGGTTCAAGAAAGGAGAGCATAAGAGATGCTATTGTGTATGGTCTCTCTATTATTGTGATCTATGTTGGATTGGGACTGCTCATAACATTGCTGTTTGGTGCAAGCGCACTTAATGCATTGGCTACCCATGCCATTCCAAACCTGATTTTCTTTGTGCTGTTGGTGGTATTTGCACTATCGTTCTTTGGACTGTTTGAAATTACATTACCATCGTCATGGAGCACTATGATGAGCAGTAAATCGCGTAGTGGAGCAGGATTGGCTTCAATATTCTTTATGGCATTTACACTCTGTCTGGTCTCTTTCTCTTGTACCGGACCTATTATAGGATTCCTTTTAGTGGAAGCTGTCTCCGGCGAAGGAATGCTTATGCCTATGATGGGAATGCTTGGTTTTGCTGTGGCTTTGGCATTGCCATTCTCACTATTTGCTATGTTCCCAAATTGGCTGAAATCTGCTCCAAAATCGGGCGATTGGATGGATAAACTGAAGGTTGTTTTAGGTTTTATAGAATTGGCATTTGCCTTGAAGTTCCTCTCTGTGGCAGATATGGCATACGGTTGGGGTATCTTATCGCGTAATACATTTATAGTATTGTGGATTATTCTTTCATTGCTTCTTGGTCTGTACCTGCTTGGATTACTAAAGTTCAAGAAGAGGGAAGAGGGTGAAGAGCGTGTTAAACCTGCAAAGTTGGAGATTGCGTTGGCTATTCTTTGCTTTGGTTTTGCCATCTATCTGGTGCCGGGCTTAAAGGGAGAACCATTAAAGGCTATAAGTGCTTTTGCTCCGCCTATGACTACTCAGAAAAATGCAAATGCAGAGAAGATGTTGGAAGCTCAGTTTACCAATTATGAAGAGGGATTGGCATACGCAAAAAAAGTAGGAAAACCTGTTCTGCTTGATTTTACAGGATTTGGTTGTGTTAACTGCCGTAAAATGGAGGCTGTAGTATGGGTAGATAGTCGTGTGAAGCAAAAGATTGAAGAAGATTTTGTTTTGGTGTCGCTCTATGTTGATGATAAGACTCCGTTGGACCGTACAATTGTAATGGAAGAGGGTGGCAAGACAACGAAAGTTCGTACTATAGGCGATAAATGGAGCCTTCTGGAACGATATAAGTTTGGTGCTAATGCTCAGCCTTTCTATGTTATTTTGGACAGCGAAGGCAATTTGCTTTCAGGTTCTTACACTTTTGAACCTGATGTAGATAAGTTCCTTGATTTCCTGAATTACAATTGATGATTTTTGTTGTTCTACATTTGAAAGTGTAGTTTAAATAAGTAACTTTGCGTTGTTAACAAAAATAAATCCGCCATGACACAGCATAATGCTATTAAATTATTTGAAGAAAAAAGAGTCCGTGCTATATGGGATGACAAAGAAGAAAAATGGTATTTTTCAATTTCAGATGTGGTGGCAGTTTTGACAGATAGTGTCAATCCTGCTGATTATTTGAAAAAAATGAGAAAACGTGATCCATTGCTAGCGCAAGGATGGGGACAATTTGTCACCCCCCTTTTAGTATCTACTGCTGGTGGTATGCAGAAGGTTAATTTTGCTGATACTGAAGCAATGTTACGTATTATTCAATCAATACCATCTCCTAAAGCTGAACCATTTAAATTGTGGATTGCTAGAGTGGCATCAGAGCGACTTGAACAAATACAAAAGATAGTTTGATGTTGAATAAAAGTGAGGAGAACATGTAATGCCCTCCTCACTGCTATAAATAGTTTTTGTTATTTTCTGTTGTTCTTTTGTTGCTGCTGCAAAAGACGTTCTTGTTCTTTCTGCATAGCTTCTAAACGGGCCATCATGTTATTGCCTTGCTTACGTCTGGTTGGATCGTTTTTGCTGGCTTCATAGTTAGCTTCAAGCTTTGCAAGGAGTTTCTTTTCGTCTGTTGTTCTGCGCAGATAAATCATAATACCAATGCTGAACAATGATGATATAAAGTAGTAATAGTTCAAACCTGATGAATAGTTGTTGAAACTAAAGAAGAATACTACTGGCATAATATACATCATCCATTTCATCATCTTCATAGACTGTTCCTGTTCCGGTGACATGCTCTGCTGCTGTTGCTGTTTCATTGAGAATACAGTGTTGATAATGTTACACAAACAGAACAATACGCAGAATATGCTCAGGTGATTACCTATCAAAGGAATATTGTTTGTCCAGCTGATTAAATCGTCAAAACCGGTAAGGTCTTCTGCCCAAAGGAAACTCTGCTGTCTCAGTTCAATAGCATTAGGAACAAAGAAGAAGAACGCCATAAAGAAAGGCATCTGAATAAGCGATGGAATACAACCACCCATAGGACTTACACCATATTTACTATATACAGCCATAGTCTCCTGTTGTTTCTTCATTGCATCCTCAGGTTTTGGGTACTTCATATTCACTTCATCAATATATGGCTTCAATGCGCGCATTTTTGCCGATGAAATGTAAGATTTGTATGTGAATGGATATACAACAATCTTAAGTATTATAGTCATAATAAGGATAACCAAACCCATGCTTAATCCCCAATTGGAAAGTAGATTGAACAGTGGAATGATAAGGAAACGGTTAAATTCCCTTACTATAGGCCAACCTAAATCCATAACATTGTGCAGACGAGCTTTCTTGTCACCAACTACCAAACTGTTGCTTTCTCTTAAGATTTTGTAATCGTTAGGACCAAAGTAGAACTGAAGTTGAGTGGCTTCCTGACCGTTAGGGTCAAAATTAACTTTGGTTTTTGCCATCATCTTCTTTAAGTAACCTTTACCTTTAGCGTATGGTGAAGCAGATAGTTTTGTGTTTTCTGCAAACACCTGGTCTGAAATCATTACGCAAGAAAAGAATTGGTTTTTGAAGGCAATCCAATCCAATGGTTCTTCAATCTCTTCGCTGCGTGTAGATTTTGTTACAGTGATATACTTTCCTTTTCTTTTGTCGTTACGTTTATAGGTAAGAGTAGTGTAGCGCTGCTCAAATTCAAATCCTTTTTCCTGTTGACGCAAGTTCTGAATCCAATCTATTGATAAATTGTTTAGGTTTGTGGAGAAGAAGTTAGACATACCATTTGCCTGAATGGTGAGATTAAGCATATAGCTCTCAGGATTCAAAGCATAGATAAAATCCAAATATCCATAACCATTTGTATTTAAACGCATGGTTACTGAATTGGCACTTTTATTTACCGGTGTAAAGTACAGTTCTTTTGTGGAAATATTCTGATTCTTGCCGTCAATCTTAATGTTAAGGCTTATTTCGTCCTGGTTGAATAATACTATGTCTGAACCCTGTTGGTCTTTATAGTTGAATAACTTGACACTGCAAGGTACACCACCTTTAGTTGCCAAGGTTACCTCCACAAGTTCATTAGACAATGTAACCTGTTGGTTTTCACCATTCATTGCAGGAAACAATGCGGAAAGAGAATCTGCAGTAGGTACTACGGCGTATGTAGCTTCTTGAATGCTGTCTTTTTCTACCTGTTTCTGTACAAGTTCTTTCTCGTATTTAGCCTGTTGAGGCGCTTTGTTTTTCTTGTTGTTACCCATTAGTAAGGTCATAACTATAAGCAAAAGACCTACTAACACCAATCCAAAATAACTTCTTTTATCCACTGTTATCTAATTAAAAATGTTTACCCTTGTAAATTTAGAAATGCAAAGGTAAACATAATTCACTGAAAAGTGATGTTCCAAGAACTAAAAATGTTTTAGCCCTTGGAACATCGTGTAAAAAACGGCTCTTATATAGTAGCTTTGAAAACTACTGTAACTCTAATAGATGTAGAATAATCAATATAATCTCTATTCAACTCTTATGCCGGTCGATGTGTACTTGGTTCCGTTTGGAAGGATGATATATAGTTGACCATCTTCAAGAACCTTCCTAACAGATGACTGCTCATAAGAATCTGAAATACTATCATTATCCGGAACTATCTGTTCAATACCTGTGTCAATGATTGCACCAATGGTAATGGTCTTTGTTGCAGTCAGGTTAGTACCATCAAGCGTAGTAGCTTTTACTGTTACTTTACCACCTTCATTAGGTGTAGTGGCCATAAGTATACCATCGTATGATATGGTAGCCAAATCATGACCCTTAACAATCTCCCACTTAACTTGTTTGTAAGAAGCATTGATAGGCATTATTTCAGCGTATAGAGCCAATGCACTATTGGTAGCATTGGTTTCGTATGAACCATTAGCTGAAAGGATGTTAATACTCTTTGCATGGATTGTTGAAGCAGTATTGTTGCTGTTTACAACATTTGAACGTCCGCTTACAGCTGTGCCTGCCTTGGTCATTTTGCGTGCTGCACGTGCATTTTCGGCTATTACATATTCAATAGCGTAGTAAGGTGCATTACTGTCTGGAGAGTAGTCTGTAAATGACAGAGTACCGCTATTAACTGATGCAATTACATCCATGTTATCTGCAGATGTGCCTCGTAGTATATTATATGATACAACGTTTGCACCAACATAACTATTCCAAATAAGGTTCCAGATGTTATTGTTTATACCCTGGTTGATAGTTAGGTGAGATGTCTGGTGCGTGTCGCTTAGAGGCATTTCAACACCATTCATCAGCGGTTGGATGACATAACGTTCTGACTTAGTCGCTGCATTCGATGATTTGTCTGTATATTGACCATCGTAAATGCTTGCTGTGCCAATCTCTACAAACTGATTGTATCTGTTAGTCTCTTTCAGTATGCGAACCTGGCTGAACCATACCTCTGATGGTACTTCCCACTTGATAACGTTGTTTCCATTTGAATCTGCTGTTACTACCGATATATTTGGCCTTGCGTCTTTACCAACTATTGAGACTTCAAACTCTATAACAGATTCGCAACCGCTCTCATTTTCAATAAATGCCACCAATATGTAATTTTCTATTTCTTTGTCTTTGTTGTCTTTATGGAAAGTGAGTGTCCCGTTATGCTCACTTACTATTGAGTGGTAATTACTTATAGGAGCGTATGTACCATTGTTTAACTTAAAATGCCAACTTACATTCATACCAATCGGAATGTTTACAGTTAATGGTATGTTTTCTATTACAATAGTTGGGAAATCAATCGATGTTTCGTTTTTGTCAACATAAATCATTCGGGTGTAGGTCTCATCATTGACAGTTAACGTAACCTGTTTTGTTCCCGGTGTATTCCAATAGATTCTATAAGGACCAAATCCTGAACCTGATAGTATATTTCCACCATCAAAATTCCATTCAGGTGTTGCATTGGTGGATTCTCCCATATAGGTAAACAATGCATTCTC
>JAFYMP010000021.1 GCA_017556585.1 Bacteroidaceae bacterium
GTGGTGAATTACACGGATTGACACGTGTACGCAGCTTTACTCAGGATGATGCTCATATCTTCTGTCGTCCGGATCAGGTTAAGGAAGAGTTTATCAGAGTTATGGAGATTATTGAAATTATCTTTAAAGCTCTTGAATTTGAAAACTTTGAGGCTCAAATCTCATTAAGAGATCCGGAAGATCATGAAAAGTATGTAGGAAGTGACGAAGTTTGGGAAAAGGCTGAGCAGGCTATCGTAGAGGCTTGTCAAGAAAAGGGGTTGCCTGCAAAAATTGAATATGGCGAAGCAGCATTCTATGGTCCAAAGCTTGACTTTATGGTGAAAGATGCTCTTGGTCGTCGTTGGCAATTGGGTACTATTCAGGTTGACTATAACCTGCCGGAGCGTTTCGAATTGGAATATGTAGGTAGCGATAACCAGAAGTTCCGCCCTGTTATGATTCACCGCGCACCATTTGGTTCTATGGAACGTTTTGTGGCTGTGCTCATAGAACATACAGCTGGTAAGTTCCCATTATGGCTCATGCCTGACCAGGCTGCTATTTTGCCTATTTCTGAGAAAGCAAATGAATATGCTTACAAGGTGAAAGATATGCTGGAGCGCTACGATGTACGTGCATTTGTAGATGATAGAAACGAAAAGATTGGCAGAAAGATTCGTGATAACGAAGTAAATCACGTTCCATATATGCTTGTAGTGGGTGAACAGGAAGCAGAAAAGGGTGAAGTTAACGTTCGTAAACAGGGTGCAGAGAACCTTGGTAATATGAAAATTGAGGAATTTGGAGAAAAAATTGCTCAAGAAGTTAATAATATGATAAATAAATGGTAAATTTGCGCCCGCTTAAAGATTTATTGAATAGAAATTTACCAAAAGCAAGGATAGAAATTACAATTAATTAACTGCTGAATGAAGAAAGACAGTTTGAGTGATCAGTTTCTGGTTAATGACCAGATACGTGCCAGAGAGGTTCGCATCGTAGGTGATGATATAGAATCGAGAGTGGTTTCGCTACGCGAGGCGTTGAGCATTGCAGATGAAAAGGAACTGGACCTGGTGATGATATCTCCAAATGCCAATCCTCCGGTTTGCAGAATAGTTGATTTTTCTAAGTTTCTATATCAGTTAAAGAAGAAGCAAAAAGAGCAAAAAGCTAAGCAGGTTAAGATAGAGGTTAAGGAGATTAGATTCGGGCCACAGACCGATGACCATGACTATAACTTTAAACTGAAGCATGCAATCAGTTTTTTGCAGAGTGGTGACAAAGTAAAGGCTTACGTTTTCTTTAAGGGACGTTCAATATTGTTCAAGGAACAGGGTGAAAAGCTGCTTGCAAGATTTACTGCAGACCTTGAAGAGTATGGAAAATTAGATCAGGCTCCTATGTTGGAGGGAAAAAAGATGATGATATTTATTTCTCCAAAGAAAGGATCGTCTAAGAAAGAGAAATCGGAGAAGACTGAAAAGCCTCAAGATTGATAGTATATAATGAAAGGTGTATCGTTTGATACATATTAAATAACTAAATAAAAGTTTATAACAATGTTTAAAGCAAAGACTAATTCCGGTTCTAAAAAAAGATTCGCTCTTACCGGATCGGGCAAAATCAAGAGGAAACATGCTTATCATAGCCACATCCTCACAAAGAAGAGTACAAAACGTAAGAGAAATCTGGTTCGTTTCACAACACTTGATCCAGCTAACGAAAAGCACGTTAAGGATCTGCTTTGTATGAGATAACCCGTAAAGAGATTAGTAACAAATTAATTAATCGAACTGTCAGCTATAAGTCCAATTGAACGGCGCTGACATTCAAAAAACAAACAATTATGCCAAGATCAGTAAATCACGTTGCTTCAAGAGCAAAGAGAAAAAGAATTTTAGGTCTTACCAGAGGTTATTTTGGTGCAAGAAAAAATGTTTGGACCGTTGCTAAGAATACTTGGGAAAAAGGTCTTACATATGCTTACCGTGACCGCAAAGCTAAGAAAAGAGAATTCCGTGCATTGTGGATTCAGCGTATCAATGCAGCAGCTCGTCTGGAAGGTATGAACTATTCACAGCTTATGGGTGCTATCCATAAGGCAGGTATCGAAATCAACCGTAAGGTGTTGGCAGACCTGGCTATGAATAACCCTGAAGCATTCAAAGCTATCGTTGCTAAAGTGAAGTAATTGCGATACAGCAAAAGTTAAAAATATGTGCAAAAAGCCCAATTGGGTGTTTTGCACATATTTTTTTTGAAGATACTTGCATTCGTTTTGAAAAATATTGAAGTAAACTTCATATTTCTCACTCATTTGTATCTTTAAGATAAATCTTGAAGATATTTGCATTCGTTTTGAAAAATAATGAACAAGTTCATTTATTTCTCACTCATTTGTTGTATCTTTGTATTACCGCGTCGGGCTAGATCGGGAGACTCATCAAATAATTCAGAGAACCGAGGTATAGCTTCTGCTTCCAATGGCGGGCCACGCTCCGAAAGGAGTAACCTTGAGTCGGTGGATTACAAAGGAACGGAGCACTCAAATCTTGTACTTAGGAGTTCTCATCACATCACCGATGCGGTTTTTTTTAATAATATAATTACTAATTAAATATAAACGCGTATGAAGAAACTGCTACTAATTGTTGTATCTTTACTTACTTTCTCATTTACATTTGCGGCAGAAAAAAAGAAGAAGATAGAAGATTTCGATAAGATTGAAATTGGAACTACCTTCAAAATGTATAATTCCAATGGTGTGGAATTAGATCCATCTGTAGCTTCGGCAACTGTAATCAAAGACCCTAATTACGAATATGGAAATGTGCTTCACGTAAAGGTGGGTAATGTAAAATCGTATGTTGAAATAGAAATGCCTGATAATCTTACAGCAAGTCAGGCTTCATCTAAATACGAGAAACTTAAATTCCTTATTTTCAGACCTGAAGGCCAGCCGGACAGATTTCAGGGAGAATTTTCATTATGGTTTGGTAGCGCACATTCTACTACTACAACGTTTGCCAATATAAATGCTCCTGTAGGAAAAGAGGCCAACTTAACATATAATATTAATAAGGTAAGTGGTTATGGTAAAACAATAAGATTTGGTTTCTCTGTTAAGAATGTTGAGTTCTATTTAGATGATATCTATTTCTTATATACAGATTATGGTTACGACTACACAGATCCATTGCAGACAGCACGTTATCATGCCGATTTGATAGGTAAGAATTTAGGTGTATGCGTAAGTCCTAATCAGTTGAGCGAAACTTCCAGAGAGGGTCAGACTATCTATAGAAACTTCAATATGGTAGTTGGAGAAAACGCTATGAAGTTTGATGCAACTGAACCAAGTAGAAATAACTTTAATTTCAATGCCGGCGATCAGATTGTGAATTTTGCAATGAGACACGATATGGAGGTTCGCGGTCATACATTAGCTTGGCACTCACAAACATCACAATGGGTTCATAATGGTAACTATAGTAAAGAAGAGATGCTGGCTATCCTTAAGAACCATATCTTTAAAGTAGTTGGTCATTGGAAAGGTAAGATTACCGAATGGGATGTTGTGAACGAAGTTATGGCAGAAAACCAGGGTAGAGGTGTAGGACAGGGCTACCAACTGCGTGGTAAAGGTTCCGGTCAGGAATCTGTATGGTACGACAGATGTGGTGAAGAGTTTATTGATTCAGCTTTTGTTTGGGCACATCAGGCAGATCCGGATGCTATCCTCTATATAAATGACTATAACATAGGTCATTGGGATAACCATTATGAAAGCGGTAAGACTCATGCTATCTATAATTTGGCAAAGCGTTTGAAAGAGGATGGTATTCCTATTCATGGTGTCGGAATGCAGATGCATACTTCTGTAGAAGGTTTGAATGTAGCTTCAATAGAGAGAACTGTCAGAGAATTTGAAAAGATTGGTCTTAAGTGTATTATTACCGAATTGGATATGGCCGGAAAAAATCCAAGTGGAACAATGGAACAGGCTACACAAGCTACTAAATATGCCGGTCTTGCAGATATTATCTGCCGTTACGATAATGCTCCTACTATGGTTGTTTGGGGTATTGCAGATAATAAATCATGGCTTGAAAATTCAGAACAGACAAAGCCTCTGCTTTTCGATCCAACATTGGCTGCAAAGAAGTCATATTTGAAGGTGGTTGATACATTTGAAAAGTATGCAACAGCTGCGGGCGTAGATAGTGAAATTGAAGAAGATATGGAACCTGCGTCAAAGTATGTTGATGTGTATAACCTGATGGGACAGAAAGTTGCATCACAGATGCTTCGCGAAGATGTGGAAACTTTGCCTGCAGGATTATATATAATAGGTGGAAAGAAGGTTTATATCAGATAATAATCAA
>JAFYMP010000022.1 GCA_017556585.1 Bacteroidaceae bacterium
AGTAGTAATTGTATTAGCAGTAGTGGTTGTTGGGTTGTTTGTATGCCTATTTGTCAGTGTGAAAAAGCAGGTAGGAATAGAAAAAACAAAAGATGTGCTGCAGCAAGATGTGGAGCGTTTGCAAACTGAACGTGAAAAACTGGTTGCAGATGTAGAATTATTGCGTGAAGAAAAGAGTGCTATTGCCATAGAAAATGGAGTACTTAAAGAGAAGTTAGATAATGCTACTGCAGTTTTTAAAGAGGAACAAACCAGGCACAAAGAGGCACTTGAAGAGCAGAAGAGATATTTTTCTGATATGATGGCAAGTGTTTCCAATAAGATGCAGGTAGCTACCGATGATATGCTGAAGAAACGCCAAAAAGAGTTTGAAGAGAGCAGCGCAGCTAATCTGGGTCAGATAGTGAATCCGCTTAAAGAGACTATAGACAAGATGAAGAGTGCAATGGCAGATAGTTCAAAAGAGCAGACAGAATTGAGCAGTGCAATGAAGGAGAATATCCGCCATCTGATGGAACAGACAAAAGCTACTAAAACCAGTGCCGATGAACTGGCTCAGGCTATAAAACATAGAACAAAGGTACAGGGAGATTGGGGAGAAACCATACTTGATGAATTGCTTCACAGTCAGGGCTTTACTAAGGGTGTGCATTATGATATTCAGGCTACTATGCGTGATTCTGATGGTAAGACTATACATAATACAAACGGTGGTTTGATGCGTCCCGATGTGATACTGCATTTAGATGAACAACGCGATGTTATAATAGATTCAAAGGTATCGCTTACGGCATTTATGGACTACGTGAATGCAGATAACGAACAGGATAGACAACAATATCTGAAACAGCATATAGATAGTTTGCAGAAACATATTAAAGAACTATCGGTTAAGGATTATTCATCTTACATAGTATCGCCAAAACTGAAGATGGACTATGTGATAATGTTTGTTCCACATACAGGAGCTTTGTGGACTGCTTTGAACGAACAACCCGATATGTGGCGTAAAGCTATGGAGATGAATGTCTTTGTGGCAGACGAACAGACGCTGTTTGCAGCTCTGCGTATAATAAACCTGACATGGACACAGATAGTTCAGGCGCAGAACCACGAAAGAGTGTATGCATTGGCTAACGAAATGCTTGACAGAGTAGGGCAGTTCTATGAACGTTTTCAATCTATAGGTGCAGCTTTGGAAAAGGCAAAATCTGCCTACGATGATGCCGGTAAGAAACTGGAACCATCGGGGCAGAGTATAATCCAAACCGGCAACAAACTTAAAAAGCTTGGTGCCAAGCAGAATGATAAACATCCTATACCGGAAATATCATTAGATGGAGAGCCTTCTTAATACGTTGACAAGTTCTTCTTTGATTGGTTTGTCTTTTTTGATGGCTTTGGTAAAAGGTACATAGACCATTTCGTCTTCGTCTATACCTATCATAATATTACGTTGGCCTTCCAAAAGGGCTTCTATGCTGGCTGTACCCATTCTGCTGGCTAATATTCTGTCGTATGCAGTAGGACGTCCACCACGTTGCAGATGGCCCAGAATACTAACACGAACATCAAAATTAGGATACTCTTTCTGTACACGTTCAGCATAGTGGAATGCACCGCCTTCTTTACCTTCTGCAACAAGAACTATGCTACTGTTCTTAGATTTGCGGAAACCATTCTGAATAAGTTCCTCTAACTGGTCAACCTCTGTTTCGCGTTCAGGGATAATGGCTGCTTCTGCTCCGGCTGCAATAGCACCGTTTAAAGCCAAAAAACCGGATTCGCGTCCCATAACCTCTACAAAGAAGAGACGTTCGTGCGATGTGGCAGTGTCGCGTATCTTATCTACACACTCTAATATGGTGTTAAGAGCGGTATCGTAACCTATAGTTGAATCTGTACCATAAAGGTCGTTGTCTATAGTACCGGGCAGACCTATGCATGGAATGTCATATTCCTGTGCAAATATTCGCGCTCCAGTAAGTGAACCGTCACCACCAATTACTATAAGTGCATCTATGCCGTGCTTTTGCATATTTTGGTATGCAATCTCTCTACCTTCCGGTGTGAGGAACTCTTTACAACGGGCAGTTTTCAGTATAGTACCTCCCTGTTGTATAATGTTACTTACGTTTTCTGTTTTGAAATCTGTAATTTCGTTGGTCACCAGACCTTTGAAACCGCGATATATGCCTTTTACTTTAAGACCATTGAAAATGGCAGAACGTGTTACTGCGCGTATCGCCGCGTTCATGCCCGGAGCATCGCCTCCCGAGGTTAATACTCCAATACAACTAATTTTTCTTCCCATTTTTGCAATCAAAATAATCAATTATGTAGTTGCGACACTCTTCCATCAGCCATTTAGGAGTGGAGGTAGCACCACAAATACCGATAGATTTTACACTATCTATAATAAGACTTGTATCAATATCTTCTTTCCCTTCTATGTGATATGATTGTGGATTTACACTAAGACATTCGTTATATAAAACTTTGCCGTTCGAACTCTTTCTGCCGGATACAAAGAATATTAAATCGTGCATTCCGGCAAATTCTCTTATCTGTTCTCTTCTTCTGGAGACCTGACCGCATACTGTATTGAAATAGACAAAACTTATATTGTCCGATTTGCGTTCATTTATAGACTCTATCAGCTTTTTGTAACTTGAAGCCGATTTGGTGGTCTGAGAATATAGATAAATGTCTTTTGAGAAATCTATTCTATCTATCTCTTCCAGATTCTCTATAACAAGAGCATTGCCGTCTGTTTGTCCTACTAACCCAAGAACTTCTGCATGACCTTTTTGCCCAAAAATTACAATCTGCTGTTTTGATAAATCTAAATTAACATACTGATTATGTATGCGTTGTTGCAATTTTAGTACAACGGGGCAAGTGGCATCGACCAGTTTTATGTTATTCTTTTTTGCAGTAAGATAGGTGGATGGTGGTTCACCATGTGCTCTTAGCAATACTTTTGCTGACGATAAGGAGTTGAACTGTTCGTGATTGATGGTGCGAAGTCCCATATCGGACAATCGCTGACACTCTATACCATTATGGACTATATCGCCCAGACAGTATAGAGCTTCATCCTGTTTAAGTTCTTCTTCTGCTTTGCCTATGGCTGAAAGTACTCCAAAACAGAATCCCGATTCCTTATCAATCTCTACCTTCATATAAAATTATAAAGTTGCTTTTTTGAACTGAGTCATCAACCATTCGTCTTGTTCTTGCAGAGTCATATTGCTGTTATCAAGAACCACTGCATCGTCGGCTTGCTTTAATGGTGAAATCTCTCTGTGAGAATCAATATAGTCGCGCTCCTTTACGTTTTTCAGAATGTCGTCGTAATTAGGAGTCTCGCCTTTTGCTACCATCTCGTCGTAACGACGTTGTGCGCGAATTTCTGCGCTTGCGGTAACAAATATCTTTAGCTCTGCATTTGGGTAAACTACTGTGCCTATATCGCGTCCGTCCATAACCACAGCACCTCCTGAACCTAATTTGCGTTGCTCTTCAACCATTGCTTCGCGTACAAAACCTATAGTGGCAATAGGGCTTACTTTGCCTGAAACTTCCATGCCACGAATCTCTTTTTCTACGTTTTCGCCATTAAGCATGGTGCACTGCTTACCACGTTCGTCTTTAGAGAAAGAGATGTGAATTTTACCTATCTCTTTTTTTAAAGATTCCTGGTCAATGCCGTTTTCAGTAAAAAAACCGCGACGTATGCTATATAGAGTTACTGCTCTGTACATAGCACCTGTATCTACGTATGTGTATCCAACTTTAGCTGCAAGGCTTTTTGCCATAGTGCTTTTACCGCACGATGAATGTCCGTCAATAGCAACAATTATTCTTTTCATATTGTTATAAGTTATATGCAAAATTGATTAATAATGATGATGTTGAAACCTGATACTGCCCGTATGACAAACCAAACATTATTCTATTAAGGCATATACCGGTACCTAAATATATACCTGTAAACCCCTTACTTCCTTTTTCTGATAATTCAGAGCGATTTTTTAAATTACAACCTGCTGCCACATAAAGTTGGTCTGTAAGGTTGAAATCGGCGCCCAAAGATATGTGTCGTACAAGTAAATCGGAGAATTTTACCCGGTTGTAATCTGTAAAGTAGAAATGTTTTTTGTTCCACTTTGTCAAATCGTTTACTGTGAATGTTAATCTTAACGGTGCGTGTTCCGGTTTCCAAGATAAACCCGCTGAAACATTGAATGGTAAATCTTCAAAATGATTTTCAAAAGGTTTTATTTGACCACCTATATTTCTTGCAGCAATGCCTAAATCTATGTTTTTGTCCGGCATTCTGTAAAGTAATCCTAAATCTACACAGGCTGCTACCGAAGAATAGCTACCGTAACGTGAATAGATAATACGGCCGGTAACACCACCGCTTAGATTACTGCCTAATCTATAAGAGTATGTGCAACCTGCGTTCATGTCCTTTGCGCTGAATGTACCGGTTATGGTTCCGTCGTTTTCGGTCTTATTCATAGTGCCGTAATCAACGTAATTTATGTTGATGCTGTATGAAGACATGTCATCATGAGGAACACTATACTGTATTCCGGCCATCTTTGTATGGGCTATGTAGTTCATAAAACTCAAACTGACCGATCTGTTTTCAATGTAATCTAATAGTGCCGGATTAGAATAAGACAATGTGGGATCTGAATCGGCAATAGAGACTATACCCCCTCCTAATGCTGAGGCTTTTGATGAAGTGGGGATTTTTAAGAATTCAAATGCACTTTGTTGAGTTTGAGCAAAATTACTCAAACATAAAGCAGAAGTGAAGAATAACAAAAACAGCCTCTTTGTCATAGTGGTAATTATAAACTTTTGCAAAGTTACTTCTTTTTTGTTCTATAGCTGATTTTTATACTGAAAAAAGCCTAAAACTCGTGCATAATAGATAAGTTGAGCACAAAAAAAAGAGAAAAATTAAATTTTTGAGTGTAGTGTATTAAAAAAGTGTTACTTTTGCCTTCCAGACAGATTATGCGAATAATTAAAAAATAAAAATAGATTATGGAAATTAAGAAATCTGAAAAAGCGAACATTGAGAATGGCAAATCAACAGCGTTGCTCATTGGTTTCGTTATGATTCTCGCTTTGCTTTTTGTAGCCCTTGAATGGACTCAGAGAGAAAAAGAGATTGACATCAGCGGTATGGTAGTGGCAGAAATCTCATTGGAAGAAGAGATGATTCCAATCACATTGCCGGAAAAGAAGACTGTTCCTCCTCCACCACAGTCAGTAACTCATGCAGAAGTTATTGAGATTGTAGAGGACGATGCAGAAATTGAAGAAACAGTTTTGGCTTCAACAGAAGACCAGGTTGAATTTATCGATATTTCAGAAGTAGAAAACATTGTTGTAGAAGAAGAACCGGAAGAAGAGGCACCATTTATGGTTGTAGAAGATATGCCTGAGTTCCCGGGTGGTACTGCAGCTTTGATGGAATATCTTTCAAAGAATATCAAGTATCCTGCAATCTGTCGTGAAAACAACATTCAGGGTCGTGTTCTTATTCAGTTTATTGTAAACAAGGACGGTTCTATTGTAGATCCTGAGGTTGTAAAGAGCGTAAACCCATATCTTGATAAGGAAGCGCTTCGAGTTATCGCTGGTATGCCTAAATGGAAACCGGGTTCACAGCGCGGAAAACCGGTGCGTGTAAAGTTTACAGTGCCTGTTAACTTCAGATTGAACTAATAAAAAAATATCGAAGAGGGGCGGACAGCCCCTCTTTGTCTTATATATAAATTATATTCAATGCAGCTTATGATATCGGCAAACCAAATACAACAGACATTCGAAGAGTATCTTCAGAACTTAGACTATTCGCACAATCCGGATAATTTGTATGCTCCTATACGTTATGTGTTATCGTTAGGAGGGAAAAGAATTAGACCAACATTGCTCGTTTTGGCATATAATATGTATGCAGAAGATGTGAAGAGTGTTTATGATGTGGCTGTAGGTATGGAGGTGTTCCATAACTTTACGTTGTTGCACGACGATGTTATGGATAATGCTGAAATGAGACGTGGCTCTTTGACTGTGCATAAGAAATGGAATGAGAATACAGCCATATTGTCCGGCGATGGTATGTTTGTGTTAGCATATCAGTATTTGGCAAAGTGTAACCCGATATATTTAAAGCAGGTGTTAGATTTAGCTAACGATACATTCATAGGTATTACAGACGGTCAACAATTTGATATGGATTTTGAAACACGCAGTGATGTTTCAGAATCTGAGTATATAGAAATGATTCGTTTAAAGACCTCTATCCTGTTGGCTGCATGTTTGAAGATGGGCGCTTTATTAGGAGGTGCATCGGAACAAGACGCATCGCTTTTGTACTCTTTTGGTGAAAAGTTGGGATTGGCATTTCAACTGCAGGACGATCTGCTTGATGTGTATGGCGATGCTAAAGTGTTTGGTAAGCGTATAGGCGGTGATATAGTGTGCAATAAAAAGACCTATATGTATATAAATACCTGTTTGTTGGCGTCGGAAGAAGAGAAGGGTGTTTTAGCAAAATGGGCTCAATATGAAGGCGATGATGTGGATGCCAAAATTGAGGCTGTGAAAGCAGTGTATGATTCTGTAGGTATAAAAGGTAAGGCTGAGGCAAAAATAGAGGAATTGTTTAATGAAGCTATGTCTTTATTAAATAAGGTGTCTGTTTCAGAAGATCGCAAAAATGTGTTGAGAGAGTATGCGCTGGGGTTGATGAATAGAGTGTTATAAGAGGATATGCCATATAGAAGATTGCCAAATACAGATAAAGCAAGAATAAGATCTCTTGAGAAAGCTGTGCAGACAATGCGTAACAGCTTGTATTATAGACCGGTTTTACCACCTGAATTGCTTTCGAATGCAGAGAGAGTATTGGTTCAATTTAGAGAGTTGTCTAACAGGTATAATAAATCCTTAGAAGAACAAATTGCCTTCTCTAAGTCTGATGCTTATCAGAATAAACTGCGAAATGCCAGAATGTATGTATCGCATTTTATAACTGTCTTCAATCTCTCTGTAAAGCGTGGAGAGATAAAAAAGACGGAGAGGGCGTATTATGCGCTTCCCGAGGATTGTGGAGAGAATCCCGATTTGTCAAGCGAAGCATCTGTTTTGCGTTGGGGTGAGAATGTAATAAAGGGAGAACAACAACGTACTGCAAAAGGTGGTATCCCTATTTATAATCCTACTATAGGTAAGGTCTCTGTTCATTATGAATTGTTTAAAGAACAGTATAAGAAACAGACCTCATTGAAGCAGACAACAGATGAATGTCTTACTGTAGTCACTCTATTGCGCCCGCAAGTTGATGAAATAATTTTAGATGTTTGGAACTCTATAGAAGGGTTCTTCTCAGATTTAGAGGGAGATGCAAAAATTAAGGCTTGCGAAGAGTATGGGGTGATATATTATTATAGAAAAGGTGAAAAAGATAATTGATACACATACGCATATTTATGTAGAAGAGTTTAACGAAGACCTGGCTGATGTGATAGAACGTGCCAGGTCTGTCGGTATATATAAACTATTTCTTCCAAATATAAATACAGAGAGTGTTTCAGCAATGCTTTCTGTATGCAATAGCTATCCCGATTTATGTTTTCCTATGATGGGGCTTCATCCTACAGATCTGGAAGATGATTATAAGTTGCAGTTATCTGCGCTAAAGGAACTTTTGGATAACGATAGAAAAAAAGGTGATAATCGTTTTGTGGGTATAGGAGAAACAGGGCTGGATTTATATTGGGATGATACAAAACTGAAAGAACAGATTGATGCATTTGAAACTCAAATAGAATGGGCGTTGGAATATGATTTGCCACTTATAGTACATTCTCGTTCTGCTTTTCAGCCATTGTGCGATGTGATGGATAGGTATAGAGATACAAATTTAAGAGGTATTTTTCACTGCTTTTCCGGTACTGCAGAAGAGGCCTGCAGATTATTGGAGTATCCCGGTTTTTTGTTGGGAATAGGTGGCACAGTGACTTATAAAAAGAGTCCTCTTCCGGAAACTCTTAAAATTGTACCTTTAAAAAGAATTGTGCTTGAAACAGACGCTCCATATCTGCCTCCTGTGCCATACAGAGGAAAGAGAAATGAGCCATCGTATCTTGAAAAGGTAGTAGATTGTTTGGCGCAGATATATTCTTGTTCACCTGAAGAGATTGCTACTGCCACAGCAATAAACGCAGAGTCTTTGTTCTGTTAGAAAAAAGAAGCTCATTGTTGATAAAACAATAATAGACGATTTTTATCGTTTATAAGGATGTGTAACAGTTAATAACATGGGCAGAATTAAGGAAATTAAGCATATCAGAACAATATTGATAGTGGTAGCGGTAATTATTGCTATCTCGTCGTTGTTGGTCTCTCATAGTTTAGTTAGAGATCTGGAACGTGAGGAAAGAAATAAAATGGAGGTTTTTGCAGAAGCATACAGAACCTTTAATAATGCCGATGAAAATACCGATTTAAGTTTGGTGCTGGAAGTGATATCCAGCAATAATACTATTCCGGTAGTAATATTGGATAAAAATGACAATATAACAAGCTATCTTAATTTAGAGATTCCCAAACAGGATACTTTGCGATATTTGAAACAATATGTAGATGCAATGCGTGGTAATGGTAATTCAATAAGACTATATCACGAAGATGGCAATCAGGATAGTTATACAGAGGTTTGTTATGGCGAATCTGTTTTGATTAATCGTTTGACAATATTTCCATATATCCAGTTAGGTGTAGTGCTGATATTTGTGCTTATAGCGATTTTTGCACTGCTTAGTTTTAAAAAGACAGAACAGAATAGAGTGTGGGTGGGTTTGTCTAAGGAGACAGCTCATCAATTAGGAACTCCTATCTCTTCACTCATAGCGTGGATAGAACTGTTGAAGGATAAATATAGTGATGCGCTGATTTTAGAGATGGAAAAAGATGTTAATCGTCTTCAGATGATAGCGGAAAGATTCTCTAAAATAGGTTCAATGCCTGCGCCTGTTCAAGAAGATATGGTGATGGTTCTTGATAGGGTAGTGGCGTATATGGAAAGACGTACACCTAATAGCGTTCAGTTTGTGAAGAATTTTCCCGACCCACCGCTTAATGCGGCAGTTAATGCCTCTTTGTTTGAATGGGTTATAGAGAATCTTTGTAAAAATGCTGTAGATGCAATGGATGGTCAGGGAACTCTTACTATTAATCTCTTTAGAGAAGGCGATGTGGTTGCAATAGAGGTTACAGATACAGGTAAGGGTATTTCAAAGAATCTTTATAAATCTGTTTTCAATCCGGGCTTTACTACAAAAAAACGTGGTTGGGGTTTAGGGCTGTCATTGGCAAAACGAATAGTAGAAGAGTATCACAACGGAAAAATATATGTAAAAAAGTCCGAACCGGGCAATGGAACTACCTTCCGTATAGAACTTAAATGATAAATAAACATCGCAATGAATGAAATTATTATGTAATTTTTTCTTTGCAATGCTCTTAAAAACAAATAATGTTTGTATCTTTGCGCTCCGAAAATTGTTTAAATGGGTAGGTTAGGTACATATAAAGTTGAACTGAAAGGGCTGAAAGAGGCATCTGCAACATATAATTGGGTTGTAGGAAATGACTTTTTTGCTTTAGTAGAGGGAGAAGATGTACAGAAAGGTAACGTTAATGTTCAGTTAACAGTTACTAAAGAAGCCAGCCTGTTTAATCTGGATTTTGAATTGGAAGGTAATGCTATTGTAAGTTGTGACCGTTGTCTTGATGATTTGTCACTTCCAATAGAGACTACCGGAAATTTAAAAATCAAGTTGGGTGAAGATTTTGACGATGATGGCGAAATTTTAATTGTGCCGGAAGAAGACGGAACAGTGAATGTAGCTTGGTATATCTATGAATTCATAGTATTATCGTTGCCTTTAAAGAAAGTTCACGCACCTGGTAAGTGTAATAGGGAGATGATGAGCAAACTAAGTGAACATCTTATAGACGAGGTAGCAGACGATTCTGAAGATTCAGGTATGGAATCGGGAGAAATAGACCCACGTTGGAATGAATTGAAGAAAATAATAGAAATAAATAACGATTAAAAATTAAGTAAGATGGCACATCCTAAAAGAAGGCAGTCTAAAACAAGAACAGCTAAGAGAAGAACTCATGACAAGGCAGTTGCTCCTACATTGGCTATTTGTCCAAACTGCGGCGCTTGGCACGTTTATCACACAGTATGCGGTGAGTGCGGTTATTACAGAGGTAAATTAGCAGTTGTAAAAGAAGCTGCAGCTGAATAACGAACTTAAGAGAACGCATCTCAAACGGATGCGTTTTTTTTCGATTTATACAAAAACCCTTACTTATGCATAAAGCCGGTTTCGTAAACATAGTAGGTAATCCTAACGTAGGTAAATCAACATTGATGAATCTATTGGTAGGAGAACATATCTCTATTGCCACATTCAAGGCGCAAACTACTCGCCACAGAATAATGGGTATAGTGAATACCGAGGATTCGCAGATTGTATTCTCGGACACACCCGGTGTGCTAAAACCGAATTATAAACTGCAAGAGTCTATGTTGGCGTTCTCGGAATCGGCATTGGTCGATGCCGACGTCTTGATATATATGACAGACGTAGTAGAAAAGTTCGACAAGAATCAAGAGTTTTTGGATAAGGTTTCAAAACTGAAGGTTCCTGTATTGGTTGTTATCAACAAAATAGATTTAACCAACCAAGAATCGTTAGTACAGTTGGTAGAGGCTTGGCATGAACGACTCCCGGAAGCAGAAATAATTCCTGTGTCGGCTACAAATAAGTTCAATGCCGACATTCTGTTAAAGCGAATCAACGAACTGTTACCTCCATCGCCTCCGTATTTTGACAAAGACCAGTTAACAGATAAACCGGCGCGTTTCTTTGTATCGGAAATAGTTAGAGAGAAGATTCTTCTGAATTACGACAAAGAGGTTCCTTATTCAGTAGAAGTTACAGTAGATCAGTTTAAGGAGAATAAATCCAGAATCTTGATAAGTTGTGTTATTTATGTGGAACGTGAATCGCAGAAAGGCATACTTATTGGACACGAAGGTTCTGCCTTGAAAAAGGTTGCTGTAGAGGCTCGCAAGGATTTGGAAAAGTTCTTTGGTAAGAAGATCTTTATGGAGATATTGGTAAAAGTTGATAAGGATTGGCGTAGTTCGTCAAGAGAATTAAGAAACTTTGGTTATAAGCAAGATTAACTCTTATAAATATTATCAGTATGAGTAACCTGGTAGCAATAGTAGGACGTCCCAATGTGGGAAAATCCACTCTCTTCAATCGTCTGACTCAGACTCGTCAGGCTATTGTTGATGATGAAGCCGGAACAACCCGCGACAGACAGTATGGAAAGTGCGAATGGGGTGAAGCCCAATTCTCAATAGTAGATACAGGTGGTTGGGTAGTGAATTCTGATGACGTATTTGAAGAAGAGATACGCAAGCAGGTTGTCATAGCTATAGAAGAGGCTGATGTTATTCTGTTTCTGGTAGATATAAAGACAGGTATTACCGATTTAGATTTGGCAGTAGCAGATATCCTGCGTCGTGCTAAGACTCCGGTTGTATTGGTAGCCAACAAGATGGATACTTTTGAATTGCAATATGCTGCGGCAGAGTTCTATTCATTGGGCTTAGGCGATCCTATGACAATATCATCGGCAAACGGAACAGGTACAGGCGATTTGCTTGACTTGGTGGTATCGAAACTTCCTAAACAGACACAGGTGGTTTTAGAAGATGATATACCAAGATTTGCAGTTGTTGGTCGTCCAAATGTAGGTAAGAGTTCAATAGTAAATGCGTTTATTGGTGAAGACAGAAATATTGTTACCGATATAGCAGGTACTACTCGAGATTCTGTTTATACCCGTTACGATAAGTTTGGCTTTGATTTCTATTTGGTAGATACTGCCGGTATAAGAAAGAAGAATAAGGTAGAAGACGATTTGGAGTTCTATTCTGTGATGCGTTCTATTCGTGCCATAGAAAATTCTGATGTCTGTATCTTGATGCTCGATGCAACTCGTGGTATAGAGAGTCAGGATATGAACATTGTGTCGTTGGTAGTAAAGAACCAAAAAGGTTTGGTGGTTGTAGTCAACAAATGGGATTTAATAGAGGATCGTTGTGCTAAAGTGATGAAGAACTACGAAGATGCTATTCGTTCACGTTTGGCTCCGTTTACAGATTTCCCTATAATCTTTACTTCTGCAATATCAAAGCAGAGAATCTTAAAGGTTCTGGAGTGTGCAAAAGAGACCTATATGCATAAAACAGCGCGTGTCTCTACAGCCAAACTAAATGCAGAAATGTTGCCGCTTATAGAGGCGTATCCTCCACCATCAATGAAGGGTAAATATATTAAAATCAAGTATTGTACTCAGTTGCAAGGGCCGTCAATTCCGTCGTTTGTGTTCTTTGCAAACCTGCCACAGTATGTGAAAGATCCGTATAAGCGTTTTCTGGAGAATAAAATCAGAGAGAAGTGGAATTTCTCCGGAACTCCTATAAATATCTTTATAAGACAGAAGTAGTGAACTTTATATAAAAATGAAAGGATAGCAGTTGGTTGTAATTGCTATCCTTTATTTGTTAGTTTGTTATTTTGATTACTCTATTATTGTAGCGCAACAGGTAAATACCCTTTTCCGGCAGTGTGATGTTTGTTGGCGTGCCCGGTTGTAGTGTGACGCTCTCTACTATTTTGCCTGTTACTGCATATAGCACAGCTTTTGTCTCTGTATCTGAATTCAACTGAATTTTATTATCCCATATTGAATAAGAGAGACCGTTGTCAGTAACCAAGTTTGGCTGTAATACAGATGTCTCTGTTCTGTCTATTATGGAGAATGTGGTTATTCCATTACTATATTTTATGTTCTTTATAGGAATGTTAATAGGTATTCCGCATCCTGTAATAGATTGTGGAGTGCTGTATAACGTTAGACTGTCATTACCGTTGTAAGGGAATAAATCACCTTGTTTGGTAAAATCACTATAATCGTTGTCGGCAGCAATTACTTTGTATCTCTGTTCATTTGAATTGTTGTTAACTGCATTGTTTTTCCATACACTTCTATTGTAATCTACCGATGTTATGAGCAAACCCTCTGCAGGTTGGTATTGATACCATCCCTCTTTATTGTGCGTTTCTAATAGTATGTAACTTAACTTTTCATCGCTTGGCAGTAGATATGCAATTTGTGCTGTGTCGATGGCCGGCAGTGAATATTCACCAGGAGATGTTATTTCAACTACATCCATCCATCCCAGAGAATATCTCTCCAAAGCTGTGTAACCTACAGGAGTGAAACCAAAGTTATCATAACAGCCATAGTCCATTACGCTCCATTCTCTAAATGTTGATGCGCTACCTCCCGAACTGGCGTTTGTGGGGTAGAAATCAGGCAATCCTAAAATGTGGGAGAATTCGTGGCAGAAGGTTCCTATGCCGTCTATCTGTTGCGTATGTTCTTCTATAAATAATTCAGAAGAACAGGCATATCTTCCGGTCCAATAATTGCCTAACTGAGTCTCCATGAACCACTGATGCGGCCAAATGGTATAAGGGTCGGCACCGGTGTAGTTTTCTCCCTTGCCTGCATAAATTACATAGATAAAGTCTATCTCCATATCGTTGTCGTTGTCATATTTGGAGAAATCTACCTGTCCGCTGCTATATACTTTTTTTATAATCTCCTTTACCATCTCTGCTGCATAAACTTCATCGTGCCCATGCGAATCGTTTTGCCCGTAGTAGGCATAACCGTTATTGGCTGTTATGGGGCCTATTACATCGAATGTAGGTGTAAATTGTCCAAAAGATTGTGATTCAAAATAGTCTCTGGCGCTACCGTAAGCACCAGGCATTAACTGATTGTTTATCAATATGGAATCTTTATAACCTTTCTGATTCAGTATATTATTGAATTTTTCTCTTATTTCGTTATTCTCAAGTGAGAATGATCTGTCGGGAAAATCTACAAGCAAAACCAGACCGTTAACATGACCCTTTGTAGGGAATGATGTGGTGGAATATATTCCCTGTCCATGAATTGAAACCTTTGTTTGGGGTGTAGAAGTGTTGATGCCAGAATCTGACTGCACCAAATCTACTAAACGCTTTTGGTCTATTCCGTTTAGGAACTTTATTTCGCTTTGAATTCTGTCTGCCGTGTTGTGGGCTATTCTGTTGCTTGCTGCTATTTTACCTTCTCTATCTTCAATGGCATAATACCAGGTATTTGTACTATCGGCAGCGACCATTATGCCATCTGTGGTTGTGGTGTAATGGCATTTTTCATTTCCTACTAATATAACTTCAAGCATAGAACCATCCGGCTGGTGAACGGTTATAACATTGCGTCTGGCGGGAGCAGCATTTGCTATTACAAACCAGAAAATGGTTAGTAGCAGTGTGAATAGCTTGTGATTATAATTAGAGTACATGTATGTATAGTTTAGGTTTGGAAAACTTTCTTTTTTAACTCAAAGCTCTTGCTCAGGTATTTTTCTCTAACAATAGGATTGGCAGCAAGCTCTTCCGGTGTACCCTGGAAGAGTATTCTACCTTCAAACAACAGATATGCTCGGTCTGTAATACTTAAAGTTTCGTGTACATTGTGGTCGGTAATTAAAATACCAATGTTTTTGTCTTTTAGCTTCCAAACTATCTGCTGAATATCTTCTACTGCAATAGGATCTACTCCTGCAAAAGGTTCGTCCAGCATGATGAACTTTGGTTCAATAGCTAAACAACGTGCTATTTCAGTACGTCTTCTTTCGCCTCCTGAAAGACGGTCACCCAGATTCTTTCTAACCTTTTGTAAACTGAATTCCTCTATCAGACTCTCTAACTTCTCTTTTTGGTAATCGTATGGTTTACCGGTAAGTTCAAGTACAGACATAATGTTGTCTTCTACGCTCATCTTGCGGAAAACACTGGCCTCTTGTGCCAAATATCCAATGCCTTTACGAGCGCGCTTGTAAACGGGGTAAGTGGTAATATCTTCGTCGTTCAGATAGATATGTCCTTCGTTAGGAGTAATAAAACCTGTTGTCATATAGAATGATGTGGTTTTACCTGCTCCGTTAGGGCCTAACAAACCTACTATCTCTCCCTGTTTTACATCTATGGATACATGATTCACTACGGTACGTTTACCATATCGTTTAACAAGGTTTTCAGTTCTAAGAACCATCTTTTCGTTGTTATCTGCAGAATCCATTATTTTGTCTGTTATATAATCTGAAATCAATATCAAGTTATACAAAGGTATAACAAAGAAACGAAAGTGTACGTTAAATAACAAAAAAATGTTGAAAGGTAATTTGGGGTAAAAAGAAAATTTATAGGTGAATTTATTTTGCGTACAAAAAAAATATTACTTTTGCTCCTATAAAGAGAATGAAAGAAGTATTTTGCTAAACAAATAATAACAAAAGGAATAATAATATGAAGGTTGGAAAGTTGCTGATTGTCATTGCGCTTGCTGTTTGGTGTGGCTGTACAAATAAGAACCAAACAGCAGAAACTATTGTTGTTAATTTAGAAACGGCTACTGAAAATATCAATTGGGCTGCCGTTCTTGATACTACCTATTTTAAGGCAATAACATTAGAAACCACTGATGATTGTTTAATAGGTGAAGTTTTGAAAATAATCTATGAAGACGATATGTTGATAGTGGCCGATAATATGTCACATAGTGTATTCTTTTTCAATACGGAAGGAAAGTTTCTTAATAGCATCTGTAAAATAGGACGAGGTCCTGATGAGTATTTTGAGCTGACAGACATAAGTGTAAGAGATGGTAAGGTGTGGTTACTTGATAATATCTCTTGTAAAGTACTTTGCTATGATTATACCGGTAAAATGCTACATAAGTTTGAAACTCAAGGCGGTGTAAGCATTCAGGCTCTGAAAAATAGTATTCTTATAGGTGATGTTTGGGGCGGTGTAGCTGCCGGTGGTCCTTATCTGCTTTCTGAATTTGATTTTGAGGGTAATCAATTAGGAAGAGCTTTTGAATATTCTGAAAGTGACGAAAATAGAGATAGCGGCGATTGGCAACCGTTTGCCGGAGCTGATGATAGGGGAAGTGACTTCTTGTTGGTCTCAAAAAACGAAGTTTGGCATTACGAAAAAGGAAAGGAATATTTAAAGTATAAATTTGATCTGGGTGAATATGATATGCCGGATAAATATAAGATAGAAGGTGCAGAATACATATTGAAAAATAGACTGCACAAACAGTATGGTTTGGGCGTAACCAATTTGTGGGAAAGTAGCAAATACAGATTTGCCGATATACATATACAAGGTGATAAATATCTCTGTATCTTGGATAAAAAGAATAATGATATAATCTCATTTTCTAAATCAAAATATCTAAATGTTTTTGATGTGTCGCCGGGAACAATAATCAGAACTGATGGTGATTATCTGTTGTCTTACCGCAGTGGAATTGAGTTATATCAACTTCGTGAATACATCTGGAAGGTGAATCCCGAAAATATAAAGGGTAAGGAAATTGATTTATACAACATAAGTCAAGGACTCTCTGCAGATGATAATGGTGTGGTACTGATGATGAAATTTAAATAAAGGAAAAATGAAGAAGAATCTGTTTGTGAGTTTAGCATTGTGTGTGCTGGCGTTGGGTTGTATGGAAGAAACTCAGGAAGAGGTAAAAGTTATTCCTGCGGCGTTTGAGGAGAATAATTCATCACCTCAGTATAGTGACATGGTTAGCTCTGTAGAATTTATACCCCTTGAAACTACTCAAGCATCTCTTTTGGGCGATATAGAGCAACTGATAGTTACAGAAGATTATATAGTAGTTTCAGACGATATGGCCGTAAAGTGCTTTGATGCTGATGGTAAATATCTGCATGATATAGGCCGTAAAGGACGTGGACATGGTGAATATAACAACTTTACATCTATAAGTTATAGCGGTAATGTGGTCTATGTGTGTGACCAACGTGCTCTTTATTCATACGAATTATCTACAGGAAAATTTATAGAGAAAAAGGAGTTTGATGAACCGCATTATAAGGCTTTTGTTGTTGATGGCTATGTTTATTGTTTTAACTGGATAGATGGTATTAAATTCTATAGCTATCAGTTGAAAGATTTATCGGAAAAGAGACTTATATACGAAAATAACATAAACCCATCTACAGAAGGAAATCTCTGCTATGCCAATGGTAGTTTAATGTTGGTTGAACCATTTGCCGGTCTCTTCTACAAATTCCAAAATGGAGAGATACTTCCTTTTTTTAAGTACGATATGGGTAATAAAGCTATGCCGGTGGAGAGATTTACCGGTAAAATGGATTATAGAAATTATAAAGGTATGGCTGGATTTTATCAATTTCCATTTGTGGCAGATGGATATTTTACTTTCGGTTATACTATAGGAAATGAAATGAGGCTAGCTGTTGTAAATTTGAAAAACGACAAAGTTTTTGATTTTAATAGGATGAACTGGCAACGGGAATATAAATTAGAGCCTTATCTTTCTCCTACATATTCCGATGGAAAGTATTTTTATCAGACCAGAAGTGCTCAGCCCCCGGTAGAATATTTTGATAATGTTCCGTCCAAATATAGTACATTCAATAGATTGAAAAACGCACAAGCAGACGATAATCCTGTTGTTTGCAAAATACAAATGAATAAAGGATTCCTTAAGTAATTTGAGAAAATACTGTAAGGTGGGTAATTTGCGAAACATAGGGAAATAGTTGACTATTTTTTTGTGGTTTGCAATTTATGAACTAATTTTGCACCTTAATAATTGGATGGCTCGTTTAGAGCGCAATTATTGTGTGAAAATAGTAACTTAAACAATTATAAAAAGGAATGAATATTTCATTTGAAAATGTAAGCGAGGTACAGGGCCTGCTCACAATTCAGCTGGAGAAAGCTGACTATTCAGAGAACGTAGAAAAAGCTTTAAAAAACTACAGTAAGAAGGCAAATATGCCGGGTTTCCGTCCGGGTATGGTGCCTATGAATCTTATCCGTAAAATGTACGGAAAGAGCGTAAAAGCAGAAGAAGTTAACAAACTGCTTCAGGAAAAGTTGTTTGGCTATATCAAAGAAAACAAGATTGATATGCTGGGCGAACCTCTGACAAACGAAGAAAAAGGTGGCTCTTTGAATATTGATGATGATAATTTGACATTCTATTTTGATATTGCTCTTTCACCAAAATTTGAAGTAGCTGTATCAAAAGACGATACAATCCCTTATTACGATATCAAGATTACCGACGAAATGGTTGACAAACAGGTAAAAGCTTATGCTCAGCAGGTTGGTAAATATGAACAGTTTGACGAATATCAGGACAACGATCTTTTGAAAGGTCAGTTGCAGGAACTTGATGCAGAGGGTAATGTAAAAGAGGGTGGTATTGTGGTAGAAGATGCTACTTTGATGCCTCTATATCTAAAGAACGAAGATCAGAAGGCTCTGTTCAATGGTGCAAAGAAGGGTGATGCAGTAGTATTCAATCCTAAAAAAGCACATAACGACAATGCTGTGGAGGTAGCTGCACTTCTTAAGATGAATAAAGAAGATGTTGAAAATCTGGATTCAGATTTCTCATATACCATTCAGGAAATAACCCGTTTTGTAGAGGGTGAACTGACACAGGAAGTTTTTGATCAGGTATTTGGTAAAGATACAGTTAAGAATCTTGACGAATTCCGTTCAAAGGTTGCAGAATCATTGGAAAAGAGCTATCTGCCTGATAGCGACTATAAGTTTATGCTTGACCTCCGTTCATATTTGATGGAAAAGGTTGGTAAACTGAGCTATGCTGATGAACTGTTGAAACGTATCATGTTAGCAAATGCAAAAGAGGGTAGCGAAGCAAGTGTAGAAGAGAACTTTGAAAAGAGTTTGACAGAACTTACCTGGCATCTTATTCAGGAAAAACTTGTAGAGCAGAACTCTATCAAGGTAGAAGATGAGGATGTATTGAATCAGGCTCGCGAAGCTACAAAGGCTCAGTTTGCTCAGTACGGAATGATGAATATTCCTGATGAATTGCTTGATAACTATGCTAAAGAGATGTTGAAGAAGCGCGAAACTGTTGATGGTCTGGTGAACCGTGCTATTGAAACAAAACTTGCAGCTGCTATCAAGGGACAGGTTAAGTTAAAGAAAAAGAAGGTTACAGTAGAAGAGTTCAATAAGTTGTTTGAACCTGCTACAGAAGCATAAAATAAGTAAAAAGTATTTGATATGAAAGACGAATTTCGCAAGTATGCAGTAAAGCATGTTGGCTTGAACAGCCAGATGTTGGACGATGTAATTAAATCTCAGTCTCAGCAGTATATGAATCCATATATTCTGGAGGAACGTTCACTGA
This sequence comes from Bacteroidaceae bacterium, assembly GCA_017556585.1. GTDB lineage: Bacteria > Bacteroidota > Bacteroidia > Bacteroidales > Bacteroidaceae > Colenecus. Next base: position 19,489 of record JAFYMP010000022.1, read on the forward strand.
ACGTAACTCAGATGGATGTGTTCTCACGTCTTATGATGGATAGAATTATCTTTTTGGGTACAGAGATTAATGATTATACCGCCAACACTATTCAGGCGCAGTTGCTTTATTTGGATTCTGTGGATTCATCAAAAGATATATCAATATACATAAATTCACCTGGCGGTTCGGTAACATCGGGTTTGGGTATTTATGATACTATGCAGTTTATCCAAAGCAATGTTACCACCATATGTACAGGTATTGCAGCAAGTATGGCTGCTGTACTGTTGGTGGCAGGCCATGAAGGTAAGCGTTTTGCTTTGCCTCATAGCCGAGTAATGATACATCAGCCTCTTGGTGGTGTACAGGGACAGGCCAGCGATATTGAAATAACAGCAAGAGAGATTCAGAAGTACAAGAAAGAGCTATATACTATTATCTCTGATCATTCTCATACTCCTTTTGACAAAGTGTGGGCCGATAGCGACAGAGACTATTGGATGACAGCTGAGGAAGCAAAAGAGTATGGGATGATTGATGCTGTATTGTCCAAACGAGTTTAACAGATGGCAAAAAGGGAACAACATAAACAGTGTAGCTTTTGTGGCCGCTTAGAAGAAGAAGTAGGTTTACTGTTAGGCGGATTATACGGTTTTATATGTAATGATTGTGCACAGAGTGCATACGAGATAATTCGTGAACAAAGTTCTTCTAAGAAACCTGCAAATTTTAATATGCAGGATATACCTAAACCTAAAGAGATAAAGGCTTTTCTGGACGATTATGTTATAGGTCAGGATACTGCAAAAAGGTATCTTTCTGTAGCTGTCTATAACCACTACAAACGTGTGGCAAATAATACCACCAGCGATGTAGATATAGAGAAAAGCAACATTATTCTGGTTGGTAGAACAGGTACCGGAAAAACTCTGTTAGCAAAAACTATTGCTCGTTTGCTTAAGGTTCCTTTTACTATAGTTGATGCAACAGTACTGACCGAAGCAGGCTATGTGGGCGAAGATATAGAAAGTATTCTAACCCGTTTGCTTCAGGTTGCTGATTATGATGTAGAGGCTGCTCAGCGTGGTATAGTCTTTATTGATGAAATAGATAAAATAGCACGTAAGGGCGATAATCCGTCAATAACTCGCGATGTAAGTGGTGAAGGTGTTCAGCAGGGACTTCTGAAATTGTTGGAGGGTTCTGTTGTAAATGTTCCGCCACAGGGTGGTCGTAAACATCCTGAACAGAAATTCATTCAGGTAGATACCAAGAATATCCTGTTTATATGTGGTGGTGCTTTTGACGGCATTGAACGCAAGATAGCAAGCAGAATGAATACTCAGGTGGTGGGTTTTGATAATCAGCAGAAACGTCAGAAAGTTGATTTGAATAATTTGTTGCAGTATATATCGCCGCAAGATTTGAAATCGTTCGGACTTATACCTGAAATAATTGGTCGTCTGCCTATTGTCTCTTATCTGGAACCGTTGGATAAAGAGGCATTGCGCAAGATTCTGACAGAACCTAAAAATTCTATTGTAAACCAATATGTAAAACTGTTTGAATTGGATGGTGTTAAATTGTCGTTCAAACCGGAAGTATTGGATTTTATAGTGGATAAAGCAGTGGAATTCAAATTAGGCGCACGCGGATTGAGATCTATTGTTGAAACTATAATGATGGAGGCAATGTTTGAAACTCCATCTACAAGGAAAAAGAGTTTGGAGGTCTCTTTGGAATATGCGGAAAAGCAGTTTTCAAAGAATCAGGGAACCTTTTTAGAGGGCGTATAGGCAAATAATAGCCCTATTTTATAGTTAGCTTGATTTATTAGCGTATTTTTTTGAAAAAAAGTTTGCAAGTTTGATTTACTTGTACTTAACTTTGTTATTCAATCGTAACCAGATTGAATAGCTAATTGTATAGGTAATATTGAGATATATGCAAGGAAAAGAGATTAATTTGGCAGAAGTGCTGAAAGTCCATTTTGGATTTGATACATTCAAAGGTGAACAGGAAGCAATTATACACAACCTTTTGGCCGGTAACGATACATTCGTTCTTATGCCTACAGGCGGTGGTAAGTCGTTATGCTATCAGTTACCCGCTTTGATAATGGAGGGAACGGCAATTGTAATCTCGCCCTTGATAGCCCTGATGAAGAATCAGGTAGATGCTATGCGTAATATGGGCGAAGAAGATGGTATTGCCCACTTTATAAATTCTTCTCTCAATAAGGCAGCAATAGATCAGGTTAAGGCCGATGTGTTAAGTGGTAAAACCAAATTGCTGTATGTAGCACCCGAATCACTGACTAAGGAAGATAACATAGAGTTCCTAAAGCAGATAAAAATATCATTCTATGCGGTAGATGAAGCGCATTGTATATCGGAATGGGGACACGATTTCCGTCCTGAATATAGAAAAATCAGAGATATGGTAAAACACATTGGTGTTGCTCCTATCATAGCACTGACTGCTACAGCTACCAACAAGGTACGTGATGATATAAAGAAGAATTTGGGTATAGTATCGGCAAAGGAGTTTACTCATTCGTTTAACAGAGCCAATCTCTACTATGAAATACGTCCTAAGACAAAGAATGTAGATAAAGATATAATACGCTTTATTAAGGCTAATGCAGGTAAATCCGGTATAATCTATTGTCTTTCAAGAAAGATGGTAGAAGATCTGGCAAGTATATTGCAGGCTAATGATATTCCTGCTTTGGCATATCATGCAGGAATGGAAGCTGCTACACGTTCAGCTGCACAAGATGCCTTTATAATGGAAAAGGTAGATGTTATTGTAGCAACCATCGCCTTTGGAATGGGTATTGATAAACCCGATGTGCGTTATGTGATTCACTATGATATTCCAAAGAGTCTGGAGGGTTACTATCAGGAGACAGGACGTGCAGGACGTGATGGTGGCGAAGGTCAGTGTATTGCGTTCTATCATACCAAAGATGTTCAGAAACTGGAAAAGTTCCTGGAAGGAAAACCTTTGGCAGAACAGGATATCGGCCGTCAACTTCTACAGGAAACAACAGCATATTGCGAATCGTCTGTATGTAGAAGAAAAATGTTGCTTCACTATTTTGGTGAAACATACGAAGTGAATAATTGTGGAAATTGTGATAATTGTTTGAATCCTAAGAAGAAGGTGGAAGCAAAAGAACTTTTAGAAACGGTATTGGAAACAATTCAAGCCGTTAAGGAGAATTTTAAATCGGACTATATCGTGGATGTGTTGATGGGTAAAGAGACATCAATAATTCAGGATCATCGTCATGACGATTTGGAAGTTTTTGGTTCAGGACAGGATGAATCGGATAAAACTTGGAATGCGGTTATACGTCAGGCTCTTATTGCCGGATATATAGTAAAGGATGTGGAAAATTATGGTCTTCTGAAGATAACAAAGGCCGGTAAGGATTTTATGGCACATCCAAAATCTTTCCAGATAGTGGAAGATAACGATTTTGAAGAAGAAGAGGCAGAAGGACCAATGCGTGGAGGCGGTTCGTTTGCAGTAGATCCGGAACTATATTCAATGTTGAAAGATTTACGAAAGAAACTGTCTAAACAGTTGGAACTGCCACCATACGTAATATTCCAGGATCCATCATTGGAGGCTATGGCAACTACATATCCTATTACAATGGATGAATTGAAAAATATTACAGGTGTAGGCGAAGGTAAGGCCAAACGTTATGGTGAAGAGTTTATCAATCTTATTAAGCGTCACGTAGAGGAGAATGAAATTGAGCGTCCTGAAGATATGCGTGTACGTACTGTCGCAAACAAATCGAAACTGAAGGTAAGTATTATTCAGAGCATAGACAGAAAGGTGGCTCTTGATGACATAGCGGTAAGCAATGGTATTGATTTTGACGAATTGTTATCAGAGATAGATACTATAGTATATTCAGGTACAAAACTGAACATTGACTACTTTATAGAGAGTGTAATGGATGAAGATCGTGCCGAAGATATATACGAATACTTTAAAGAGTCTGAAACAGATTCTATGGACGATGCTATAGATGAATTGGGCGATGAATACACTGAAGAAGAGATTCGTTTGGTGCGTATCAAGTTCATTTCCGAGATGGCTAACTAATTTATTGAACGAAAAAACATAATAAATATAACAATATGTCATTTATTACAGATAAGGTTGTAATGGACGGTTTAACATACGACGATGTACTGTTGATACCGGCTTATTCGGAAGTATTGCCAAGAACAGTTGAACTAACAACTAAGTTTTCTCGCAATATCGAGTTGAAAATTCCTTTTGTAACTGCAGCTATGGATACGGTTACAGAATCAAAAATGGCAATAGCCATTGCACGCGAGGGTGGTATCGGTGTAATTCACAAAAATATGTCGATAGAAGAACAGGCTCGTCAGGTGGCAATTGTAAAACGTGCAGAAAACGGTATGATATTTGATCCTGTAACAATTAAACGCGGATCTACTGTTAAAAATGCATTGGACTTAATGGCAGAATACCATATTGGCGGTATTCCTGTAGTTGATGACGAAAACCATCTGGTAGGTATTGTAACCAACCGTGATTTGCGTTTTGAAAGAGAAATGGGTAAACATATTGATGATGTGATGACAAAAGAAAATATCATCACAACCCATCCGGGTACTGATATGGAGACTGCTTCTCAGATATTACAGGAGAACAAAATTGAAAAGTTGCCTGTTGTAGATGAAAACGGCAAATTGGTAGGTCTTATCACCTATAAAGATATTACAAAGGCAAAGGATAAACCTATGGCTTGTAAAGATAGCAAAGGTCGTTTGCGTGTAGCAGCGGGTGTAGGTGTTACCAACGATACATTGGAACGTATGCAGGCTCTTGTAGATGCAGGTGCAGATGCTATAGTTATTGATACAGCACACGGTCATTCAAAGGGTGTTGTAGAAAAGCTGAAAGAGGCTAAAAAACGTTTCCCAAATATTGATATTGTAGTGGGTAATATTGCCACCGGCGAAGCAGCTAAGATGCTTGTAGAAGCTGGTGCAGATGCTGTTAAAGTGGGTATAGGTCCTGGTTCTATCTGTACTACTCGTGTGGTTGCAGGTGTGGGCGTACCTCAGCTTTCTGCTGTTTACGACGTAGCAAAGGCTTTGGAAGGAACAGGTGTTCCATTGATTGCCGATGGTGGTTTGCGCTATTCAGGTGATGTGGTTAAAGCTTTGGCTGCCGGCGGTTATTGTGTAATGATAGGTTCTTTGGTTGCCGGTACAGAAGAGGCTCCTGGTGATACTATTATCTTTAATGGCCGTAAGTTTAAATCTTATCGTGGAATGGGTTCATTGGAAGCTATGGAAAATGGTTCAAAAGACCGCTATTTCCAGGCAGATCAGTGTGATGTTAAGAAACTTGTTCCGGAAGGTATTGCTGCTCGTGTTCCTTATAAAGGTACATTGTACGAAGTTATCTATCAGTTGGTAGGTGGTTTGCGTTCAGGTATGGGTTATTGTGGCGCTGCAAACATTAAGCAGTTGCACAATGCTAAATTTACCCGTATTACAAACGCAGGTGTGGCAGAGAGTCATCCACACGATGTGGCTATTACCAGCGAGGCTCCAAACTATAGTCGTCACGAATAAAAAACGGATATGAAACAAATTGTAGTACTTTTTTATCTGCTTCTTGTCACTCCATTTATTGTTGCTCAGACTGCCAATGCAGATCCTGTCATAATGAATATAGATGGAAAGGAGGTGCTTAAATCGGAATTTGATTATTTTTTGAATAAGAATAATACATCGGAAACTCCTCTTACAAAAAAGGAGATAAAAGAGTATGCAGATTTGTTTTTGAACTTTAAGTTGAAAGTAGCTGCCGCAGAGCGTGCCGGAATGGATACTCTTGCAACATTTTTAGAAGAGTATAAACAGTATCGCGATTTGCAGGCAGAAGAGTTTATGCTGGATTCTGCATATCTGGAGACATTGGCTAAACAGACATTCGAGGCTTCTGCTAAAGAGGTAGGACCCGACGGAATTGTAAACTTGAATATATTGACAATTGTTCCCCAAGGTGATACTCAAGAAGATTTGGGTATAGCATACCATAAGATAGATTCTATTTACAAATTGCTAACATCGGGTGCAAACTTTAACGAAACTGCTGCCAGAAATTCTCAGGATGGTGCTGCCAGAAATGGTGGTATAGTAGGTTGGGTGTCAAAGAGCCAAGTTCCTGATTATATTGCAGAGCGAGCATTCTCAATGCCTGAATATGCAATCTCTGAACCATTCCTGTGCGAAATGGGTTATATGATTATCCAGATTACAGAAAAACAGGATTTTGGATCATTTGAAGATCATCGTGAATCTATATATGAATGGATGGAACGCGAAGGCTATAATATTATGGCTAAACGCAGTAAGGCCAAGAAAATAGCCGAAGAACAGGGATGGACAAATCTTACTGATGACGAAGCTGTTCTTCGTGTGGATAGTATGCTTGAAGTATTAAATCCGCAGTTTGGTTTAATTTCTAAAGAGTATTACGATGGTTTGCTGATGTTTGAAATAAGTAATGCAGAGGTTTGGCAACGTTCTACTGCCGATTCTGTTGGCTTGCAGCAGTATTTTGAAAAACATAAGAAGGACTTTAAGTTTGAAACTCCTCGTTTCAAGGGTATGCTCTTTTTCTGTAAATCTGAACAGGTGTTCAGAGATATTGAAAAGGCTTTGGAAGGTGTAGATGAAGACGAATGGACTAAGGTGCTTGTGGATTTTAATAAAGAGGAACAGAACGTTCGTATCTTACGCGGTCCTATAGAAAAAGGTAGGAATAAATATGTGGATTATGTGGTTTTTGGCGAAGGTGAATATGAGCCTCGCGAAGACTATCCGTATGTGAATATAATAGGTAAGGGCATTACATACGCAGACGAACTTTCCGATGCTTATGGAGATGTGGTAAACTCATATCAGGACTATTTGGAACAGATGTGGGTAAAGAAGTTGCGTAAGGAGATACCATTTAAGGTGAATAAAAAGGTTCTTAAATCGTTTACTCTTTAAATTTTATGAAGACCGGATACATATACTCTCTCCTTGTATGGTTGCTGTCAGTATCTCTTATGCTTTCATCTTGTCATAAGAGAGAGGAGGTTAAGTATGTGTCGGGTAAAACGCCGTTGGTAGAGCTTGATGGCAATGTGCTTTATCAGGAGGACCTTTTGCAAGTGTTGCCGGTAGATATCTCGGAAGCAGATAGTGCGCAATTTGCAAATCGTTATATAGAAAACTGGCTTTCGGAATTATTGCTGTATCAGAATGCAGAACGAAATGTGCGTGATGATAAGCAGATAGAGGAATTGGTGGAGAATTACAGACGTTCACTGATAGTACATGAATATCAGCAACTTTTAATAGAGCAGAAGATTGAACAGGATATTACAATGCAGGAAATAGAGACGTTCTACAACGATAATAAAAACCTGTTTGTTTTAGAAGAACCTATATTGAAGGGATTGTTTATTAAACTGCCTTTGTCTGCTCCAAACCAGAATAGCATAATGAAATTGTATCGTCTCAGAGATGATGAATCTTACGATGAAATAGAAAAATATTGCATAAGAAATGCTCCATACTATGAGTTCTTTTATGATTATTGGCATTCAGTTTCCGATATAGAGATATTGTTGCCATCTATGGAGGTTTCTTTACAGGATTATCTGAACAAAAATGATTTTTTAGAAATAAAAGATGATGAATTTTTATACTTGTTGAATGTAAGTGAATATCTTCCTAAAGGAAGTGTTGCACCAATAGAACAGGTGGAAAATAGAATAAAAAGACTTTTAATTAACAATAAAGCAGTATCTTACATCCAAAAGATTAAGAAAGATCTGTATAACTCAGCTATAGAAAACAATAGAGTAATATTCCATAATAAGTGATGAAACAGAGATTATATATATTTGCAGTTATAGCCATTTCGTTGTTCTGTTTTGCCGAAATTAAGGCTCAGAATAATATAATAGATGAAGTGGTGTGGGTAGTTGGCGATGAAGCTATCTATAAATCGGAAGTTGAAGAGGCACGTAAAGATGCACAATTACGCGGTATCAGATGGGAGGGCGATCCATATAGTCTTATCCCTGAAGAACTTGCTATAAGAAAGTTGTATCTTAATCAGGCTAAGTTGGATAGTATTTTTGTTACTCCTGACGAAGTTAATCAGCAATTGGAGATGCGTCTTCAGAATATGGCAGATCAGATGGGAGGTACAGAGAAAATGCTGGAATATTATGGTCTTTCCATGATTCAGCTCAGGGAGAAATACTATGAAACTATTGAGAGCGAAATAATTGTAAGCAGAGTGCAATCCAATATTATAAATAAGGTTAAGGTTACACCTGCTGAGGTAAGAAGATATATCGCTAATCTGCCTGAAGATGAAATTCCATACGTACCTACTCAGGTTGAGGTTCAGATTCTGACTATCGATCCAAAAATACCGCAAGAAGAGATAGATGCTGTAAAAGAACGATTAAGAGAATTTACAGAAAGAATACAGTCTGGAGAGACCAGATTCTCTACACTTGCAATGCTCTATTCAGAAGATCCGGGTTCTGCAAGACAGGGAGGTGAATGCGGTTTTAAAGGTCGTGGCGAATTTGTGCCGGAATTTTCTGCGGTTGCGTTTAATTTGACAGACCCGAATAAGGTGTCAAAAATTGTAGAAACAGAATACGGCTATCATATCATTCAGCTTAAGGAACGTTTGGGCGATATGGTCAATGTACGTCATATCCTGCTTAAGCCAAAAGTTCCACAAGAGAGTATAGATGCTGCTATGGCCAGACTCGATTCTGTAGCAAATGATATTCGCGAAGGTGACTTTACTTTTGAAGATGCAGTGTTGTATATGTCATCCGATAAGGATACCAGAAACAATAAAGGATTGATGATGTATCATCCTGAAATGGAAAATACATCAATATCCAAATTTGAAATGCAACAGCTTCCTCAGGATGTGGCAAAGGTTGTAAGTACAATGCATGTGTCTGAAATATCAGATCCATTTGTTATGCAGATGAATAATGGAAAGGTGACTTGTGCCATAGTAAAGCTTAAAACCCGTATAAATGGTCATAAGGCAACAATGGTTGACGATTATCAGATATTGCAACAGATAGTGCTCATAGACAAACAGGAGAAGGCAATAGCCGAATGGGTGAAAGAGCAGCAAAAGACAACATACGTAAAGATATCTGATGGTTGGAACAAGGGCGGTTTCAAATATCCGGGTTGGGGTGAACGTTAACTAAATGATAGATGAAACAGCTTTTCAATAGTATAATCTTAACTTTTGCACTGCTTTTGGCATTGTCTGCTACACTTACTGCGCAAAATAGTATAGTGGAGCAGGATAGTGTTGTGTCCAATACGGAAGAGACAAAAGAGAGTTTTGTATATCTATTGAATGCCGATGAATTGCGTTATAGCGAAAGAATCAATCCCGATGCACAGATATTGGTGGGCAATGTTGTCTTTAGACAGGACAGTATGTATATGTATTGTGACAGTGCTCTGTTTTTTCAGGAGGCCAATTCATTTAACGCATATCATAACATAAGAGTTGAACAGGGCGATACTCTGTTTTTGTACGGCGATTCCCTTTTTTATGACGGCAATACCAGAATATTGAAGATACGTGATAATGTGCGTATTGAAAATACTACAATGGTGTTACTGACAGATAGCTTAAACTATGAAAGAGATGCAGAATTGGGATACTTCTTTGCCGGCGGTACATTGTTGGACGAAGATAATACACTTACTGCCGATTACGGTCAGTTCCATACTCCTACCAAGATGGCTACATTTATGAAAGATGTCTTTTTAGAGAGTGTGGATTATAGTTTGTCTTCCGATACTCTGCTTTACAATACAGATCTTCATACTGCGTATTTTGTCTCACCCACAGAGATTATAAGTGAAGAAACCACAATTCATACCAGTAAGGGAAACTTTAATACTGATGTCAAAGAGGCAACTCTGTTGAATCGTTCTGTAATAATTCAGAAAGATGGCGAACAGACTATGGTTGGCGACAGTATAGTCTTTAACGAAAGTAAGGGACAGGCAGAAGCATTTGGCGGGGTGCAGATAAGAAACTATCCCGATAAGATAGATATGGATGGCGAATATGCGTACTTTAGCCAGGAAAACGATTCAGCTGTAGTAACCGGTAACGCGCTTGCAGTAGAGTATTCGGCAGGAGATAGTTTGTATATTCATGCAGACACCTTTAGATTGCTTACTTTCTATAATGCTACAAGAGATACAGTGCTTTATAGAGAAATGCGTGCTTTCAATAAGGTTAAGGCCTATAGAACAGATATGCAGATGGTAGCAGATTCTTTAGTGTTTAATTCACTTGATACATGTCTGACATTATACAAAGATCCAATTGTATGGAGTGAAAACCAGCAGGTATTGGGAGAAAAAATAAGTGTATATATGAACGATAGCACTATAGAATGGGCACATGTAATAGGTCAGGCTCTGTTTGCTCAGCAGATAGATACAGTTCATTATAATCAGATAGCAGGAAGAGAGATGAAAGCCTATTTCAAGGACGGTGCTATAGAGCGTACAGATGTTAATGGCAATGTTCTGGTAATTTACTATCCGGAAGACGAAGATATGCAGATGATGGGTATGAATACAACAGAAGCTTCACAATTATCGGCCTATTTTATGAACAGAGAGGTCTATCAGATAGTAATTCAGAAAAAATCGAACGGTGTGATGTATCCAATGGATCAATTGACAGAAAAAAATATGTATCTGGAAAATTTCAATTGGTTCTATAACTTGCGTCCGTTCTCAAGATATGATGTGTTTAATTGGAGAGGTAAGAAAGCAAGTGAACAGCTGAAATCTTCTCCGGCTATTGATATACCATTACCTACATTAAACAGAAACAGAAATTGATTATGGGACTATTTAGTATGCGCACACCACGTAGGTTCGAACATAAGTATATCTATTATGACGAACGTAAGGAGAAACTCTCTAAAATAGAAGAGAAGGCTAAACGTGATTTGGGTATGTTACCCGAAGAACCGTATAATCCTGAATCAATTCGTGGGAAGTTTTTAGAATCTACAACTCATCTTAAAAGAAAAAAAGAGAGTGGAGGTGCTAGTATGTCTCCACAAGTAGCAGTAGTTCTTATTGTAGTGTTACTGTTAGTCCTGTATTATTTGGTGAATGGTTATTGGTTTGGAACATGAGTAGTTTAATAAGAATATTGCCACCCGATGTGGCATCGCAGATAGCGGCGGGCGAAGTTGTAAATCGCCCTTCGTCTGTTGTTAAGGAGTTGATTGAAAACTCAGTCGATGCAGGCGCTACCAATATTAAGATATTAGTGGTTGACGCCGGACGGACATCTATACAGGTTATAGATAATGGTTTCGGTATGAATCCTGAGGATGCCAAGACTGCATTTCAACGCCATGCAACATCTAAAATAAAAGAGTCTGACGATTTATATTCTTTATCTACTTTTGGCTTTCGTGGAGAAGCGTTGGCTTCTATTGCGGCAGTGGCTCAAGTTGAATTACGTACACGCCGTCAAGAAGACGAAACCGGAATTCTTATAGAGATAGCTGGTTCTGAGATAGTAACCGAAGAGATGGTGGCTTGTCCTGTGGGCTGTAATTTTATAGTGAAAAACCTCTTTTTCAATGTTCCGGCCAGACGAAAATTTCTAAAGGGAAATCAGACAGAGTTTGGTCATATATTGACAGAAGTAGAACGTGTGGCTATAGTAAGACCGGATATAGCGATATCGCTATTCCATCAGGGTGAAGAGGTGCTCTCTTTGCCTGTCTCTTCCTTAAAACAACGTTTGGTAAATCTGTTTGGAAAAAAGATTAATCAGCAACTGCTGCCTGTAGATGTATCTACATCTGTTTTAACTATAACAGGCTTTACAGGAAATTTGGAGAGTGTACGTAAAAAGGTATCTGAACAGTATTTCTTTGTGAATGGCAGATATATGAAACACCCTTATTTTCATAAAGCTGTGCAATCTGCTTACGAAGGCATGATACAGGAGGGTTGTCAGGTTCCATATTTTTTGTTTTTTGATGTTCCTGCAGATAGTATTGACGTAAATATACATCCTACCAAGACGGAAATAAAGTTTACAGACGAACAGGTGCTTTGGAAAATTGTGGCATCGGCAGTAAAAGAGTCGGTAGGGCGATTTGAGAGCGCACCTATGATAGATTTCAATACATCCGATATGCCCGATATTCCTGTGATGGATAATACCAAACCGGCTATTCAGCCAAAGGTAAGCTACGACACATCATATAATCCGTTTAAAACAGCATCGTCGCCCATATCGTCATCTCCTAAAACTACATCGGCATACGGATGGGACAAGTTATATGAAAAACTTGAAAAAGAGAGGCAGAAAGATGATCTTGCTGAACAGGAACTATTTGTGGGAGATGCAGTAGAACAGAAGTACAAATTGTTTCAGCACAAAAACAGATATATTGTTCTGGAGCAGGAAGGTGGCTTGTGTATAATTGATCAGCATCGTGCCCATACCAGAATACTGTATGAAAAGTATCTGAATGAGAGTGTTGAACAGGATGTTGTTTCTCAGGGATTGCTCTTCCCGGAAATGTTCCAGCTGTCGCCTATAGATGCACAATGGTATAGTGAGCTGAAGGATAATTTTGCCGCTATGGGATTCGATATTTCTGATATGGGGCATGGCGCAATAGCTGTTCAGGGTGTTCCTTACGGACTTGAAAATCAGAATTACGAAACATTGATTCTTGATATCCTATCATCATACAGAGATGAAACTGTCACGTTAAAAGACCAGCAGGTAGATAGAATGGCATTTGTAGTGGCTCAGAAAGCAGCCATTAAGAATGGCAAACCGCTATTGGATGATGAAATGCAGGAGATAGTAAAACAACTGTTTGAAACATCTGTGCCAAGTAGGACCCCCGATGGTAAGATAGTCTATATACAACAAACAGACGATCAAATAGACCGTCTGTTCTAAAGTATATTTCTTTAAGTTCTATTAGTAAGGACGGAATCCTATAATCTTACGAACTTCGTTCAAAGTTGCTGCAGCACTTTCGCGTGCCTTTTCTGCACCGATTTTTGCTACACGGTTAAGCAATTCTGTGTTGCTTGAAAACTCTTTGATACGTTCTCTTATAGGATCTGTGGCAATTACAATATCTTCTGCCAACTGCTTCTTTAAATCGCCATAACGTATAGAACAGTCGTTCCATTTTTCATCAAAATATTGATATGTATCTTTTGATGAAACAATTTCCAACAGTGTGAACAGATTCTGTATTACATCCGGCTTTTCGCTGTTAGGTGCTGTAGGACCGCTGTCTGTAACTGCTTTCATCACCTTTTTGCGAATAACAGAAGGTTCGTCGCACAGATAAATACAGTTGCCTTCAGATTTTCCCATTTTACCTGAACCATCCAGACCTGGAACTTTCAGGCCACCCTCTTTTGCCAATGAGAATGATTGTGGTTCCGGGAAAAATTCAACATTGTACATCATATTGAAACGACGGCCGAATTTACGTGCCATCTCCATATTCTGCTCCTGGTCTTTGCCTACAGGTACTTTGTTTGCCTTATGTATAAGAATATCGGCTGCCATTAGTGAAGGGTAGGTAAGCAGACCTGCATTTACGTTGTCCGGCTGTTTACGTGCTTTGTCTTTAAAAGAGGTTACACGTTCCAATTCGCCTAAATATGCATTCATATTAAGGTATAGATATAACTCTATAACTTCCGGTACATCGCTTTGAACATAAATAGTAGCTTTTTCAGGATCTAATCCGCAAGCCAAATATTCTGCCAATATAGTACGAACACTGTTCTGTATGTCACCCGGTGTAGGATGCGTAGTAAGAGAATGCCAATCTGCAATAAAGAAAAGGCATTTGTATGCTTCCTGAAGTTTAATAAAACTTGTTACTGCTCCATAGTAATTACCTAAGTGCAGGTTTCCTGTAGGGCGTATGCCGCTAAGTACTGTTTCCATATATTTATAATGTATTATCTTGTTTTCGACTGCGAAGATACCATAAAAGAGCCATATTGAAAAAAAAGTTTGAAAAAAGTGTGGAAAAGTTTTTGTATATTAAAAAAACTCTCTATCTTTGCACCGCAATTAAGAACAAGGGCGTTTAGCTCAGCTGGTTCAGAGCATCTGCCTTACAAGCAGAGGGTCGGCGGTTCGAATCCGTCAACGCCCACCAAAAGAGAGTTTGTTGAATTACAGACTCTCTTTTTTTTATAAAAACAGTAGTAAAAAAATGCTAATCCTGATGTATCTTAATGCAATATTTATTAAATTTGCACCGCTACTGAGAAGTAGATAATAACGAAAGACAACATTTAGAAAAAATCACGTGAGTATGAACGAATTAACATCGATATCTCCTATAGATGGAAGATATCGTAGCAAGACACACCAACTTGCAGATTATTTTTCAGAATTTGCTCTTATAAGATACCGAGTAAGAGTAGAGATTGAGTATTTTATTTCATTGTGTGAGCTACCCCTTCCTCAATTAAAGGGTATCAATAGCTCGGCTTATCTCTCATTGAGAAGTATCTGGCAGAATTTTACAGAGCAAGATGCTGCTCATATCAAAGAGATAGAGAGTGTAACCAATCACGACGTTAAAGCCGTTGAATATTTCTTGAAAGAACAATTTGATAAAATTCCTGAGTTGATAGACTACAAGGAGTTTATCCATTTTGGTCTTACATCACAGGATATAAACAATACATCTGTTCCTCTTTCAATTAAAGAGGCAATGGAGGATGTCTATTATCCGGCTCTTGAAAACCTGATTTCTGTGCTACGCGACTATGCAGAGCAGTGGGCAGAAATTCCAATGTTGGCAAGAACACACGGACAGCCGGCATCACCTACTCGTTTGGGTAAAGAGATTCAGGTGTTTGTTTACAGACTTGAGGCACAACTTGAACAGCTGAAAGCAGTTCCTGTTTCTGCAAAGTTTGGTGGAGCAACAGGTAATTTCAATGCACATAATGTTGCATATCCTGAGATAGATTGGAAGGCTTTTGGCGCAAAATTCCTAAAAGAGAAATTAGGTGTAGTTCGCGAAGAATATACTACTCAGATTAGTAACTATGACAATCTGGCTGCACTGTTCGATGCAATGAAGCGTCTGAATACAATTCAGATTGATATGAACAGAGACTTCTGGCAGTATATCTCTATGGAGTACTTCAAACAGAAGATTAAAGCAGGCGAAGTAGGTTCAAGTGCTATGCCACACAAAGTAAATCCTATTGACTTTGAGAATGCTGAGGGCAACCTTGGTATTGCAAACGCTATACTTGAGCATCTTTCTGCAAAATTGCCTATCTCCAGATTGCAGCGAGATTTAACAGACTCTACAGTTTTAAGAAATGTAGGTGTTCCTTTTGGACATCAGATGATTGCTATAGCAAGTTCTGTTAAGGGATTGGGTAAATTGCTCATCAACGAAAATAAGATTGCTGCCGATTTGGATGGTTGCTGGAGTGTGGTAGCAGAAGCTATCCAGACCATACTTCGTAGAGAGGGCTATCCACATCCATACGAAGCATTGAAAGCTTTAACCAGAACAAACAGCCTTATTACAAAAGATTCTATAATGGAGTTTGTAGATGGGCTTAATGTTTCAGACAGCGTAAAAGGAGAGTTGAAAAATATTACACCAAGTAACTACTTTGGTGTGTAAAAATAAAATCACACAAAATATTAACCACATTCAAGGCCGTGAGGCTGAATAAAAAAGGTAAAGAATTATGGATACAGAAAACGGAAACAAATTTTTTGCGGAAAACAGCTCTGAAGAGAATGGTAACCGCTATAACAGGTACGAAAATGGTGGTCATAACGACTATCAAAGTGGCAGAAGAGAGGTGCGCCCTCGTTTTGTAAGAGTAGATTACAACAGCAGACCACAACACAACAGATACGAGCGCGCTTCACAGGCACAGGGTAATACCGAACAGAGATACGGTTCACAAGACAGACCGTACGGACAGCGTTATCAGGAGAGACCATCTTATAACCAGAACAGAGGTTATAACCAGGAACGTCAGCAGTATAATAATGGCGGTGGCTATCAGAATAGAAGTTATGGTCAGAATAATTATGGTGGTCAGAGACCATATAATAACCAGAATGCAGGCCAGCCACGTTTCTATCGCGAACGCGTTCAGGGACAGAATGGCGAACAGAATGAAGGCGGCTATCAGCAGCGTTCATATCGTCCACGTGTAAACGAAGGTGGATACAGACCGAATAATCAGTATGGTCAGAACAGACCTTATAATAACAACGGCGGATTTAAAAAGCCTGTACAGAAAAAGGCTGTAAGCAACAAAAAACGTATTGAATACAGCGAAGTGTTCCACGATCCAAATGAAGATATACGTTTGAACAAGTATCTGGCTAATGCAGGTGTATGTTCACGTCGCGAAGCTGACGACTTTATCAAGGCAGGTGTTGTGAAGGTAAATGGTCAGACAGTTACTGAATTGGGTACAAAGGTTAAGAGAGGCGATAATGTATTGTTCCACGATCAGTTGGTAAACATTGAACGTAAAATATATATTCTTCTTAACAAACCAAAGGATTGTGTAACTACAGTTGACGATCCACAGGAACGCAAGACTGTTATGGATTACATCAAGGGTGCTTGTAAAGAGAGAGTATATCCTGTAGGTCGTTTGGACCGCAATACAACAGGTGTGTTGCTTCTTACCAACGATGGTGAAATGGCAACTCGTCTTACTCATCCTAAGTTCTTGAAGAAGAAGATTTACCATGTCCGTTTGGATAAGAACGTATCTTCAGAAGATATGCAGGCATTGCTTGACGGTGTAAATATAGGCGAAGGTGGTGATGCACGTGCCGATGAGGTAAGCTATGTAAACGATGATAAATCACAGGTAGGTATTGAAATCCATTCAGGAAGAAACCGTGTGGTTAGACGTATGTTCGATGCGTTGGGTTACCGTGTAACTAAATTGGATCGCGTACAGTTTGCAGGTCTTACAAAGAAGAGATTGCGTCGTGGTGACTGGCGTTTCCTGACAGAAAAAGAGGTTAATATGCTGCGTATGGGTTCATACGAGTAAAAAACTGAGATTGAAATGGATTTAAAAAGAACAAAAGTTATAGATCTACTGAAACGTACCGATTTTGGTGCAGAAGTTTTGGTAAAAGGTTGGGTTCGCACACGTCGTGGCAGTAAGGCAGTAAGTTTTATTGCTTTGAATGACGGATCAACAATAAAAAACGTTCAGGTAGTTGCCGATCTGGAAAAGTTCGATGATGAACTGATGAAGCAGATTACCACCGGTGCATGTATCAGCGTTAAGGGTATAATGGTAGAGAGTATAGGCTCCGGTCAGGCAGTAGAGGTTCAGGCCGCAGAAATAGAACTTTTAGGCCCTTGCCCATCTGATTATCCTATGCAGAAGAAGGGACAGAGCTTTGAGTATATGCGTCAGCATGCCCACATGCGTCTGCGTACCAATACATTTGGTGCTGTATTCCGTATTCGTCACAATATGGCATACGCAATACATAAATTCTTCCACGATAAGGGATTCTTCTATTTCCATACTCCACTTATAACTGCTTCCGATTGTGAAGGTGCAGGACAGATGTTCCAGGTTACAACACTTGATTTGAATCGTGTTGCAAAGAGTGGTGAGGTGGATTATTCAGAAGACTTCTTTGGCAAACCAGCAAATCTTACAGTTTCCGGACAGTTGGAGGGCGAACTTGCAGCAACAGCATTGGGAGCTATCTACACATTTGGTCCAACATTCCGTGCAGAAAATTCAAATACTCCTCGCCATTTGGCAGAGTTCTGGATGATAGAACCGGAAATAGCTTTCTACGATATTAACGACAATATGGATTTGGCAGAAGAGTTCATTAAATATTGTGTTAAGTGGGCTTTGGACAACTGTCGTGACGATCTGGAATTCCTTAACAATATGATTGACAAGGAACTCATAGCTCGTCTGGAATCGGTAATAAGCACAGATTTTGTACGTTTGGAATATACAGAAGGTATTAAGATACTTGAAAAAGCTGTTGCAGACGGTCATAAGTTTGAATATCCTGTATTCTGGGGTGCAGATTTGGCATCGGAACACGAAAGATATTTGGTAGAAAACCACTTTAAGCGTCCTGTAATTCTTACCGGTTATCCTAAGGATATTAAAGCGTTCTATATGAAACAGAACGAAGATGGTAAGACAGTACGTGCAATGGATGTACTCTTCCCAAAAATTGGTGAAATAATAGGTGGTTCAGAACGTGAGGAAAACTATGATAAGTTGATGCAGCGTATTGAAGAACTGAATATTCCAATGAAAGATATGTGGTGGTATCTGGATACCAGAAAGTTTGGTAGTTGCCCACATAGCGGTTTCGGACTTGGTTTTGAAAGACTCCTGCTCTTTGTAACAGGTATGCAGAATATCCGCGACGTGATACCTTTCCCACGTACACCTAGAACAGCAGAATTTTAATTATTAACCTAAAACTAAAATATTATGGCGAATAAGAAACATCCTAATGGATTGTATCTGCTATTTGCAACAGAAATGTGGGAGCGCTTCAGCTACTACGGTATGCGTGCCCTTCTGGTGCTTTATCTGACACAACCCTTATTGTACGGTGGACTTGGATTCACTGAAGAAAATGCTACATTGTTGTATGGACTCTTTACAGGTTGTGTATATATTACACCGCTTATCGGAGGTTGGTTGTCTGATAACTATCTTGGTCAGCGTAAGGCAATTACAATAGGTGGTATTACAATGATGTGTGGACAGTTCTGTTTGGCTTCGGCTGCAACTCCTTTCTGTCTCTACACAGGTTTGATATTGCTGATATTGGGTAACGGTTTCTTTAAACCGAACATCTCTGTGTTGGTAGGCGATCTTTATGAACCTAATGATCCAAGAAAAGACTCTGCATTTACCATCTTCTATATGGGTATCAACGTAGGTGCTTTCTTTGCACCTTTGGTATGCGGATTCTTAGGTGAACAGTATGGTTATCGTATAGGATTCCTTGTGGCAGGTTTGGGTATGTTGCTTGGTCAGGTATTGTTTAATACTTTGGGACAGAGATTCCTTGGTGATATAGGTAAGTATCCTGTAGCTACAAATAAAGAGACAGGTAAGGCAAATCCTCTTACAAAAGAGGAAAAAGACAGAAGCTGGGTTATCATTATTATTGTATTGTTCTGTGTATTCTTCTGGGCAGGATTTGAGCAGGCAGGTAGTTCAATGACACTTTATACAGATAAATACATCAACAGAAATGTATTTGGTTTTGAAATCCCAACATCTTGGTTCCAGTCTGTAAACCCAATGTTTATTGTTCTGTTGGCTCCTGTATTCTCAATGATGTGGGCTTGGTTGAACAGAAAGGGTAAAGAACCTTCAGTTCCTATGAAGATGGGTCTTGGTATGATATTGTTAGGCGTTGGTTTCGTGCTGATGGTACTTGCTTGCATGCAGCGTGGTGGCAACAATCCTGATGAAACAGTTAAGGCTAATCTGCTATTCCTGGTAGGTGCATATATGCTTCATACATTTGGTGAATTGTGCCTGTCACCTATCGGCCTTTCAATGGTAACAAAACTATCTCCGGTTAAACTTGCTTCACTTATGATGGGTGTATGGTTTATGAGTAGCTTTGTTGCAAACATTGCAGGTGGATTTATTGCATCATACGCATCAAAGATGGGTGCTATGAGTATATTCGTAGTGATTGCAATAATAAGTATTGTGCTTGGCTTGCTGTTGATGTCACTCAACAAGTGGCTTGTTAAGATGTCACATGGTAAACTGTAATATCAGTTGCATATAATATAATGTGGTCCGACATTCGCAGAACTGTGTTTGTCGGACCATTTGTAAAACCGAACAGAGACAATATAAATATAATAAGGTGGGAAGAAACAAATTCTCTAAACGTGAAGTTGATATAATAGGCAAGTTGCTGGGTAGAAAACTGTCGGGCAATCGTTATCAACAGAAGATGGTGCGCCATACGTTGCGTACTGTCTTTGATTTCAATATATCCGATTTTAATGTGCAGGGAAAGGCTTATGGTCCTAAGGATTTGCAGGAGAGCATTAACCGTGGACATATTCAGATACTGGACGATGCCACTATAGAAACAATGAAACAGCGCTATGCAGAAAAGAGACAGCACGATGAAGCATTGCGTCAGGCAGAAGCTGTAGCAGCCGGCGAAGTAGTAGATTGGCAAGAGGTGCTAAAACAGTGGGAAGCAGAAAACGGTCCTGTAGAACAGGAGCAATGTTAAACTGCTTATTTACTGAGTGAATGATTTTTAAAATTATTTTTCACTTTATTTTGCAGATTTAGAACAAAATAGTACCTTTGCAAGCCGATTATTATCAATCTTTGAGATAAAAGATTAATTATTAACGTGTTAAACCCCCGAGTACGGAAATTAAGAGTAGCGTATCTTGATGGACAAGCGGTAGGGAGTTTCCTTTTTCGTTGTGAAATGAGAGGTTGCGTTTAGGGATTATTAAAAAATTAACAAACGATTTAAAGTTTTAAAATGAATACTTTAAGTTACAAAACAATTTCGGCCAACAAGGCTACCGTTAATAAGGAATGGATTGTAGTTGATGCTACAGACCAGGTCCTAGGACGCTTTGCCGCTAAGGTTGCCAAACTGTTGCGCGGTAAATACAAACCAAACTTTACACCACATGTAGATTGTGGTGACAATGTTATTGTTATCAATGCCGATAAGGTAGTGCTGACAGGTAAGAAATGGACAGACAGAGTATATTTGCGTTATACAGGTCATCCAGGTGGTCAGCGTGAAATCACTCCTGCAGAAATTATGCAGAAGCCTAACGGTGCAGAGAAATTAATGAAGAAAGTTGTTAAGGGTATGTTGCCAAAGACAAAATTGGGTGATCACCTGCTGGGTAACCTATATGTTTATGCTGGTACAGAACATAAGCATCAGGCACAGACTCCTAAAACTGTAGATATCAACTCACTTAGCTAATTTAGAAGAGAATGGAAGTAATCAATGCATTAGGCCGTCGTAAACGCGCTATAGCACGTGTCTTCGTTACAGAAGGAACAGGTAAGATTACCATCAACAAGAGAGATCTGACAGTATATTTCCCTTCATCACTGCTTCAGTATGTTGTTCTCCAGCCTCTGAAGAAGCTTGATGTAGCTGAAAAATATGATATCAAGGTAAACTTGAACGGTGGTGGTTATAATGGTCAGGCAAACGCATTGCGTTTAGCAATTGCTCGTGCTCTGGTTAAAATCAATCCGGAAGATAAGAAAGCTCTGCGTTCTGAAGGCTTCTTGACACGTGACTCACGTTCTGTTGAACGTAAGAAACCAGGTCAGCCAAAAGCACGCCGTAGATTCCAGTTCAGTAAACGTTAATACGTATCTGATATACCCCGCTACAGGTTAATCCTGTATGGGATGGGTTTAGTATCTAAACTGTCGGGATCTGCCTTTAGGGTAGCTACCCGATGGTTGTTTTTTAGAAAGAATGTAAACAAATAATTAAAAAGAAATTATGTCAAGAACAAATTTTGAACAGCTTTTAGAAGCTGGTTGTCACTTCGGCCACTTGCGCCGCAAATGGAATCCTGCAATGGCTCCTTATATCTTTATGGAGCGTAACGGTATTCATATCATCGATTTGAACCAGACTGTATCTGCTATCGATCAGGCAGCAGAAGTTTTGAAGAAAATGGCTCGCGATGGTAAGAAGATCCTTTTCGTAGGTACAAAAAAACAGTTGAAGGATATTGTTGCAGAGAAAGTTTCTGCAGTAGGTATGCCATACGTTATTGAACGTTGGCCAGGTGGTATGTTGACTAACTTCCCAACTATCCGTAAGGCTGTTAAGAAGATGGCAACTATCGATAAGTTGACAAACGATGGTACATATTCAAACTTGTCAAAGCGTGAAATTCTTCAGATCACACGTCAGCGTGCAAAGTTGGAAAAGAACTTAGGTTCTATTGCCGATCTTTCTCGTCTGCCTGCAGCTCTGTTCGTAATTGACGTTTTGAAAGAGAACATCGCTGTTCGTGAAGCAGTTCGTTTGGGTATCCCTGTATTTGCTATCGTTGATACAAACTCAGATCCTTCAAACATTGACTACGTAATTCCTGCAAACGACGATGCAACAAAATCTGTTGATGTTATTTTGACAGCTTGCTGCTCTGCAATTGCAGAAGGTCTTGAAGAACGCAAGGCTGAACGTGGTGATGAATCAGACGAAAAGCAGGAAAAGCCACGTAGAGAACGTGTACGCAAGGTTGCTAAACCTGTTGAGTCTATAGAAGAAGCAGCTCCTGCACAGGAAGCTTAATTATTAACAACTAATTAAAGATTAATTCAAATGGCTATTTCAGTTGCTGATATTACTAAGCTTCGTAAAATGACCGGAGCTGGTATGGTGGATTGCAAAAAGGCACTCACCGACACCAATGGAGACTTTGATAAGGCAATGGAAGAGATTCGCAAGAAGGGTTTGGCAGTTGCTGCTAAGCGTTCAGATCGCGAAACTTCAGAAGGTTGCGTATTGGTAAAGGTTGATGGTAACTTTGGTGCTATCATCGCTTTGAAGTGCGAAACTGACTTTGTTGCTACAAATGCTGACTTCGTACAGTTGACACGCGACATCCTTGATGCTGCTGTTGCTAACCGTTGCCAGACTCTTGAAGAAGTTAAGGCTCTGCCTTACGGTGACAAGACTGTTGCTGAAGCAATTATTGAACGTACAGGTATTGTAGGTGAAAAGATGGAACTTGACGGTTATAACGTTATTGAAGCTCCTGAACTTCAGTCTTACAACCACCAGAACAAAAACTTCCTTTGCGTGCTTGTAGCATTCAACAAGGAGGTTGCTGATAAAGATTATATCCACGAAATTGCTCTGCAGGTTGCTGCTCAGAACCCAATCGCAGTTTGCGAAGCTGAAGTTCCTGCTGATGTAGTTGCACGTGAAAGAGAGATTGCTGCTGACAAGGCACGTCAGGAAGGTAAACCTGAAAATATGATTGATCGTATTGCTGACGGTCGTATGAAGAAATTCTACGATGAATCTTGTCTGTTGAATCAGAAGTTCATTTCTGACGACAAGAAGACTGTTGCTCAGTATTTGAAAGATTTAGATCCTGAATTGACAGTTACAGCATTCAAACGCTTTACATTGAAAGCTGAATAATTAAATCAGATAACAAAAAGCAAATCCCCAAAGTCTAACGGCTTTGGGGATTGTTCTTTTATTTGGTCTGTGTATAACCTAATGCTTTGAGTTTGGTTACAATCTTATCTTTTAACTCTCCCTGAATAATTATCTCGCCATCTTTAACTGAACCGCCCGTACCACAATGGGTTTTTAAAGTTCTTGCCAAATCTTCCAAATCCTTATCGGGGCCTACAAAACCGCTTATTATTGTAGCAGTCTTGCCTCCGCGTCCCTTCTTCTCTATTCTGGTGCGTAGTTTCTGTTGGTTTGCTGCAAGAAGTTCCTCTTCTTGAAAATCATCTTCCGTTTGATAGTTAAAATCGGGGTTAGTGGAATAGACAATATTCAGTCTTTCTTTCCAATCGTTCTCTTTTTTTGCCATAGTGTTATTGTAGCTTGCTTATATAGTGCGAAGATAGCGATAAAAATTGTACCTTTACCCACTATGAAGATAATATGTGTTGGAATGAACTATCGTCTGCACAATAAAGAGTTGGGCGAGACGTTATTAGAACAAGAGAATCCTGTTATTTTTATGAAACCGGACTCTTCTATGCTGAGAAATCGCAGGCCATTTTTTTTGCCCGATTTTTCTGAAAGGATAGAGTATGAAACAGAACTGGTAGTAAGAATATCAAGGTTAGGAAAGAGTATAGAGGCTAAGTTTGCCGATAGATATTGGGATGCAGTGACCCTGGGAATAGATTTTACAGCCCGCGATTTACAGAACCAATACAGAAGTAAGGGACTCCCCTGGGAACTTTGTAAGGGTTTCGATTCATCGGCAGTGGTAGGCGACTGGATAGAGAAAGAAGCGTTGGAGAAGGAACTTCAAGATTTGAATTTCCGTCTTGATATAGATGGTAAAACTGTTCAGCAGGGATATACCGGAGATATGATCTTCTCAGTAGCCAGGATAATAGAGTATGTAAGCTCTTTCTGTACCTTGAAAACAGGTGACCTTATTTTTACCGGAACACCAGTAGGTGTAGGTCCGGTGCATATAGGTGAACATTTACAGGGTTATCTTGAAGACAAAAATGTATTGGATTTTCATATCAGGTAGATGAAAAAGTTGGTACTCTTCATATTGATGATACTTGCTTGTCGAATAACTATGTTATCGGCAGGTGAATCACTGTATCCGGTTATTGATTGGCAGTATATGAAGAGTGACACATTATTACCTTATTATGGGACCAAACTCCCGTTAGGCAGTGATTATGCCGATTCCATTTATAGCGTAGAGATAGAGTATCCGGAACTACAAAAGTTATCTAAAGCAGATATTGACAGATGGAATCTCTCTTTGAATAGTATTCCACAGTGGCCTGTAATAGATTCCCATATATCAGTATCCGTAAAAAAAGCAAATCTTGAAATAGGATTCATTCCTTTAATTTACAGAGATGGAAGTTATTATGCCATAAAGAGTTGCAAACTGAATGTAAATGCAACTGCTGCACCAAAAGCAGCACGTGCAATGGCGCAAGCAGATCAATCTATAGAGAGCAGATATGCCGATAATTCTATACTCTCAACAGGTAAATGGGTAAAGATAGCCGTTACATCTACAGGAATATATAAACTATCTGATAAGTTTTTGTCATCGGTAGGTTTTAAGAATCCGTCAAAAGTGCGTTTGTATGGTTATGGTGGTGCAGTATTACCGGAAACGGGACTGCATAATCTTACAGACGATCTGCCTGAACAGCCTTTATGGAGGGAAAAAGGCTATATGCTCTTCTATGCGCAGGGACCTGTATCCTGGAGCAGAAATTATAATGGTGAATATCTGCATACCCAGAATAGCTATTCAGATTATGGCTACTATTTCCTGACAGAAACAGATACACTGCCTGCTTTTGGCATGGACGTAGAGCAGACAGATTCGCTTATCAGTAAAGAGTTACTGGATACATATCCTGAATATGCACTGTATGAAGCCGATGGTTATAGCTGGTATCACTCAGGACGTACTTTCTACGATACAGATGCATCTCCAGTAAGAAATGTATTGTTGGAAACTCCCAATATGGTGGATGGTGAAGCTGTATTGAGAGTAAGGTATGCAGCAAATGCTTCTGAAAACAGTTATCTGCAGATAAACTATAATGGTAATCTGTTAGATAACAAATATATACCAAGGATAGGCGATAACGATGCTGCAAAAACTGTGGAATCGGTAAAAAGTTTTGATGCAGTTGGAGCAGATAAATCTGTAATCAAACTTGAATACAGCGCTCCCGCCGGTGCTGAAGGCAGAATAGATTTCGTATCGCTTACATACAATAGAAAACTGGTTATGCAGAACAACTTTATGGCCTTTAGAACAGGCTCCATGAAGTATGCGGTAAGTATGCAGTTAGAGAATGCCACCTCCGATATTATCATTTGGAGAAGGAGTGCCGATGGTGAATGTACCATAATTCCGTCAGAATATAACGACGGTGTTCTCACCACATATTCATCAAACATCAAAAGTAATGATGAACTGATTGCAGTTAAAAGAAATGCGAACTATCCCGAACCGCAGGTAGTGGGCAACGTATCAAACCAGAATCTGCATTCATTGGGACATACAGATATGGTGATATTAGTGCCGCAATCGGGAAAACTAACTGCTCAGGCAGAACGATTGGCAGAACTGCATAGAACTGCAGACGGACTAAGTGTTGCTGTGGTACGTGCCGATATGGTTTATAATGAATTCTCGTCAGGAACCCCCGATGCAACTGCTTACAGACGTTTTATGAAGATGCTGTACGATAAAGCCGAACCTGGTAAAGAACCTCGATATCTGCTGTTGTTTGGAGATGGCGCTTGGGATAACAGAATGAAAACATCAGAATGGCGTGGCGAAAATCCGCATGATTATCTGCTCTGTTATGAATCGGAAAATTCAGAAAGTAAGGTATCGTCTTACGTAATGGAAGATTATTTTGGCCTGTTGGACGATACAGAGGGTTATAATCTGCTGAAAGACCGTCCAGATTTAGGTATAGGCCGTTTGCCCGCTATTACAGAAGCTCAGGCGAAAGCCATGGTAGATAAAATAGTGGCATATTCAGGTCGTAAATATGCAGGAGACTGGAAGAACAGCATATTGATGCTTGGCGATGATGGCGATAACAACATACACATGCGCGATGCAGACAATGTGGCAGAAAAGATAGCTGCAACAGATTCTTCGTTGTATGTAAACAAGATCTATTGGGATTCATATAAGATGGAGGTAACTGCTTCCGGTAATAGTTATCCTACAGTACGCAAAGAGCTGTTAGAGCAGTTGCAAACAGGTGTATTGCTTGTGAACTATTCGGGACATGGAAGTGCCGATGTGCTTTCCCATGAACTTGTGTTGAATAAAGGCGATATGTCTGCTTTGGTGTCGTCTGCAACTCCTTTCTGGATAACAGCATCGTGCGACATAGCTCCATTTGATTCACCTTTGGAAAATATTGGCGAAAATCTTATTCTTAACGGAAAGGGTGGCGCAGTAGGACTGCTGACAATCACCAGAACGGTATATGCAAGTATGAATTACAGAATGAATACACTCTATACCGAATATCTGCTTAAGCGTGATAATAACGGACAGGCTAACACTGTGGGCGATGCACTGCGTCTGGCAAAGAACGATATTATAGCAGGAACAGACGATATACAGGATTTGACAGAGAACAAACTCCATTTTGTGCTGTTGGGCGATCCTGCCCTGAAACTTGCTCTACCTGAATATACTGTAGTGGTAGATTCATTTAATCATAAGTCTGCCCATATAGAAGGACATTCGGCACAAGCCGGTGCCATAGTATCAGTTAGCGGACATATAGAAGATGCATTGGGAAATAAAATCACCACTAATGGAATTATCTACCCTAAAGTATTTGATAATGAAAGAGAGGTTACCACGCTGAATAATGCAGCTGCCACCAATCCGTTTACATATAAAACCAGAGACAGGATACTCTATTCGGGAAGCGATTCTGTGGTAGCCGGAGAATTCAGTTTCTCATTCCCCGTTCCGCTTGATATAAACTATTCCGATAAAAACGGGCAGATACTTCTGTATGCAGAACTGGATAACGGGCAGAAGAGTGCAAACGGCAACTTTGGTAATTTTATAGTGGGAGGTACAGCAGAAAACATAGAGACCGATTCAGTAGGACCTCAAATAAAGATGTATCTGAATACTCCTGAATTCAGATATGGTGCCGATGTGAATAGAACGCCTATGTTTGTGGCCGATGTGTACGATATGGATGGACTTAACAGCTCCGGAAACGGTTTGGGACACGATATATTGATTTCAATAGACAATAATCCTCTGTATCAGTACGTAGTGAACAGCTATTTTACATCGGTAACAGGCGATTACACACGTGGCAGAGTAGTGTTTGAACTGCCTGAACTGCCTGTTGGTAAACACACTCTGATGTTCCGTGTGTGGGATGTTAAGAACAATTCATCTACAGCTTATCTTGCATTTAATGTGGTAGATGGACTTAAACCGGTTCTTTCCGTTACTCCTATGGAAAATCCGGCATCGGAATCAACCACATTTGTAGTAGAGCACGACAGACCGGCGGAGAATGTGTCGGTAACACTTAAAGTTGTATCGACAGATGGAAGAGAGGTGTGGAGCACATCTGCAGAAGATACTTCGCGTTCCGGTATCTGTTTGGTAAACTGGAATCTGGCAGATACCAAAGGCTCTAAAGTCTCTCCGGGATTGTATCTGGTATATGCAATATTGGAAGATGAAAATGGTGCTCAGCGTAAGGCTGTTAATAAGTTGATAATTGTGTCACGTTAATACAATAAAAAGGTATTACGGTAGTTATATATAAGTAAAGAATTAAAGTTATGAAGAGATATTATGCTATTATGATAGGTGTTCTGTTGGCAACCACCATACAGAACGTAAATGCGCAGAAGCAACTATTTAATCCTGTATATACAGGTGTAACATCGTTATCCATTGCTCCCGATTCACGTGCAGGTGCTATGGGTGACGTAGGTTGTGCCACAGATCCGTATTACGATAATAACAATCAATATTGGAACCCTGCCAAATATCCCTATACAAAGAGTCAGGCAGGTGTATCGTTATGTTATACACCCTGGTTGCGTCAGTTGGTAAGCGATATAGATTTGGCAAACCTTACAGGATATTATAAACTTGACGATTATTCGGCAGTAAGTTCCTCTCTTACCTATTTCTCTTTAGGAGAGGTTCTGGCAGATTCATATACCATTCGCCCATACGAAATGGCAGTAGATTTTGCCTACTCTCGTAAACTGTCAGAAACATTGTCTGCTGCGGTAGGAATGCGTTTCATCTATTCCGATTTGCAGTACGATTATGCAGACGATGTAACACCCGGTAAAGCATTTGCAGCCGATATGGCACTCTACTACAACAATTTTGTATCGTTAGGACGCAGAGACTGTATGTTGGGACTTGGTATGAACGCATCTAACATAGGTAGTAAAATTTCATACGATGGCGGTCAGACCAACCAATTTATCCCCACAAACCTAAGACTGGGATTCTCTTTGTTGATACCTATAGATGGTTATAATTCAATATCAATCAATGCCGATGTAAACAAAATGATGGTTCCTACAAAACCAACCTACGCACAGTTCCTTGTAGAGGCATCAAATCCGGATAGCAACTGGTTTATATCGGAAGATGTAGCCAGTGACGATAAGTATAGCTATGCATCGGAATATCAAAGCTGGGTGGAATCTACCGGTTATAACGATGTCTCTCCTATAGCAGGTATATTCAAATCTTTTGCCGATGCACCCGGTGGATTCAGTGAAGAACTGAAAGAGGTATATTGGGGTGTAGGTCTGGAATATATCTATAACGAACAGTTCTTTATTCGCGGTGGTTATCACTACGAAAACGAATATAAAGGAAACAGAAAGTATTTCACTGTAGGTGCCGGCTTTAAGATGAATGTCTTTTCTCTTGATGCTGCTTATCTTATCTCTACAGCACAGAGTAACCCGTTGGATCAGACCTTGCGCTTTACTCTTTCATTCGATATGGATGGTCTGAAAAGTTTGGTAGGCAGATATTAAAATACAAGTTATGGCATTTAGAGTAGGAATGGGTTTTGATGTTCACAGATTGGTAGAGAATCGTGAACTGTGGATAGGAGGTATTCAGATTCCTTTTGAAAAAGGACTGGACGGACATTCAGATGCCGACGTGGCTATACACGCAATATGCGATGCCATTCTGGGAGCTGCCAATATGCGTGATATAGGCTACCATTTTTCCGATAAAGATCCTAAATTCAAGAACATAGACAGTAAGATACTATTGGCAGAAACAGTAAAGATAGTTGCGGAAAAGGGCTATAAAGTAGGTAACATAGATGTTACTATATGTGCTGAATATCCAAAGATGAATCCGCATATTCCGGAAATGTGCAGAGTACTGTCAGAAGTTATGGGTGTAGATTTGGATGCAGTCTCCATAAAAGCCACAACAACAGAACGTTTGGGCTTTACAGGCAGAATGGAGGGAATTTCTGCATACGCTGTAGCTCTTCTTGAACGTTAACTGGAACAAGGTGCTCTATAGGCAAACCCTCTTTAAATTTCTGTAGAACCATAGTGGAACTGATATCCAAAAGCGGCATATCAAGTACAGTTACACCCTTTGGGAGAGTGTCTGTTATGGGGTATCCCGGTCTGGGATACACAATAATACGGTGATTTTTTAAGAAGTATTCGTAATCTTTCCACTTGTTGAAAGCAGACCAGTTGTCTGCACCAATCACTAAAATGAATTCCCTGTCCGGATAATCGTTCACCAGAGATTTCATGGTGTTTACGGTGTACGACGGTATAGGCAGATTGAATTCATAGTTGCTGGCATAGACTCCCGGAATGTGTGCAGTGGCTTTGGCTGCCATATCCAGACGGATATTGTCATCGATCAGTTCTTTGCCCTCTTTCCAGGGATTTCTGGGTGTAACCAATAACCACAATTCATCTGTCAGACCACTCTCCATAATGCATTTTGCTATGGATAGATGCCCGTTGTGAATGGGATTGAATGTACCCCCAAAGATGGCAGTCCTGGTTTTATTCAACATTAAGAAACTCTTTAACGGCAGTCAGAGCATTGCTGTATGCATCCTCTAACACATCGTTTATTATGACAACATCAAAACGTTCTGCAAATGTCAGTTCATATTCTGCTTTTGCAATACGGGTTTCAATCATTTCGGCAGAATCGGTCTGTCTGGCAACAAGTCTTTTTCTTAACTCTTCTACTGAAGGCGGCTGAATAAAGATAGACATAGCCTCATCGCCAAAGAAGTTTTTTATGTTACATCCACCCTCTACATCAACATCAAAAACTACGTTATAACCGGCTTCAAGCTTATCGTAAACCTGCTTTTTAAGAGTGCCGTAGAAACAGCCTTCGTAAACCTCTTCGTATTCTAAAAATTCGTTGTTGGCTATGCGCTCTTTGAACTCTTCTGTAGATAAAAAGTAGTATTCCACACCATCCTGCTCTTTGCCACGGGGCTTGCGACTGGTGGCAGATACAGAGAATACCATTTTAAGTTCAGGGTGAGTAAGTAGATAATTCACAATGGTAGATTTACCGGAACCTGAAGGGGCTGAAAAAATAAGACATTTACCTTTCATAATCATTACATTACATTAAGAACCTGTTCTTTAATCTGCTCCAGTTCATCTTTCATCATTACAACAATGTTCTGTAATTCTGCCAGATTACTTTTGCTACCCAAAGTGTTGATTTCACGTCCCATCTCCTGAGCTATAAAACCAAGTTTCTTGCCCTGACCCTTTTCATCTTCTATAGTCTTGATAAAGTAGTCAAGATGGTTGGTCAAACGCTGTTTCTCTTCGTTAATATCTAACTTTTCTATGTAGTAAATAAGCTCCTGCTCAAAACGGTTGGTATCATAATCGGCACCAACATGTTCTACAAGTGCATTTTTAATTCTATCCTTTATCTTGCTTACACGGGCAGTTTCGTATTGATTAACAGAAGCCAGCAAATCAGAAATATTGCTTATCTTTTCTCTAAACTTAACTTCCAGTGCAGCACCCTCAGTTTTTCTATATTCAACAAGAGCATTTACAGCATCTTCTATAGCCTTCTTTAGTGTATTCCAGTCGTTTTCACTAATCTCTTCCTGCTGAGTTGTGGAGTAGATATCCGGCATTCGCAGAATAGTCTGGAACCAGTCCTGTGGCATATCTAAATTTTCGCTTTCAGCTATCTCTTTAATCTGTTGCAGATAGTTTTTGAATACAACCTTGTTAATGCTTTGGGCATTTGTAGTATTGCCTGAATCCAGATATATACACAAATCCACCTTGCCGCGTTCCAGTACTGTAGTGACAATAGAACGAATCTCAAGTTCCTTCTCTTTGAACAGAGGAGTAATTCTTGTACTCAAATCCATTGCTTTGCTGTTAAGCGATTTAATCTCTACAATTATCTTTTTTTCTCCTATTTCGGCAACGGCTTTTCCATAGCCTGTCATTGATTGTATCATATCTGTTTTAATTACGTTATGTAAAGGATGTGTAAAAGTAGTGATTTTTGGTGACTCTTGTTAAATTATTTCCTTACTTTTGTATTTTAAGACATACAGATTGATAAAATGAGTGTAATTTTACATATAGAATCGGCTACCGAGGGGTGTTCGGTGGCAGTAAGTCAGGATGGAGAACTGCTGTTTGATAAACAGGACAGCTCCATAAACAATAATGCCGTAACATTGGGCGTTTTTGTAGATGAGGCCCTGGCATTGGCAGATAGCAGAGGAATCCTTTTAGATGCAGTGGCTGTAAGTGAAGGCCCCGGTTCATATACCGGATTGAGAATAGGAGTTTCAATGGCTAAGGGAATATGCTATGGCAGAGAGATAAAACTGCTGTCAGTATCTACACTTAAACTGCTTTGTGTTCCTGCGTTGTTGAATATGGATCTGCCGGATGAAGCTCTGCTGTGTCCTATGATAGATGCCCGAAGAATGGAGGTCTATTCTGCCATATATGACAGAGCGTTGCAGACCATTCGTCCTATAGGTGCCGATGTGGTAGATGCTGATACTTACAAAGAGTATTTAGATAAGGGACCGGTCTATTTTATGGGCAACGGTGCAGCAAAGTGTAAAGAGATAATAAATCACCCCAATGCTCGTTTTATAGACAATGTTAAACCATTGGCAAGATGGATGTTCCCATTGGCAGAGATGCAGTTTAACAGAGAGGAATTTTGTGATGTTGCATATTTTGAACCATACTATTTAAAAGATTTTGTAGCAATAAAACCTAAAAAACTAATTTGATGAACTACAATTACAATACCCAAAGAGATAAACTGCCAATGCCTGAATATGGTCGTTCTATTCAGAAAATGGTAGATTACGCACTTACCATAGAAGATAAGGCAGAACGCCAGAAATGTGCCGATTCAATCATTGCCATTATGGGCAATATGTATCCGGCACTACGCGATGTTCCCGATTTCAGAAACAAACTGTGGGATCATCTGGCATTTATGTCGGACTATAAATTGGAAATTGATTACCCTTGTGAAATAACAATACTAAAGAAAGGACGTCAGGAACCGGATAGGATAGAGTACTCAAATGGAGATATACGTTTTGTACACTACGGCAGAATAGTTCCGGAACTTATAGAAAAAGTTTCTCAAATGGAGGAGGGCCCTGCCCGTAATCAGTTGGTAAGGTTAGTTGCTGTACAGATGAAGAAAAACCTTATGACATGGAATAAGGAGATGGTAGATGATGAACGTATAGCAAACGATATGTATAATCTTTCGCGAGGCAGAATTCAGCTTAGAGAGGGAGACCTGAATGTAACATTTGCACAGGCACCTCCACAGCAGAATCAGCAGAAAAACGGTAAAAAGAAGATCAAAAAGAGATATTGAATATGGCATCATTCATTATTGAGGGTGGACACAGACTTAAAGGAAGTATCACTCCGCAGGGCGCAAAAAACGAAGTGTTGCAAATATTGTGTGCAGTACTGCTTACAAAAGAAGAGGTAGTAGTGGAAAATGTGCCGGACATTCTTGATGTTCGCAATCTTATTGATATGCTTATTCGTTTGGGTGTAAAGGTTAAGATGCTTGCACCCGGAACATACTCTTTTATAGCAGACGATTTAGATGCCGACTACGTAGATAGTATGGAATTCATTGTGAAGGGTTCCGGATTACGTGGATCGGTTATGTTGCTTGGTCCGCTGTTGGCCAGACTTGGTAAAACCGTAGTGGGTAAACCCGGTGGAGACAAGATAGGTCGTCGCAGACTCGATACCCATATAGTGGGATTGCAGGCATTGGGCGCATCGTTTACTTATAACGACAAGAAGGGCTTCTATGAACTTGAAGCAGAACATCTTAAGGGCACCTATATGTTGCTTGACGAAGCATCTGTAACCGGTACTGCCAATATACTTATGGCAGCAGTTCTGGCAGAAGGAACAACCACTATTTACAATGCAGCCTGCGAACCATACCTGCAGCAACTTAGCAAAATGCTGGTAAGAATGGGTGCCGACATACGTGGTATAGGTAGTAACCTGTTGGTCATAAACGGTGTGGAAGAACTCCACGGCACATCGCATAAGATATTGCCCGATATGATTGAGGTGGGTAGCTTTATAGGTATGGCAGCCATGACACAGAGCGAAATGCTTATCAAGAACGTATCGTACCAGAATCTTGGTATCATACCAAAAAGTTTTGAACGCCTGGGTATAAAGATGGAACAGCAGGGTGACGATATCTTTATTCCATCGCAAGAGCATTATCAGATAGAATCATTTATTGATGGTTCTATTATGACATTGGCAGATGCACCCTGGCCGGGTTTGACACCGGACCTTTTAAGTGTGTTGCTGGTAACAGCTATTCAGGCCAAGGGAAGCGTATTGATACATCAGAAGATGTTTGAAAGCCGTCTTTTCTTTGTGGATAACCTGATAGATATGGGTGCGCAGGTAATACTCTGCGACCCGCATAGAGTAGTGGTGGTAGGTCACGACAGGAATATGGCATTGCAGGCCAGAAGAATGTCTTCGCCCGATATACGTGCCGGTATTGCGTTGTTGATAGCAGCAATGAGTGCAGAAGGTACCAGCAGAATAGATAACATAAATCAGATAGACCGTGGTTATCAGGATATAGATGGTCGTCTGAATGCCATAGGCGCAAGAATTACCAGAGTAGATTGATAGACAATGATAGAACTGCACGAAGTACAAAGAATGGGTTATGTACTGAAAACCCATGGCGTGAATGGAGAACTGGTGGTTTCTGTTCCTGCCGATATGGATTGGTCGGAAGATACCGATTATCTGGTATGTTCCATGGATGGAATTTTAGTGCCGTTCTTCATTGAATCTATACGAGGCAAGAGCAGCACCAATATCCTGGTAAAGTTTGACGATATTGACAGTGTGGAACAGGCTCGTAAATTCCAGGGAGTAGTGGTATATCTGCCCAATGAATATGTAGAGAACAATCTGGACCAGATGTCATGGAGTACCTTTATTGATTATAAGGTAGAAGATGCAGTGGCAGGTTATTTAGGCGATATAGTTGCAGTAGATGATTCAACCATGAATGTGTTGTTCCTGGTAAAACAGGGTGACAGAGAGAGAGTTATACCTGCAAACGATGCCTGGATAGAGAGTATAGACAGCGTGAATAGAGTAATAAAGTATAATTTGCCCGAAGGCGTTGCAGAACTGTAATAGTTATGAAAAGTATTAGAAATAAACGCAAGAGAATAGCCAAACAGAGTCTGTGGGACAAGTTGGTCTTTAAGTATAACATTTC
>JAFYMP010000023.1 GCA_017556585.1 Bacteroidaceae bacterium
CAAAGCTGTTTCAATAGGAGCCTTTTTATCAGCTGGAAGTTTATCGCCAAGCTCGCTCAACTGCTGTTCAGTCTGGAAGATCATAGCATCTGCCTGATTCAGCTTATCTATCTTTTCACGCTCTTTCTTATCAGCCTCTGCATTAGCTTCTGCTTCTGCCTTCATACGCTCAATCTCTTCCTTGCTCAAACCACTTGAAGCCTCAATACGGATAGCCTGCTCTTTACCGGTAGCCTTATCTTTTGCAGATACTTTAAGAATACCATTAGCATCAATATCGAATGTTACTTCAATCTGAGGAATACCACGACGTGCAGGAGCAATACCTTCCAAATTGAACTGACCAATTGACTTATTCTGGCTTGCCATAGGACGTTCACCCTGTAGCACATGGATAGTTACTGCTGTCTGATTGTCAGCTGCAGTTGAGAATACTTCACTCTTCTTGCAAGGGATAGTACTGTTCGCTTCGATCAGCTTTGTCATTACGCCACCAAGAGTCTCAATACCCATGGTAAGAGGAGTAACGTCAAGAAGTACTATATCGCCTACTCCACCCTCTTTATTTAGGATAGCACCCTGAATAGAAGCACCTACTGCAACTACTTCGTCTGGATTAACACCTTTTGAAGGAGCTTTACCAAAGAAGTCTTCTACAACCTTCTGAACAGCAGGGATACGGCTTGAACCACCTACCAGGATTACTTCGTCAATATCAGTGTTGCTAAGACCTGCATCGCTCATAGCTTTGCGGCAAGGTTCAATACAAGCCTGGATAAGTGAATGAGCCAACTGTTCAAATTTAGCACGTGTAAGAGTCTTTACCAAGTGACGTGGGATACCTGCTACAGGCATAATGTATGGCAAGTTAATCTCTGTAGATGTAGATGATGAGAGTTCAATCTTAGCCTTTTCTGCAGCCTCCTTAAGACGCTGTAATGCCATAGGATCTACTGTCAAATCTGCACCTTCGTCGTTCTTAAACTCTTCTACCAACCAGTTGATGATTACCTGATCAAAGTCGTCACCACCAAGGTGTGTATCACCATTGGTTGACAAAACTTCGAACACACCGCCACCAAATTCAAGAATTGAGATATCGAATGTACCACCACCAAGGTCGAATACGGCAATCTTCATATCCTTGTTAGCTTTGTCTATACCGTATGCAAGAGCAGCAGCTGTTGGTTCGTTTACAATACGTTTTACTTCAAGACCTGCTATCTGACCAGCCTCTTTAGTAGCCTGACGCTGTGAGTCTGAGAAGTATGCAGGAACTGTGATAACAGCCTCTGTAACCTCCTGGCCAAGATAATCTTCTGCAGTCTTCTTCATCTTCTGAAGTATCATTGCAGAGATTTCTTGTGCTGTATAAAGACGACCGTCAATATCAACGCGTGGCATATTGTTGTCACCCTTTACAACCTTATAAGGAACGCGAGATACTTCTTTCTGCACCTGATCCCAGTTTTCACCCATGAAACGCTTGATTGAGAAGATAGTGCGCTGTGGATTGGTGATAGCCTGACGTTTTGCAGGATCGCCCACCTTACGTTCACCACCATCAACAAAACCCACTACTGAAGGAGTGGTACGCTTACCTTCTGAGTTTGCAATTACAACAGGTTCGTTACCTTCAAATACGGCAACACAAGAGTTTGTTGTTCCTAAGTCGATACCAATAATCTTTCCCATAATTTTATCTTTTAATTGTTATTACCTTTTTTATTTCACCTTACGGCGAATGTTTCACACCATAGTTAAAGCAAATGCAGTGCCAAAAGCAAAAGGGATACTGTTTATGTCAGTTTTATGACTAATTGGCAGAAAAAAAAAGTTTGACCGACAATAAATGCCGGTCAAAACTAATACTATATCTGAATCTCTCAGTTAAAAATCCTGTTCCTGTTCGCCTCCTGCAATGGCAGCCATTATCTTTTCTTCTATCTCTTCTGCCAATTCAGGATTGTCAAGCATAAGCTGTTTGGTTGCATCGCGTCCCTGTGCCAATTTGGTATCGTCATAACTGAACCAAGAACCCGATTTCTTGATAATGCCATATTCTACACCCAAATCAACTATCTCACCACCTTTAGAGATACCTTCGCCAAACATTACATCGAACTCTGCACGACGGAATGGAGGCGCTACTTTGTTCTTTACAACCTTTACGCGCACCTGATTTCCTATTACTGCATCACCATCTTTTAACTGTGTAACACGGCGTATATCAAGACGTACAGATGCATAGAACTTAAGTGCATTACCACCGGTAGTTGTTTCTGGATTACCAAACATCACGCCAATCTTTTCACGCAACTGGTTAATAAAGATACAGGTTGTATTGGTCTTATTAATAGCCGATGTCAGTTTGCGCAATGCCTGTGACATAAGACGAGCCTGAAGACCAACCTTGTTGTCGCCCATATCGCCTTCTATTTCTGCCTTTGGAGTAAGTGCAGCAACAGAGTCGATTACTATGATATCTATAGCCGATGAACGGATAAGCTGTTCTGCTATCTCCAACGCCTGTTCACCATTATCGGGCTGAGATATCCACAAGTTGTCGATATCTACACCCAATTTGGCAGCATAGAAACGGTCAAAAGCATGCTCTGCATCAATAAATGCTGCTATACCACCGGTTTTCTGAGCTTCTGCAATTGCGTGGATGGCAAGTGTAGTTTTTCCGGAAGATTCAGGACCATAGATTTCAATTATTCTACCACGTGGATAACCGCCTACACCAAGTGCTGCGTTCAACCCGATAGAACCTGTGGGAATTACATCGACTGCTTCAATATTCTCTTCGCCAAGTTTCATGATAGAACCCTTACCAAAGCTCTTCTCAATTTTCTCTGTAGCAGCCTGTAACGCCTTCAGCTTTTCACTAATTGGTGACTGAGCTGAAATCTGTTCGTTTTTCAAATCTTTTTTTGCCATATATTTATAATGTTATAGAGAGGCAGATTTGTCTGCCCGAAAGGCAAAGTTAGTAAATTAAGATTGCAACATACTATGTTGATAAAAGAAGTTTTCAACAAAAAAATAAGGCAGGCGCAAATCTTTATCTGCACCTGCCCTAAAATATGATATACAAGTATTTACTTTATAAACTCATTTCCTACTTTACGAGCACGATTTGGATGATCTAAATCCATTCCTGTCTTAATACCTATTTCAACCAACAGATTCCAACCTGCACATAGGAAGAGATATGGATTCATATCGCCTGCCGATGGAGTTTTGATAGTTGGGAACGGAGTATCGTGGTCTGAAATTGCCACAATACGAACACCTGCACCATCCACCAGATATTCCTGGAACTTTTCATACTCACCTTCAATAGGATCTATCATAAAGATAATATCGTTTTTATGCATCACCTCTTCTATTCCGTGCAGCACGTATGTTCCCTCCAAGAAATCTGATTTGCGACGGGTAATTTCATTTGTCTTCAATGTCAGTTCCTCTGCCACACCATCGTTGTAACCTGCAAAATAGATAGTATTTGCCTCTTCTACCCACTGTACTATTTCAGAAGGGATTTCTATACCGAGAGCCTGTTCTATCTTTTCAGGAAGATCTGCCAATACTGCTTTCATATCGGCACCACGCAAATTCCAAAGCAGTGATTCATAGTAAAGAGCCTGTTCTACAACGCTCTTGGTTGCAGCTACAGCCTGTTCCCAACCACAACCCAAAACGTGTGTTGAGTTACAGAATGTAGAGAGAACTGTATTGTCGTTTGCTGTAAGACCAAAACGAAGATTATTTCCCTCCTCCATCAGTTTCTTTGCAAGAAGAGTCACCTCTTTTGTACGTCCTGAATTTGAAGCCAAAAATACAGCATATTTGCTTAAATCATATTCTCTTGACTGCCAAGATCCATCTGTCTGGATATTTACATCCATACCCCAACGTTTGAATTTTCTCAATGAATTCTTTGCCGGGAAAATACGGCTTGAACCTTCACCGGTAAAATAGATATTACCAACCTGTTTTACCTGTTCTGCGATTTGCTTTGTGCAATCCGGATCAAATTTTCTGATGGTTTCTACTGTGTCCATCATTTCACGTACTAATGCAAACTGTGCATAATTTTGATCTTTCAAATTCATAACTTATCTGTATTTATGTTGATAATCAGTTATTTAATCTCTTTTTAATAGTTTGAATACGTTCTATACATTGTCTTGACTCTTCACGTTGCAACTTTATAAAACTATTCTCTTCCAGTTCTCCGTATGCAGCTATCATCTCTTCTTCTGAACGGAATGTTGCACGACGGAACGGATTTTCGTAATCCTTCTTACGGGTTTCGTAAACCTGATCCATTATGTAGTGCTGAATATCGATCTCCTTATCCAGTATAGTTGTCCAATCTTCGTCAGAAATGGTCTCTACTCCAAGCACAAACTTTAGAGCCAAGTAAGCGTGACGCAGTTTGTCAAGCGGATAACTCTTCCATATTTCATTATAACGTTTATGAATCTCTTTCCAGGAGTTAAGAACACCATCGTTGATATCGGAACGGAGTTGCTCTATATCGTTCATCATTATTAGCTGTCCTCCTAAATTCATCCATTCGCGCTGACGAACACTATCCAATTTCTCTGCCATTGTTTGGAATGTCTCTTCCGGATTTTCTTCCAACCATTTCAGAGCATTCTTTATTGCATAGTGCATAATCATATCGCCATACGCATGATAACTTTTATAAGCCTTCAGGATACGTACCTTACGTTTGCTCTTTTCCATACCCTCACCCAATATCTCGAGAGCATCCACCACTTTTTGATCACCGTTAAGCAGTTTGTTACCCAACAATCTGAGTTCGCGTTCCTCTATCTCATTTTTATATTCGCCTTTGCTACGCAGATATGCTTTTGCAGTCCAAACTTCAAGCAGTTTTCTTGCCTGAATAGACTCCTCCATGCTGTCCGGAGCAAAAGTGTCAAATTCAATATTCTGCACCTTAAAGATACGTTGGTCACGATTTGCAAACTTCCAGTTGTTGCGTGCCAATGCGTACATATTATACATCCATGAGAATGCCGGCATTACGGTTAGTTCATCGTTTTTGGCATCGTTACTAAGCAGTGCAAAAGGGAATGGATTTATAAGTTCATACTGATAATCGGCTTTTGCCAACATGGTATATGAAGCAAACTTACAGGAATGCTTTACGCTGGTACACAAACCCGGCCAAAAACCACGTCCTGCCACAATTTCGTTATCGTTGGTACGGCTGTTATGGTTTGAACCGATAGTTGCACCGGCAGCCAGATTTGACTGTCCCATTATAACGCTTGCTATAAGGAATGAATTGTTATGATGCTGTTCGTGTGCAGGGAATATAAGGTTATTCAATACCTCACAACATGATATTGTGGAATTATCGCCCATAAACGAATCTATAAGACGAGCTCCATATTTCAAATTTGAATGGCTTCCCAAAACAAACTTTACGGCTATACATGAATAGAAGATACGACAACCGTAACCTACTATACCATTTACCAGAACCACATTTTCTCCTATCTGTGTAGGCTCCTTATCGGATGAATTGATTGTTACATTCTTTAATTTGCTGGCACCTTTAATGTAACAGCAGTTACCCACTTTTACATCTTTAAGAATCCAGGAATTCTTGATTACGCAACCGCTACCAATTGTTCCGTAGAAACCACGTCTGTTATCAAAACTATTCTGTGTAATACGAACTAATCTGTCCTGCAGCGTCTTATCGTCTATGAATTTTGCCCAAAGATAGGCATCGGCTGCAAGCATTCCATCGAATGGAAGTATGCTTCGACAACCTGTTTCATTCATAATTTGGAGTTTCACGCGAACACTCTCCTCTTCTCCCTCCTTTATAATTCCGTTTCCGAATTTTGCGTGATCGGTACAAGACATCTCCTGAATATTAAAGAGCATTGTCTTATCACCTATTATATAATGTGACAGATAATGAACATTATGTATAGCACAATCGTCACCTATATCGCAAGAGTGAACAGAACTGTTTGTTATACCACAAGGCAAACGCAAATCATGATACTGAAGTCCTTCTGATGTTACTCTACCTATACGTACAAATCCCTTGAACTGATTGTTCTTGATCATTGTAGGATCGAATTCATCTGTAACCATGATATTATCCCAACTGCTGGCTGTATTATCATTCTTTACCAGAGCCTCAATTTCGCTACTGCTTAAATGACGCCAACCATTCTTTGGAGCACAAACCTGAGTATTTCTCAAATAATACCTGTCTTTACCTTTTGGGATATACTTTTCATCCAGGAAACTGTTGAAAAGTTTGTCTGAAGATAGCAACGTTACTCTTTCCATACTTTGTTAGTTTATGAATTCGGCCGCAAAGATATATGTTTTTATAATTCTACGCAATACTAAGGCATATATAAATAATATTTATATATAACATTTATCCTTAAAAAAGAAAGGGTTCGATACTGAAAAGCACCGAACCCCATATATTTAAATCATTATTATTCAGCAGATTCCACTTCTACTTCCTGTGGTTCTTCCGGTTCAGAAAAATCATTCTGTTTACTCTGAACCAATATATTATACCACGAAATTATCTTCTTAACATGGCTTGGGTAAACTCTTTCGCGATCAAAATCGGCAACCACACCTGCCATAAATTCAAGTAACTCCTGATTTGAAGCCTTTTTTAAATCTACGGTCAAAACTTGATCTTTACCATATTTTTCTTCAATCAACTGAAATACTCTGCGTAAAGGCATCTCCTCTTCGTCTGTAAAAATAGAGATATCACCCAAAGAAACAACTTTATCTGTACGGTGAATTGGCAATCTCTTTTTTTCAGCATCCAACGACTCTACAATCAAAGCACCCTTACCACCGGTCAGTAGCAAATACAATCCCGGTTTTCCTGAAATGTTTAAAATTTCGCTTAACATAATTCTCTTAATTTATTAAAATTATTTTTACATTTTATTCTTTAAAAACTCAAACAAATCATCTATTTGTTTTTCCAGATCGCTTACATTATCATTAAAAATAACAAAGTCTGCAATTCTGCATTTTTCCTCTTGAGACATCTGTGCAGAGATACGCTCCAACACCTTTTCCTTAGTTGTAGAATCACGCTCTACACAGCGACTAATACGCAAATCTAAAGGAGCATCAACCACCACTACACAATCTACCGTATCGGTAAAACCGGACTCAATAAGAATGGCAGATTCTAT
Source organism: Bacteroidaceae bacterium (assembly GCA_017556585.1). Lineage (GTDB taxonomy): Bacteria > Bacteroidota > Bacteroidia > Bacteroidales > Bacteroidaceae > Colenecus. Next base: position 7,245 of record JAFYMP010000023.1, read on the forward strand.
TACACAAAACAGTGCATTCTGATTTTCCGCCCAACGAGCAAAATCGGCCTTTACAGCCGGATGAATTATCTTTTCAACATTACGTGCATTCTCTTTGGAGGCAAACAGAAACTCTGCCAGCAACCTTCTATTCAGCACACCATCTGCATACAGATTTTCTATCCCCGTAAGAGAGATCAACCCGTCACGTATATTTTTCGAGGTGTTTGATAATTGTTTTGCCTCAGTATCTGAATCATAAACAGGAACGCCACGTTTATTCAGCAGTTTTGCAACATAACTCTTCCCACACCCTATTCCACCTGTCAATCCAATTCTTACCATAATCCACCGTAAACATCCTCTACAAGATATTCCACTGTCTGAGGATTTATTCTTACACGTTCCACATCAGCAGGCTGAAAATACATCCTTAGTTCAACTTTATCGGAACCATTATTTAAAATATCATTATAGTCAACAACAACAGTAAAATCGGATTCCGACACATTATCGTATTCTGACATTTTTACCCAAAAGACAACTGTCACTCTGGAAGGAAATGACTTCAGCATTTTTCCTGGTGGGAAGTTTACACCTTGAATAGGAATAGTAAGGCTTTTTTCTGTATAATGAGAAGAACAGAGAGTAAGCTCTACAGTTTCATCATTTAGGTAAACACCCGGAACAGGTTTTATCTTTGCAGACAATCTTACCGTATCAGCATCTATTTGCACATTGTTCAAATCTACATATAGAGCTTCTACATATTGTGCCCTATCGGTAACAAATGCAGAAATAGAATCCGGGGTAAAGTAAAAACTATCCATGATGTACTGATTTGGACTCTCAGTAGTTCCATTAAACACCAACGGAAGTTTTTTCTGCTCCTGATTTTCATAAATAAACGACAACGTATCAGGCTCTATAGATCGAATCACAACACCTGGAGATAAGATACTCTCTATAGAATCTCTGATATAATTAGAAGGCAACACAGCTCTACCCTGAGAGAATTTATACGACAAAGCATTAACATCCAAAGACTTAGTCCTACCACGGGAAGATTTCCACAATGCCATACCCTTTCCATTCAGTGTCACAACAACTTTATCGGAAGCATAATCCGTAAGTCTGATATTATCTGGCACTTCTGTTATCCGGACCGGTATTTGAATGGCATATTCATAGCTTTTACCCATTTTCTGAGCAAACCAGAAGAGAAAGGTCATAGCTAAAAACAAAAGAAAAACCGAAAGTTCCCCACCAAACATTTTACGAAGGGGAACTCCGATTTTCTTTAGCATCTTTGCCAATTTGATAGAGAAGGTTTTAGGCGCCTTCATATATCAGCATATTAAGCTTTTTCTTCTTTCTTTTCTGCTTTCTCTTTCTTTGACTTCTTAGGCTGAGGAGCCGGCTGAGCTGTTGGAACAGGATTTACATAGCGCTTATCAACCTTGATTTTGATATTCTGAGCAACCTCAATGCTTACAGAGACATCGTCTATATCCTTGATTTTGCCAAAGATACCGGTACTGGTTACAACTTCTTGCTCTCTCTGCAGTGAGTTACGGAATTTTTCACCCTCCTTATCGCGACGAGGACGCATCATAAACATCATCATCACCAACAGCAAGATCATCCATATCATCATTCCGCCACCAAAACCGCTACCACTCTGAGTACCGTTTTCTACAGGTTCATTAAGATTCACATCCTGTGACTGAACAAAAGTCATTATCTCTTGAGATTCTGCAACCTCTACAACACCCGAATATGGGTTTAATGATAAAATTTTTGACATAATATTTCTTTACTTTAATTATTTATTCAATTCTCCATTACGAACAAGTTCTTTTGATATTGTATCCAGCATTCCGTTTACAAAACTTGCACTTCCGGGAGTACTCAGATACTTAGTCATCTCAACATATTCATTAATAGTCACTTTTAAAGGAATTGCCGGGAATGACATCATTTCAGCAAATGCAGCTTGAATAATCAGCACATCCATAAAAGCTAAACGACTGGGATCCCAACGATTACAATGTTGTGAAATAATAGCTCGACATCTCTCTTCCATATCAATACCGTTTTTCAACAATTCATTACCAAATGTACTGCTTTCCGGATCTTTGTATGCCTGAAGCAAAGGTTGTTCCGCACCATTACTCTCTTCAAAAGATTTGATAGTCTTAAGCACAAATGAATCTATAAGATTCTTATCGCCATTCCAATAGATATTCTCCTGCTCAAGCACTTCATCAAGTTCATCGTTGTTCTCAATGTATTTCTTGTAGATTTTTCTGCACAATAGTTTATCGGCTTCATAATCAAATACATCTTCTTGATAATACTCTTCCAGTTCTTCGCCGGATATTACCTGTTCATACAATGCTTTAACTGTATCCGACATCCATGACATGTCTTCTTCTGCAAAGTACGATGCAAGCGATTCATTTGTTTCCAACTGAGACAACAATCTGTTCTCCGCAAAAAGCAACTCTTTACGGGAAACACGGTCATTCATTTTCTGTTTACGGGTTATCTGTTTTAATGAATAGCGACGCAATGCCACCAACAGATATAGCAGGGTATGATAAAGCGAGTACGCACTATTTACACTTTCGGAAAGTTCGCGTTCTGCCGAAGCCAACTTACTATCTCCGTTCTGGTAATAAGCATACATTACCTGCACAACTTTCAATCTAATGAGAACTCTATTGATCATGACTATTTCACAACTCAATCTTACGGAATGCAAAAGTACAAACATTTTTGTATAAAACATGTTTTGACGCACCAAAATAAAGCACAATAATAATATTTAGCATTTCACTTGGAATAACAGATACTTTTTGTTACATTCGTAAAAATTTTTGTGCGATGGACAAATACAACAATACAAGTAGTAATTTTGAAAAGGACATAATCTATTCAGAAACTGTTAAGGCCGGCAAACGCATCTATTATTTAGATGTTCGCAAGACCAAGAAGGATGAATTTTATCTATCTATAACAGAGAGCAAAAAGATAGTCCCAGACGGAGATAGTAATCAACAAGTTAGCTTTGAAAAGCATAAAATATTTCTGTATAGAGAAGATTTTTCCAATTTCATAGACGGCTTATCGAAAACCATTCGATTCATTCAGGAAGCAACAGTTAAACAAGAGGAGAAGATTAGTGCAGGAGAGGATGTTGACAGCAACCACTCCCCGGAAAATATTGCATCTGTAGAAGAAGATAGCAACGTAGAAGACGAATTCAATTTTGATTTCTAAAATACATTTTGTCATACAAAGTTTTTTTTATACCTTTGCGTCCGCTTTTGCATAGTGACATACCAAAGGTATGGTAAACGTGTGATGGTGAATTGAATATTAACAATTTAGAGTAACACTTATTTAAAATGAAAAGTATTGACATTAAAGGTACAGCACGTACCGGTTTTGGCAAAAAGAATGCCAATCTGTTGAGAAAAGAGAACTTGATTCCTTGCAATCTTTATGGTGTAGAAAGAGACGAAAATGGTCTTCCAGTAGCAACTGCATTCAGTGTACAGACTGAAGAAGTTCGTAACTTGGTATATTCACCGGATATCTATGTTGTAAATTTGACAATTGATGGTAAGACTGTTCTTGCTGTAATGAGAGAAATTCAGTTCCACGTTGTTAAAGACAACATTCTTCACATTGATTTCTATCAGGTAACAGAAGACAAACCTATCGTAATGGACGTTCCTTTGAAGCTCAAAGGTTTGGCAGTTGGTGTAAAAGCCGGTGGTAAACTACAGCAGATTATGCGTCGCGTTAAGGTTAAGGCTCTTTACAACCTTATCCCTGAAAAGATTGAAGTTGATGTTACAAATCTTGAAATCGGTAAGGCTATCAAGGTTGGTGATTTGTCATACGAAGGTTTGGAATTCACAAATTCAAAAGAGGCAGTTCTTTGCACAGTTGCTGCTACACGTTCAGCTGCTAAGAATGCAAACGCTGCAGAGTAATTGATATTATATGAAATATCTGATTGTGGGGTTGGGTAATCCGGGGGATGAATACCAAGACACCCGCCACAACATAGGATTTATGGTATTGGATGCCCTCGCAAAGGCATCCAATACTGTTTTTCAGGACAAACGATACGGTTTTGTTGCCGAAATATCTGTCAAGAATTGTCGTTTGATACTTCTCAAACCTACTACGTTTATGAATCTTAGCGGAAACGCAGTAAGATACTGGATGAACAAAGAGAATATCACCCCTGACAGGCTATTAGTTATTACAGACGATTTAGCATTGCCCTTAGGAAAGATAAGACTAAAAGGGCAAGGCAGTAATGGCGGACATAACGGTTTGGGAAACATCATACAGACTATCTCCACACAGCAATTTGCAAGATTGCGTTTTGGTATAGGAAACGATTTCCCAATGGGAGCACAAATCAAGTTTGTACTGGATCCATTCTTCCCCGAAGAGAAAAAGATTCTTGAAGAGAGAATTCCTATAGCTGCAGAAGCTGTAAAGAATTTCTGCCTTTCCGGTTTGGCAGACACAATGTGCAAATTCAACAATAAATAGTTTAAATAAGGTGGAAGCAAGAATAGACAAATGGCTATGGGCCGTACGCATCTTTAAAACCAGGACTATTGCAGCCGAGGCTTGCAAAAAAGGGCGCATCAGTATAAACGGAGAAAGCGCCAAACCTTCTAAAATGGTAAAAGATGGTGATACTGTTGATGTAAGAAAGCCACCTATCACCTACTCTTTTAAAGTGCTGCAAGCTATTCAAAACAGAGTTGGAGCAAAGCTTGTACCGGAAATGGTAGAGAACATCACTCCACAAGCACAGTACGACATCTTAGAGATGAATAAAATAGGCGGATTTGCCAAACGCGCAACAGGAACAGGGCGTCCTACAAAGAAAGAACGCCGAGATATGGAAGATTTCCTACTTGAATTTGATGATGATACAGAGTGGTTGGACGATTAAATCCTACCACTCTTTTTTTGCACATAATTCTATAATCTTAACCACGGTCATCATTGCCTTCTGCATACTCTGAATAGGCACCCACTCATAACGTCCATGGAAGTTCAGTCCACCGGCAAACAGATTAGGGCATGGTAAACCTTTGAAAGAGAGTTGCGCTCCATCGGTACCACCACGAATAGGAACCTTTCTGGGGGTTACACCAATCTGAGTCATAGCATCGCAAGCCAGATCCACTACGTATGGAACCGGATCTATCTTCTCTTTCATATTATAATATTGATCATTTAAGTCTAAAGTAACTCTACCGTCATATTTCTCACTTACTTTAGATATAGCATCTTTCATGTATTGTTTTCTTTGCTCAAATTTTTCTTTACTATGGTCTCTTAGTATATAAACCATAGTTGCATTTTCAACATTTCCATTTATATCATTAAGGTGATAGAATCCTTCATATCCTTCTGTAGTTTCAGGTCTTTGACTTTGAGGGAACATTTGTGATA
>JAFYMP010000024.1 GCA_017556585.1 Bacteroidaceae bacterium
GCGTTAGATCTATTAGAACCACTATTAGAGAAATTAGTAAGACTGCGTAAAGCACTGTAAATCCGGACATAAGAAGAAACTCAAGCATATTTTGACCTTATAAATACACCCCTAAATCCCCTCAAGGGGACTTGGTCGCTTCGCTCCGAATTGTTTAACTTATTAGAACCTCTACTGGAGAAATTAGTAAGACTGCGTAGAGCACTGTAATTATTCCACCAGTTAAAGAAAAGTATTAACGCAACAGACATAGTCCCAGAAAGCAATCAACTTTCTGGGACTAATAGTATATATACAAAAAAATGGGACATCGTTTCCCAACGATGTCCCAAAAACAACTCTATTATAAAAACACATTAAAAGCCACCGCCCATCATCATGTTCATATCCATATCCTGAACGGTAATACCTTCAGGTACAGTGAACATAGAAGCTGGAACTGTGACATTCTCCTCGAGCTTGGTTGCGGTCTGACCCATTGCACCAAATTCTGATTCGCTTGCAGTCTTCATTACGATTCCTTTGTAAACCCATACTGTCTGTTCCATTGACTGACCCATCATGTCCATAGTAACAGAGTACTTTTTACAAGCTTTACCTGCAATAGTCTCCTCACCAAGTTCTTTTATCTTGTTGTCCTTCATAACCTGCTCTGTAAGATTGTTGTAGTTGATACGAGCTCTACCACCGCCGAAGCCCATAGCAGGCATACGAGTAGCAGTTTTTTCTGCTTCGTTAATCATTACATTCTGGCCATCAAGAACAATTGTTCTCATTTTATTACCACCAAATTCAGATACGGTAGCCTGTTTTGCACCGAAATCGTCAAAATAGATCTGCTGAACTATAGCCTGACCCATCATATCCATTTCCATAGTTATGATACCTGACTTAACACCATAGATAGCATCTTTCTTAGCTTCCTGAGCGCTTGCGCCCATTACTACTGCCATAAGAGCAGCAACAAAAAATAGTTTCTTCATTGTTTTAATTATTTATTGATTAATAAAAAAGTGTCAAATTAAACAATTCTTCCTTATGTGATATATAAGAAGTTTTAAAAAGTTAAAAAGACCTCTCCTAAAAATCAAAAAAAATACACGAGTTTGCTATGAATAATTACGACAGAAGTGCTTTATAACCCCATCATATACATATTAACCCTTTTCAATCAATACTTTCGCATTGCAAATATAGAAACAATTCTATCAATTCACAATATTTACAAACTTTTTTTATAGCGATTACTCAAAATCAAATTCCAGATCTTCTCCCTCAATATCTTCAAAATCCACCTCTTCTATATCCATATCATCAAAGACATACTCAAAACCATCATCTATAATTTTAAGTTCATCTTTGAGTTTATCCATATTCTTAGACTTATGAACAATATTTTCTTTGTTGATTGATGAATTGATCTTATTACTCTCCTTGTTCAATTCCACCCACAACAAATCTTTCAATGCAGTAAGTCCTAATCCGCTTACTCCGGATATGAATACATGTGGAATATCGGGCAGATTTTCCTCTAACATTGACATTAGCTCTTCGTCAATCAAATCGCACTTGGTTATTGCCAGAACACGCTGTTTGTCCAACATTTCGGGATTGAAGTGCGATAGCTCATTTAGCAAAACTTCATACTCTTTGCGAATATCGTCAGTATCGGCAGGTACCATAAACAGAAGGAGTGAATTTCTCTCTATATGGCGCAAGAAACGTAATCCCAATCCTTTACCTTCACTTGCCCCCTCTATAATACCCGGAATATCTGCCATCACAAAAGATTTACCTTCACGATACGAAACAATTCCCAAATTTGGTTCTAAAGTGGTAAACGGATAGTTTGCTATTTTAGGTTTTGCAGCCGATATTGCTGATAGAAGAGTTGACTTACCTGCGTTTGGAAAGCCCACCAGACCAACATCTGCCAAAAGTTTCAGTTCCAAAACCACCATCTGTTCCTGAGCAGGTTCTCCCGGTTGAGCAAAACGAGGAGCCTGTCTGGTAGCTGTTCTGAAATGCCAATTTCCCAAACCGCCTCTACCACCTTTCAAGAGTACAACCTCCTGTTCGTGGTCAGTTATATCGCACAGATACTTTCCTGTTTCGGCATCGTATGCCACTGTACCGCAAGGTACCTCAATTATGACATCCTTTCCATCTTTACCAAAACATTTATTACTACCTCCGTTTCCTCCGTTTTCGGCAAAAGCATGACGTTCATAACGCAGATGCAACAACGTCCAATAGTTACGGTTACCCTTTAAAATAACACTACCACCATGTCCGCCATCACCACCATCAGGACCGCCGTTAGGAATATATTTATCCCTACGCAGATGCGCCGAACCTCTACCGCCCTTACCTGAGCGACAGAAAATCTTTACGTAATCTATAAAATTTGATTCTGCCATTGCTATTAAAAAAATCTATTGTGCAATCTCATTCTATTATTTCATACACAATAGATTAAAAAAATCTTTCAGAAAAAAAGTGAAGTCAAAGAGACTCCACCTTTTTTATAATATTGCTTATCATCTCCTCTTTTGAACCGCCGTATGTAAATTCAGCAAGAACACCTTCGTTTCTAAACCACTCTATCAGTGGACTGGTCTGATTATGATAAACTTCAAATCTCTTTTTAATTGTCTCTTCGTTATCGTCTGCACGACCCTCTATTTCTGCACGCAAAAGAAGACGTCTCATAAGTTCTTCTTCGCTTACTACAAGATTCAATGTAACAGACATCTTTTCGCCACGCTTTGTAAGCATCTCCTTCAAAGCTTCTGCCTGTGCAATAGTACGTGGGAATCCATCAAAGATTACACCTTTGCTTCCTTTTTTTGAATCGTAAACATTTGCAAGCATATCGATTATCAATTCATCAGGAATCAACTGACCCTGATCCATATAACCCTTTGCTATTCTGCCTAACTCGGTATCAGCCTTAATCTCACCACGGAGAACATCGCCCGTTGAAATATGAGCATAACCAAAATGCTCCACCAATGCTGCACTGTATGTGCCCTTACCCGAACCCGGGGCTCCAAAAATTACAATATTATCCATCTATTATTTAATTATTTTATAAATATCTCGTAAGTTTCTGCCATATCCATCATAATCAAGTCCGTACCCTACTATAAAATCATCAGGAATTTCCATTGCCACATATTTTATATCCAGATTGACTTGTAATTTGTTTGGTTTAAACAACAAAGTACAGATTGATACTGAAGATGGATTTTTAGCATTTATAAGAGCTAAAGTATCTTTCATTGTCAGACCTGTATCAACCACATCTTCAACAATGATTATATCCCTACCCTCTATATCTTCATTTAAACCTATCAATTCTTTAACACATTCTGTAGATGCTACTCCGGAATAAGACGACACTTTTATAAATGATATTTCTACCGGTAATTGAATATTTTTAAACAGATCCGATGCAAACATAAACGATCCATTCAGTATTACCAGAAAAAGAGGACTCTTTCCTAAATAATCATTGCAAATAGAATCAGCTATACGCTTAATTTCACGTTGCAACTTATCTTCAGAAATAAAAAGTTCAAATTGTTTATCCTTTACTTGCACCGTCTTCATAAAGACACGTTTATTAAAAAACCAATTTGGTACAAAATTACAAAAAAACGCTGTATTTTTGCGTCATAAATTACACAAATACACAACAAAGCTGTACTTTTTTGTGTAGTTATGGCAAAATAAACATACTTTTGCCAAGTAGATATATCAAAACAACAAAAAAAATAAATATGAAAAAGCTATTTGTAATTGTTACTGCTATCATACTTGCAACTGCAGTATATGCACAGAGCAACAGCACATTATATTCATCGGGTATTTCGGCAGAAGGTTTAAACTACTACCTTCCTAAGACCAAAATAACACTAAAGGTTACTGCTAACAAAACAGTTAGTACACCAGGTGAATTTAGCAGATATGCTGAAAGATACCTTCGTTTATCGAATGTTATTGAATCGCCCAGTGAAAGTTGGGAAATTAAAGAAATAGAGGTAACAACATCTGGTATCCCCGATAAAGACAAGTTTTACACATTGTCTTTTGAAGGCAGCAAATCTACTCCATATTTTGAACTTGACGAAAATGGCATCTTATCTGCTATAAACACTCGCAAGCCTGCAAAAGAGATTAAGACAAAAGAAACTGTTGAATCTGTGGAGAAAATAAATCCATACGATTTTCTGACAGAAGAGATTCTTATGTCCGGTTCTACAGCAAAGATGGCAGAGCTGACAGCTAAAGAGATTTACGCTACAAGAGAAAGCAGAAACTATCTTACACGCGGACAAGCAGAAAATATGCCCAAGGATGGAGAATCACTTCAGCTATTTCTGGCAGAACTGGAAAAGCAAGAAACTGCAATGACACAATTATTTACAGGAACAACGGTAGTAGAGGAGAAAGTCTTTACAATTGACATCACGCCATCAGCATCGGTCTCAAAACAGATTGCATTCCGCTTTTCCACCAAATTGGGCGTTTTGAGTGCAGACAATTTAGCCGGTTCACCTATTTATATAGATATAGAAGATCTCAAATATCTTCCTGAAACTGTGATAGAAGAGAAGAAAGACGATAAGTTCTTAAGCAAATTCACAAATGCCTTCCTATTCTACACAACACCGGGAAGAGCTACCATTAAAATATACGACAATAAAAATACCTACGTCAACATTGAGGAACCTATTGCTCAGTTTGGCAACGTAGAGATACTTACTCATTCACTAATAAAGAGACAACCGGAGGTAAAAATCATATTCAACACCACCACCGGAAATATTGAAAGCATTGAAAACTAATTATGCAGATACACTTTCAAATAGAGTATTTTACCCAATGGGGTGAAGATATAGTTATACATATATACCAAAAAGATGGCTCTGTAAAAGAGCTTCAGATGGCAAATGACAGTCACGGAAATTGGTATTTGGATTTTACCACCGATAAATATAGTTCGTTAGCAGGTACTGCGTATCACTATGCAGTAAAATCGCATGGTGAGATTATACGATACGAGGAGGGAGAACCTCACATCGTACCCAATTTCAATTCTGAAAACATTGTGTTAGCAGACCGATGGAGAGATGCCAATGGTAAATCCATAGAACAGAGAACCATAACATTACCATACGTTCGTCATAACAGAAAACCGCTATGGAAAGGAGCAGGAAGCGCTATTCCTGTATTTTCATTACGTTCTGAAAAGAGTTGGGGTATAGGAGACTTTTCTGATTTAAAGATGTATATAGATTGGGCAGTAATTACAGGACAGTGCATTGTTCAGACTCTCCCAATTAACGACACCACCATAACAAAAACATGGCGTGATTCATATCCGTACAGTGCAAATTCATCGTTTGCCTTAAATCCCATTTACTTAGATTTAAGATTAATGGGTACACCTGCTGATATTGCAGAACTTGAAAGCATGGAACGCGAAAGAGTGGCTTTGAATAATTTGGCAGAAATAGATTACGAAAGAGTATTAGCATTAAAAAACAGATACATCAACATTATCTACCAAGAAAATGGCAGCCATTGCTTTAGAAATGCCGATTACAAAAAATTCATTGAATCAAACAGAAGTTGGTTAGAGCCATACGCCATATATTGTTATTTAAGAGACAATTACGGTACTTGCAATTTCAATGAATGGAAAGAGAAACAGTATTCTCAGGAACTTTTAAAGAGATACTTCAACCCCAAGAGCAAATCGTATAAAGAGATTCGCAAACACCTTTTTATACAGTATCATCTGCATAAACAACTTTCTGAAGTTAAAAGATATGCAAACAAAAACGGCATACTGCTTAAGGGCGATTTACCTATAGGCGTTAACAGATGCAGTTCCGATGTATGGATACATCCTGAACTATTCAATATGGATTGTCAGGCAGGCGCCCCACCCGATGATTTTGCACGCGATGGTCAGAAATGGGGAATGCCCACATACAACTGGGACAAGATGGCAGAAGACAATTACAGTTGGTTCATATCCCGTTTCAAAAAGATGTCCGACTATTTTGATGCCTACCGTATAGACCATCTGCTGGGATTCTTCAGAATATGGGAGGTACCATTGTGCTACAATAGTGGTCTGATGGGACGTTTCAACCCAGCCCTGACCTATACTGCAGAAGAGATAAGATCATACGGTTTTAACTTTACACCGGAAAGAGATACCGTATGCGGAGAATCAGAAACCGACATTCTCTTTTTGGAAGATACCCGCAAAAAAGGTACCTACCACCCCAGAATACTTGGATTTGAAACCGTTAAATTCAGCCGTCTCTCCAATAGTGACCAACAGGCATACAGAGCATTGCATGACGATTTCTACTACAATCGTAACAACCATTTCTGGTACGATGTTGCTATGTCTAAACTACCATCTATGATAGAAGCTACAGATATGTTGGTTTGTGGCGAAGATTTAGGCATGATACCTGAATGTGTACCCGATGTAATGGACAAACTCCGCATATTGGGATTAGAGGTACAACGTATGCCAAAAGCGATGGGCTATGTAGTAGGAGACCCGTCACGCTACCCATATATGTCGGTTTGCACCACATCCACTCACGATATGAGCGTATTGCGTAGCTGGTTAGAAGAAGAGATGCCACAAAACAGTATTATAGAGAGCAATGCCCCATCAACAGAAAATTGCAAGGCAATACTCTCCCAGCATCTTGCTTCTGAATCTATGTTGGCTATATTCCCATTGCAAGACTGGATGTCAATAAACGAAGAGATACGTCACAAGCAACCTTCTATGGAACGAATCAATGTTCCTGCAAATTCTGATAATTACTGGAGATACAGGATGCATATAACCATAGAAGAGTTACTTTCTTCAACTAAATTCAACAACGAAGTGATAGCACTTATTCATTTATTTGGTAGATGATTAGCTAATTTGTAACTTCGCGCAAAATTTCAAACTGTACAGAAAAATGTTCGAAAATTTATCGGAAAGACTTGAAAGGTCATTTAAAATACTGAAAGGTGAAGGAAAAATCACCGAAGTAAACGTAGCAGAAACCCTTAAAGACGTTAGAAAGGCACTTCTCGATGCCGACGTTAACTATAAGGTTGCAAAACAGTTCACAGATACCGTAAAAGAGAAAGCTTTAGGTATGAACGTACTTACATCGGTACGTCCCGGCCAGCTTATGGTAAAAGTGGTACACGACGAACTTGCAACCCTTATGGGTGGCGAATCTGTCGATATCGACATAAAGGGACACCCTGCAGTTATACTTATGGCAGGTCTTCAAGGTTCCGGTAAAACCACATTCAGTGCAAAACTTGCAAACCTCTTAAAGGCTAAAAGAGCCAAGAAACCGCTTCTTATTGCCTGCGACATCTACAGACCTGCAGCTATAGACCAGTTAAAGGTATTGGGTGAACAGATTGGCGTAACAGTTTATAGCGAACCCGAAAACAAAGAACCTGTAAAGATTGCTTTGAATGGTATTCACGAAGCAAAAGCAAAAGGTTACGATGTTGTAATTATAGATACCGCCGGTCGTTTGGCAATAGATGAAATGATGATGCAGGAAATCACTGCCATCAAGGAGGCTGTCAATCCAAACGAAATACTCTTTGTAGTAGATTCAATGACCGGTCAGGATGCTGTAAACACAGCAAAAGAGTTCAACGACAGACTTGACTTTACCGGTGTTATCCTTACAAAATTAGATGGTGACACTCGTGGCGGTGCTGCATTAAGTATTAGAACAGTAGTAACCAAGCCTATCAAGTTTGTAGGTACCGGAGAAAAGATGGATGCATTCGATGTATTCCATCCATCACGTATGGCCGACAGAATTTTGGGAATGGGCGATATAGTATCGTTCGTAGAACGCGCTCAGGAACAGTTCGATGTTGAAGAGGCAAAACGTCTGCAAAAGAAGATGGCCAAGAACAAGTTCGATTACAATGACTTCCTTGAACAGATTGGTCAGATTAAAAAGATGGGTAACATCAAGGACATTGTTGGAATGATTCCGGGACTTAACAAAGTTACAAAAGACATGGACATAAACGACGATGCATTCAAAGGCATTGAAGCTATGATCTATTCAATGACTCCAAAAGAGCGTTCCAATCCGGATTTGGTAAGCAACAGCCAGTCACGCAGAAACAGAATTGCAAAGGGTAGCGGTCAGCCGGTACAAGAAATCAACAGAATGATTAAACAGTTTGAACAGACACGTAAGATGATGAAAACAATGGCAGGAGCAAAGATGCCAAATCTTATGGGTATGGGAAATATGATGAGAAGAAAATAAAAAATCAGGATATGCAACTTATTGACGGAAAGGCAATAGCCGAACAGGTTAAACAGGAGATAGCAGCACAGGTAGCAGAAATGGTTGCCAACGGACAGAAGCGTCCGCATTTGGCTGCAATTTTAGTAGGTCACGATGGCGGTAGCGAAACATACGTAGCAAACAAAGTAAAGGCCTGCGAAGTATGCGGTTTCACATCTACTTTAATACGTTTTGAAGCAGACATTACTGAAGAAGAGCTATTAGCAAAGGTAAAAGAACTGAACGAAGATGACGATGTAGATGGTTTTATAGTACAGCTACCATTGCCAAAACACATTAACGAACAGCACGTTATAGAGGCTATCGACTACCGTAAAGATGTAGATGGTTTCCATCCTATCAACGTAGGTAGAATGAATATTGGCTTACCATGTTTTGTATCTGCTACACCAAACGGCATATTAGAACTTCTTAAAAGATACAATATTGAAACCAAAGGAAAGAAATGTGTTGTATTGGGACGTAGTAACATTGTAGGCAAACCTATGGCCGCACTGCTTATGCAGAAAGCGTACCCTGGCGATTGCACTGTAACCGTATGCCACAGCCATACCGCAAATATAAAAGAGGAGTGTCAGGCAGCCGATATTATAGTAGCTGCATTGGGACAGCCTGAATTTGTTACAGCCGATATGGTAAAACCGGGTGCTGTTATAATTGACGTTGGTACCACAAGAGTACCGGACTCAACACGCAAGAGTGGCTTTAAGCTGACCGGCGACGTTAAATTTGATGAGGTTGCTCCAAAGTGCAGTTTCATCACTCCTGTTCCGGGTGGCGTAGGTCCTATGACTATCTGTTCTCTAATGAAGAACACCTTATTGGCAGGAGAGAAAGTCATTTACAAATGACACTATTAGCAACATTAGCAACAACATTATTACAGATATGGGGGAATTGGGTATCGCCAATTCCCTCTACTGCTTCATTGTACTTTGCCGGTGATGCAATGCAACACATTGCACAGATAGAGAGTGCAGAAAAAGAAGATGGTACGTACAGTTACGAAAATTGCTTTACACATGTAAAGGAACAGGTATCGGAAGCCAATTTAGCTATCTGTAATTTAGAAGTTACACTTGGAGGCGAACCATACAGAGGCTATCCTCAGTTCTCTGCCCCCGATGAATTTGCAGCAGCGCTCAAAGAAACCGGTTTTGACATTCTTCTAACTGCAAACAACCATTGTCTGGACAGAAGAAATAAAGGTTTGATACGCACGCTCGATGTATTGGATTCACTTGGTATTGCTCACGTTGGTACATATAGAGACAGTGCTGAACGCGATTCGCTTTATCCATATATTACCACTGTAAACAACATAAAATTTGCCATACTGAATTACACCTATGGCACAAACGGCATACCTGTCAGCCCACCCTGTATAGTTAATCTTATAGATACCGCACAGATACTGATTGATATAAATAAAGCCAGAAGTAAAAAAGCCGATGTAATAATAGCCTGTATGCATTGGGGCGATGAATATGTATTAAAACAGAACAAAACCCAGGAACAACTTACTGATTGGCTGATAGCAAATGGCGTTAACCATATAATAGGTAACCATCCACACGTAATCCAGCCCACAGAATTAAGGAAAGACAAATATAATGGCGGTCACCATTTTATAGCATATTCATTGGGTAACTACATATCAAATATGAGTGCCAGACATACCGATATAGGATTAACAGCTACACTCCGTTTTTCAAAATTAGCCTTTACCACATTATTGACAGATGTCAGCACCGATTCTGTCCGCACAGACAGAAATGGGTTTATTATCCGCCCTTTTGAATAAATTTCTGCTCAAGCTATTTGCATTTTCAAATAATAAGCGTATCTTTGCACCGCTTTTAGCAAAACAACTATAGATGGTGCCTATAGTTCAGTTGGTTAGAGCGTCAGATTGTGGTTCTGAATGTCGTCGGTTCGAGTCCGACTAGGCACCCAAAATAAAAAGTTCAAGCGGATTTAGGTCCGCTTGAACTTTTTTATGTAAGTTTGTAAACAAAACCAATAACTAAACTATATGAAAAGAAAATTGATAGCTGTAGTTTTTGCTGTTATGGCAACAACAATAGTTAGTGCACAAAGCAACAAAGAGATAGTTAAAACAGGTATAAATTTGGGACCTCTCCCGGTAGTTGCCTTCGATGCTGACCGTGGATTCCAGTATGGAGCGTTACTAAACATCTACAACTTTGATGATGGCAGCACCTACCCTAACCCAAAATCGACCTGGATGCTGGAAGCATCGGCTTACACTAAAGGCAGTTACAAGTTTGTAGCCAACTATGACAAACGCGAACTCACAGACAATATACGCCTGTCAGTATGCACAGGTTATTACAATGATCGCGCATTAGATTTCTACGGATTCAACGGTTATCAGAGCAACTACGACATGAACTTTATAGAGCCATTGATATCATATTCAGAAGGCAGTAGTTTTAAGAAAACACCAAAAGGTTTCTACCGTTACAGTCGTCAGATGGTCAAGATTAAGGCAGATTTAACCGGAGAGATTGCCGACAATCTCTACTGGGAAGCCGGTTATAATTTCAACTGGTTGGACATATCCTCTTTCACACCGGAAGGCTACACCATTTTAGGAGATAGAATACCGGGCGGAACAACACTGTTTGACCTTTACAAGACCTGGGGTATAGTGCCATTAGATCAGGCAGATGGCGGTATAGTATCTTCTATCAGATTAGGATTGATGTACGACACCCGCAACGTAGAAAACAACCCCACAAAGGGTATATGGGCAGAAGCACATCTTGATATTGCTCCAAAGTTTTTGGGCACAACACATCAGCACTTCACACTATCTGCCAATATGCGCCAGTATCTGCCAATAGCCGATAATTTGACATTTGCATACCGTGTAGCATATCAGGGACTTTTGAATGACGATGCGCCTTGGTATATGATGCCATTCTATACAAGCATGGGACCAAAACAGGATTTTGACGGTGTAGGCGGCTACAGAACTGCACGTGGATTGATGCTGAACAGAGTTGTAGGTAAACACACAGCTTTCTACAATGCAGAAATGAGATGGCGTTTTGTTAACTTCCAGAAGTGGAATCAGAACATTGCTTTTGCTCTTACCGGTTTCTGCGATGGTGCATACACTATTAAAGGTTATGATATAGAGGCTAAGACTCCGCTTAATGCAGATCTTTACAGCCAGTTTATTGACACCAGTAAAAAAGACGGCATACATGCCGCTGCAGGTGCAGGACTGCGTTTCATTATGAATCAGAACTTTATTGTGGCATTTGAATATGCAAAATGTTTTAACCCACAAGACGGTAATGGAGCATTCTACATAAACACCGGATTCCTATTCTAACAGACATCCTCATAACATAACAATGCCCGTAATCACTTGATGGTTACGGGCATTGTAATTATGAACTAAACATGACCTTATCAGTATCTGCTTAGCATATTTTTTGGCATGGGTTTAACATCCAGATTTTTCAATCCTTTTATTGGACCTGCATTGCTCAGACGAATCTCCTGCGGAATGTCACCATAAACATAATCCACTTTCCTTACATTTTCAGGGAGGGGCGGAAATACTTGTACTCTGCAAACCTTTTTGCCAACCTGGTTGTGTATCCAATAATATGTATCTAACGGCAAGTGTTCCGCACTGCTTATATAGAAATGGGTAGTCTTAGTTCCTTTTTTTGAGACCAACGCTGTCTCTGAAGATGTATAGAACCAGTGGTCATAAAAGTTTATATCATTAAAAAGTAATACGTATGTACAACCATCACCTCTATATACTTCAGGTAGTCTGCGGCCTTCATTGTAATATTCATAATCACTGATAGTCTCAAAATCTGTGTACATAGGCCAAGTCTGTTCATTGAACGCACTATAGTTTGGCGATTTATCGCGCAACATAGTAGGAGCTTGAGACTGAGCATTATTTTGATAAGTAATGAATTGCGGAATCATAGTGTGTTTGTCGTCCTCAATAACAATTGTACCGTCGGGCAGACGATAAGCGCCTTTTTCCAGCATCTTTATTCCAGCATTTTGGAATAGCTTCTCTATAGCTTTATTTATGTTTGCATCTATATCTGAATAAAGAGCTATCTTTGATTTTTTAAATGCATTTTCAAACTCTTTGTTACGCAATTGTTTTGCCGCTTGCATAGTATTTACAAGCAATGTATATTGTTTTGCCGCATTCTTATCAGTTTTTGTCAATTCTTCGTATTCAGTCAGGCGTATATAGCCTTCCGGACACTTAAAACCCCACTGAGGCGAAACAAACTCTTTATATGGGTCATCATCAGCAGATACAACCTCTTCATCCTTAGCTACCTGAACAGAATACTTATATTCTACTTTACCATTGGCAACTGTCACAGTAGTATCTACATTCATACCACCCATACTACCTTCCAACACTTCTGCCAGAAGCCCCATTTGGTCACTCAGATTTTCCATCTGCGACATTGTAGTGTCATAGTTGGCATTTGCAGCTAAATTTGCTATATCCAATATTACATTTCCAGTTCCTGTTATTGCACTAAATGCACCTTCAAATATCTTTTTTATCAGTCCGGCCATCTCAACAGGCCCTATTGCTGTATCCAGATTAATTATTTCAACATCACCATTCTGAACCGATATATACATACCTGTAGTATCATTAACTGCTATTGGTTCTTCCGGCAGTGTTGGTTCTTCTAAAGATGGTACCGGTTCTTCTGCTGTTGCACCAATCTCTTGTAAAGATGGAGTAGCTTCTGCAAATGTTGCACTCTCTTCTGACGGTTCGTAAACGTAAATGGTTTCTGCCTTTGCAACGTTGCAACAGAGCAAAGCTGTTACAGCCATCAGATATGCTGTAGCGCCAATTTTTGCCTTTATTGACATACGTTTGTTGCTACTCTGTAACATCTCTATAAAACGTCTGCGAATAAAAGAATGGTTAAATCCATTGGCTATAACAACATCACCATTCAGCACCTCTTCTATAAGTATGGTTTGGTATTTATATACATCTTCACCATTGCTTAGCACATCGCTATCGGCTTCAAATTCATGAACATTACGCAGTTCAGCACGAGCCCACCATATAAACGGATTCCAAAACAGAATTCGCGTTATAGTTTCAGCAATCCATACATCTATATAATGACGATGCTTAATATGAGCCTTTTCGTGAATCAGTATCATTCGTGCCTGAATCTCTGTAAGACTGTTTGGCATATAAATGCTTCTATAGAAAGAGAATGGAGCATCTATAGATTCATCTGTATAGATAGTGACATTATTTGGTTCTTCTTTTGCTACTGAAGCACTTTTGCGTATCTTCCGCATCTTTACTATGTTAACAACCAATGGAATTGAAAGCACCAACAACACAACAATATAGGCAAATGGCAAAAACTTCCATATATCAAAATCAGCTAATCTGCTTTCTGATACAGAATTTTGTGCAGTAGTTGCTGCAGTCGTTTCTGTTACTGCAGCAGTATTTGTTGTTGAGCTTTCATATACACCAGCCTCTGTTTGTACAGCAACAGGTGTATCTACCTTTACAACAATAGGTTCCGGTGTATATGTAAATCTTAAACAAGCTATGATTAGTGCCACAAAAGGCATTGTAAGCAAGTACATACGCTTTGCTTTATATGTAGCTTGTTTGCGCCATACTATCCAATACAGTAGCATTAATAGCCCTGTGACCAATATGAAACGGCAAACTAATTCTAATAATGGAGAAAAAATCGCTGTCATAATATATATTGATTTCAAGTTGTTTTACTTTTTGCTTTTGTTTAGTAGAGATATTATCTCATCTATCTCTGAATTTGATAATCTCTCTTTTTGAGCAAAGAACGATAAGAAAGATTTGAACGAACCTTTAAACAGGGTATTTCTGGTCTCCTCCATAAAACCCTGTGTATAATCTTCACGGGACATAATAGGAATATACACATGCGATTTGCCTTGCGTCTCTGTCTTCACTACACATTTCTGCACTAATACTCTTAATACTGTCTGTACGGTTGTATATGCAGGTTTTGGTTCCTGCATATTTTCCATCACTTCTGTAACTGTAGCCTTACCCATATCCCAAAGGATATTCATTATATGAAGTTCAGATTTGGTAAGACTACGATATTTTGTATCTATATCCATATTATTACTTTTTTATTATCATTACTGCGGCAAAAGTATTGTAACAGTTTTCCGCACGCAACTATTTTAATAGTAGGCAATCAAAAATTAACACTATTAACAAGAATTAACAGTAGAATGTTTATGGCCTTGCTATATTTGCATTGTAATTAAATCTCAAAGATATATTTGAAACAGCCCATATTCACTTTTATAAGGAGGATAAGGGCTGTTTGCTTAATTAACTATTAACTAAATATATTTCAATCTATCAATAGTAGGTGATAAACCTACAACAGTCTTTTTACCTTCAATTTTTTGTAATGACTAGTTGGGCCGGCATTTCCTAAACGAATCTCCTGCGGAATACCACCACTAATATAATCTACCTTCTTTACTTTTTCAGGGAGTAGTGGAAATACATAGACACGTAAAACTATTTTACCGGATTGGTCATGAACCCAATAGTATGTATCTAAAGGCATATGTTCTGCATAGCTTACCAAATACTTCTCTCCAGTCTTTCTATCTACTAAAGCAGAATTAGAAGAGTTATAGAACCAATGATCATAAAACGCTACTGCATTAGGTATTACTACGTATGTGCAATTTTTATCGCAATAAATAGTTGGTTCTTCAATCATATTAACTTTTATTCTGCCTTTTTTCTGAACACGCTTACTTTTTGTCTTGATTATATCTTCTATATCTATAGTCTTCAGATTAGTGTATATAGGCCAGGTCTGTTCATTGAACGCACTATAGTTTGGCGATTTATCGCGCAACATAGTAGGAGCAACTATATGAGCATTTTTTTGATAAGTTATTGACTGAGGATTCATAGTATGTCTATCATCCTCTATTACTATTGCTCCGTCTGACAAACGATACGCACCTTTTTCCAACATCTCTATACCGGCACGCTTAAATAACGTTTCTACATCAGCGGCAATACTTTTCTCTACATCTATATACATCTGTTTTCCCAAGTCCTTTGCTAAATAATCCGCTCTTAATTTTGAAGCTTGTCTCTTGCAATCCATTAATAGGTTATAGTTCTTTGCAATCTCAGAATATTCTTTTGCCAACTTGGCATAATCAGTTAAACGAATATAACCATCAGGACACTCAAATCCCCACTGAGGAGAAACAAAGTGTTTGTATTCATCCGGATCTGCATTGTATTCATCAATCAAACGATTCTTTATTGCATCATCTACTACTATATTACCCACTTTAAGACTCTTGTTTTTGTAGTCATTAATTGTTTCAGCCTGGATTGTGGAACACAATGTACCGCCAAGCAACAATACCCATACTGTACTAAATATCTTTTTCATAAAATCCTTTAATAATAAAATTAAACAATACTTTTTGTTCGAACGCCGGCAAAGGTATTTTGGGGCCAAATTTCACACAACTATTTTAATAGTAGGTGAATAATTATTAACACTTTTAACATATACAAATAGTAGGTAGTATTGTTTATCCCGGCTAATCTGGAGATTCGATGGGAAAATGAAGTGAGATCTGCTGGGGTGAACCTACATAACTGACTATAAAAAGCAAAGAAAACACAGAAATAAATATAAAAATGAATTTTATTAGGGTGTGGTGAAGTAAATCCTAAAAAGTATTAGTACATTCGCAGTAGGAAATAAGGAAATAAAAAAAAACCGGATTCATCACCTGCATCTATTATCAGGGAGAGGAACTACCGGGACTGCAACGCAAAGATAATAATAACATGAATTATAACAAACAATATTTCGAATATTTCATAACGAGTCTATTTGCTGGAACTTGAATAGAGTGATAGGTATTCACAAAGAGTTGTTACTCGTAATGGGATGGATAAATAAAGATCTCCCAAAATGGATGACAGCCATTGACCGTTTTGATGATGTAACTAAATGTATCAGGCATCGTATGAATTGGTTATAATCAGTCAATTTTCTTCCCAGCAAATCTGGAGATCCTACAGAGCGGCTTACTCACTATAGATTTTGAAGATTATTTTCCAAAACGGCTTGACGATTATAACTAATTAGTTATATTTACAGCCAAAAACATTAAAGAATTTAGAATTATGATAGAGATAAATGAAAGTAAGTTAGCTAAACTTAGCACAACAAACCAAATGCTTGACGAAAAGTACGGCATTCATGGCACAACTACTCGCAATGAATTTGACGAACAATCATTGGCATGGTATTATGGTAATCTGTTTAAAGAACGACGCAAAGAATTAAAATTAACCCAACGCGATGTAGCAGAGAAGATAGGACGAGAACAAAGCTATATAGCCAGGGTTGAACGAGGAAAAGTTGATATTCAGTTATCTAGTTTTTTCAGAATCGCATCTATTTTAGGGATTCAGTTCACACCTTCGTTTGTATTTTGACAAAAAGGGGCGAAAGGATTCGCTCGCAAAGCTCGCGCATCCGTTTAAATTGCTCACTAAAGTTCGTTTTTTGTGGATTAAGGATTCGCTCGCAAAACTCGCGCATCCGTTTAAATTGCTCACTAAAGTTCGAAATTGAATTTTAAGGATTCGCTCGCAAAGCTCGCGCATCCTTAAGGGGGGGAAGATGCTCAAACAAACAAGAAGGGGACGCGAATTTCATTCGCTGAGTTTTTAATATAGTAACAGGGACTTTGCAAGCAAGCTTGCGGTCCCTGTTACTATGTTAAAAGGGCGTTGATTTCTCAACGCCCCCTTCTTGATTGTTTGTCGGGATGAAAGGATTCGAACCTTCGACCCCCTGGTCCCAAACCAGGTATTCTAACCGGACTGAACTACATCCCGAATGCCCCTCTTTCGAAAAAGCAGTGCAAAAGTAGTGTGTTTTGTTATAACTTCCAAACAAATGATGAAAAATATAACTGCAGAGATTAAAAATAATAAAAAAAGCAGCCAAATTCTCAATTTATGAGAGAATTTGGCCACCTATAATCAAAAGAGATTTAAAGTAAATCTACAGCTTTAAAACACTTCACCAACTTTTCTGTAGCAATATCTATCTGTTCTTTAGTATGAGTTGCCATCAGAGAGAAACGAATTAAAGTATCTTCCGGTGCACAGGCTGGAGGAATAACAGGATTTACAAATACACCTTCATCGAACAACATACGGGTTATGATGAATGTCTTATCAAAGTCTCTTATATAAAGAGGTATGATTGGGGTTGATGTATTACCTATTTCAAAACCTAACTGACGGAAATTATTCAGTGCATAATTTGTGATTTCCCACAAATAATCTATGCGCTCTGGTTCAGATTTAATTATCTGCAATGCCTGGCGTGCAGCAGCCGTTGCTGCAGGAGTATTGCTAGCGCTGAATATATAAGAACGCGCATGGTGACGTATCCAGTTGGTAATCTCTTTATCGGCTGCCACAAAACCACCTATTGCTGCAAGAGATTTACTGAATGTACCCACTATCATTTCAACCTGATCGGTCAAACCAAAATGGTTACATACACCACGGCCGCCCTGTCCCATCACGCCAAGTCCATGAGCATCGTCAACCATAACACAACAGTTGTACTTATCTTTGAACTTTACTATTTCAGGCAGATTGGCCAAATCGCCCTCCATACTGAATACACCATCTACAATTATTAGTTTCAGCGCTTCCGGATCGCAACGTTTAAGTGTCTTTTCAAGAGAAGCCATATCGTTATGCTTGTATTTCATTGGCTTTGCAAACGATAATCTTCTACCCTCTACAATAGATGCATGATCTAATTCATCGCAAACAATGTAATCTTCTCTACCCATTATACAGGAGATAACACCAACATTTGCCTGAAAACCGGTTGAAAAGATTATTGCATCTTCTTTACCTACAAATTCAGCAAGTTCCTGTTCAAACTCCTTATGTATATCTAACGTACCATTCAGATATCGAGAGCCGGCACAACCGGAACCATATTTTTTAGTAGCTTCAACTGCAGCTTCTATCACTTTAGGGTGATTGGTTAAACCCATATAGGAATTAGAGCCAAACATCAGCACTTTCCTACCCTCCATAATCACCTCCGTATCTTGTTGACTGGAAATACATCTGTGATATGGATATATTCCTTTTGCCATACCTTCCTGAGGAATGGTATAAGCAGAACATCTTTCACTCAACTTATTCATAACAGCGCAAATTTAGATATTATTTGCAAGTACCAACATCTTTACACGTTATTATTTCATAATTTTGCACCATCAATGTTTGCTGATGAAAAAAAAGAGGAAAATAGAGTTTATAATAAATCCCGTTTCAGGAGGATTAAGAGTTGTCCCCATAAAAACAGCTATTGAATATCTAATTGATTCAAAACTGTATGAATACAATTTTAATGCAACAAAGTACAAAGGACATGCAACAGAACTGGCATGCCAGTTTGCCAAAGATGGCAAGACAGATATTGTTGTGGCAGTAGGTGGAGACGGAACTGTAAACGAAGTGGGATGCGGACTTATAGGAACGGAAACACCTATGGGAATCATTCCTTGCGGTTCAGGCAATGGTTTAGCAAGACATTTAGGAATCCCAATGGACCCGGTACATTCCATTAAATGGCTAAATAAGCACAAGATTGAAGATATTGATTACGGCACAATAAATGAACATCCATTCTTTTGCACCTGCGGTTTAGGTTTTGATGCAGATGTAAGCAAACGCTTTGCCGATTCAAAAGTAAGAGGTGTAATTACATACGTTGAAAAAATCTTACAAGAAGCTCTATACCACAAAGACGAACCCATAGTAATACAGACAGAATCAGGAGAAGAGAACATAGAAGCATTTATTGTAACTTGCGCCAATGCAGGTCAATGGGGCAATAATGCCTATATAGCTCCTTTAGCATCTGTCAAGGATGGATTATTGGATATAACCATAGTTCCTCCTTTCACACCATTGGACATACCTACCCTTGCCTATCAACTGTTTAACAAACAGCTTGACAAGAACAAGAAGATTATAACTCATAAAACAAAATCACTTACTATCAAAAGAAAAAAAGATGGAGTGGTACACATAGATGGAGAGCCTATAGTATTAGACAAGACTATCAATATTCAGATAGTTCCAAAGGGACTCAAAGTGGCAACGCCCATTAAAGAGAGAGAAATATAGCCTACTACAAGCCCTATAAAGGCGTCAATACTTTAGATAAAAATCTCTTACAAGATAGACATATTCAGAAGTCTCATTATTAAGTTCATCAAACATTACCAATTCATCTGTCACACAAACTTTCACCTGCTTGCAAAGTGACAAC
Organism: Bacteroidaceae bacterium; assembly: GCA_017556585.1. Lineage (GTDB taxonomy): Bacteria > Bacteroidota > Bacteroidia > Bacteroidales > Bacteroidaceae > Colenecus. The sequence continues at coordinate 19,844 of JAFYMP010000024.1, forward strand.
AGAACTCTTTTGGGTTGATTTCCCTTACGAGTTACCACATTGGTACGTTTGCACAGATACAATCCATTTTTTGCAGCTACAGAGATAAAAGTATCGGCCATGTCGTATGGCAGAACAAGAGAGAACAGACCGTCATCAGATAACAGACAATTTACCACTTCAGCAAGTTTTTCGTAGCTCAATGTATCGTTGTGTCTGGCTTGTGAACGTACTGAATCCGGAGAACGTAAAGAGTCTCTGAAAAAAGGCGGGTTACACACCACTGCATCAAAACGTTTATCAGTATCAGAAAAGCAAGCAATATCTGAATGCACCACAGTGATAACATCCTTCCATTTGGATAAGGCCGCATTTGCTGCAGCCTGTGCTGCCGCTTTTTCATCTATTTCCACTGCTACAACACTGTCTGCACCGCGTTGAGCAGCCATCAGTGCTATAAGTCCGGTGCCAGTTCCAATATCCAAAACAGTACCGTTTTCCGGAAAATTGAACCAAGCACCCAAAAGTACCCCATCAGTACCCACTTTCATTGCACAATCTTCTTGATTAACAACAAACTGTTTGAATTGGAAATAGGAATTGCCTGCCATAGTTGTAACTTATCCGGGCACAAAGTTACTTTTTTTTGTTTATTTAGCGCTTTTAAGAGCTGTTTTGAGTAACCTTTGACTACAATTCACTAACTTCGCAGTTTGAAAACAATACTACTAGTATAATAATGGCTAAGAAAAGAATAAAGGGAGACCCATCTGAAGGAGAGTTTAATGAGCAGAATCCGGCTTTCTCAATGATTGCCGATTACGACGGGAACGAAGAGGGTCTGTTTAACATAGATGTAGAAGAATTTGCGGCTATACTTCCGCTTAGAAATATGGTTCTTTTTCCAAGTGTAGTACTACCTGTTTCGGTAGGACGCCAATCGTCGTTACAGCTTGTGAACGACGCAGTTGCACAAGGAAAGAATATAGCCGTATTCTGTCAGAGAGAACCAAACACAGAGTTCCCCATGCAGAAAGACCTGTTCCAAATAGGTACTTTGGCAAAAGTGGTACGTGTATTTGAGATGCCCGACCATGGTACAACTATTGTACTACAGGGTCTTCAGAGAATCAGACTGACAGAGATTGTATCAAGCACTCCGTATCTTACCGGACGCATTGAAGCATTTCCGGAAATAATTCCACCGGCAAAAGACAAAGAATTCGATGCTATTATCGATACCTGTAAAGATATGACCATCAAATTCATAAAGAGTTCTGATGTTACACAACCAGATGCTGCCTTTGCACTAAAGAACATAAACAATGGAATGTTTTTAGTAAACTTTATCTGTTCAAACATACCATTTGCCATTAAGGACAAAGTAAGACTGCTAAAAGAGAAGAGCATAATAGAAAGAGCGCTACGTTTACTTTCAATCCTTAATAGAGAATTGCAATTGGCAGAACTCAAAATGAGTATTCAAAAGCGTACTCACGAAGATCTGGACAAGCAGCAAAAAGAGTATTTCCTGCAGCAACAGATAAAAAACATACAGGACGAATTGGGAGGTAGTGTTCAAGACCAGGAGATTGAAGAGATGCGTCAAAAAGCCGCAAAAAAACAGTGGAATGACGATACTCGACAGATTTTTGAAAAGGAGCTGAACAAATTAGAGCGCACCAATTCACAAACCCCCGATTACAACGTACAGCTTACCTATTTGCAAACCATTCTTAACCTGCCTTGGAACGAATACACCCAAGACAATTTGGATATGAAAAATGCTCAAAAAGCACTGGATAAAGAGCATTACGGTTTGGAAAAGGTTAAAGAGCGTATTCTGGAACATCTTGCAGTAATGAAACTACGTGGAGATTTCAAATCGCCTATCATCTGTCTGTATGGTCCTCCGGGAGTAGGTAAGACATCTTTAGGCCAATCTATTGCCCATGCATTGAAGCGTAAATATGTTCGTGTTTCATTGGGTGGTCTGCACGATGAATCGGAGATTCGCGGACATCGCAAAACATATATCGGTGCTATGCCGGGACGTATTATCAAGGGTATCACAAAAGCAGGTTCATCAAACCCTGTATTCATACTTGATGAGATTGACAAGATTAGCCAGATGACTCATCAGGGCGATCCTGCCGCTGCTCTACTCGAGGTTTTAGATCCGGAACAGAACAGCGCATTCCACGACAACTTCCTGGATATAGATTATGACCTTTCAAAGGTTATGTTCATAGCTACCGCCAACAACCTAAACACCATTCCATCACCACTATTGGACCGCATGGAATTGATTGAAGTGAGTGGTTACATAACAGAAGAGAAGAAAGAGATAGCAAAGCGTCATCTTATTCCTAAAGAGATTGAAGCGAACGGCATTCCTAAAAAAGCTATCAGCATAAGCAATAAGGCTATTGAAGCAATCATAGAAGATTACACTCGCGAATCGGGTGTGAGAGAACTGGAAAAGAAGATTGGCAAAATATGCCGTAGAATGGCATACAAATATGCTTCAGAAGGTGCAGAGGAATTTACAAAAGTTACTATTCAGCCATCTGATTTAAAAGAGTTGTTAGGCACAAAACCATATTCTCGCGACAAATATCAGGGCAACGATTATGCAGGTGTGGTTACAGGACTTGCCTGGACTGCGGTCGGTGGTGAAATTCTGTTTGTGGAGACAAGTTTAAGCCGTGGCAAAGAGGGCAAATTGGTATTGACAGGTAACTTAGGCGATGTAATGAAAGAATCGGCTATGCTTGCATTGGAATTCATAAAGGCCCACGCCGGTTTGCTTAACATAGATTCAACCGTATTCAATGCCTGGAATGTACATATTCACGTACCGGAAGGAGCTATACCGAAAGATGGTCCATCGGCAGGTATAACTATGGCAACATCCATTGCATCGGCATTCACCCAAAGAAAAATAAAGGCCAATCTGGCTATGACAGGCGAAATAACATTACGCGGTAAAGTATTGCCGGTAGGTGGAATACGCGAGAAGATATTGGCAGCCAAACGTGCCGGAATAAAAGAGATCATACTCTGTTCAGAAAACAGACGTGACATAGAGGAAATACCGTCAGAGTATCTGAAAGGATTGACATTCCACTATGTAGATAACATTACAGAGGTATGGAACATTGCGTTACTGAACGAAAAGGTAAATAACGCACTTGAGATAACAGCATAATAAGTTTAACCCTAAATAAGCCCCAACATTGTCTAAGCTAACTTTTCAACTGCAACATACCGATAAGGCTACTGAAGCCCGTGCCGGAATTATCACTACAGACCATGGTCAGATAGAGACTCCAATCTTTATGCCCGTAGGAACTGTAGGCTCTGTAAAGGCTGTACACGTAGATGAACTGAAAGACGATATCAAGGCACAAATTATATTGGGCAACACTTATCATCTGTATCTACGCCCCGGATTAGAGATACTGGAACAGGCAGGAGGTCTGCATAAGTTTAACGGTTTTGACCGTCCAATGCTTACCGACAGTGGTGGCTTCCAGGTATTCTCACTTACAGGATTACGCAAGATGACAGAAGAGGGAGTAACTTTCCAATCACATATAGATGGTTCCCGTCACCTGTTCACCCCGGAAAGAGTGATGGATATAGAACGCTCCATAGGTGCAGACATAATAATGGCTTTCGATGAATGTACACCGGGAACAGCCGATTACAACTATGCTAAAAAATCTATGGAACGTACCCACAGATGGTTAGACCGATGCATAACTCGTTTTAACGAAACAGAGCCTAAGTATGGTTATCATCAGTCTCTATTCCCCATTGTTCAGGGTTGCGTATATAAAGATTTGCGAACCAAATCGGCAGAATATATTGCATCAAAAGATGCAGAAGGAAATGCTATTGGCGGATTGGCTGTAGGCGAACCTGCAGAAGTTATGTACGAAATGATAGAGGTTGTGAATGGCATTCTGCCTAAAGACAGACCCAGGTACTTAATGGGTGTAGGTACTCCGGAAAACATTTTAGAAGGCATTGAACGTGGAATTGATATGTTTGACTGCGTAATGCCTACAAGAAATGGCAGGAATGCAATGCTCTTTACCAAAGATGGTATTATAAACATAAGAAACAAAAAATGGGAGAACGATTTCTCTCCTATTGAACCGGACGGAGCATCGTACGTGGACAGACTATATACTAAAGCGTATCTGCACCATCTGTTCAAAGCCAAAGAGTATTTGGCACTACAGATAGCCTCAATCCACAATTTGGCATTCTATCTTTGGATGGTTGGCGAAGCCAGAAAGAATATACTTGCAGACAACTACAGCAGTTGGAAACAGATTATGGTAAAGCGTTTTATGCAACGTTTATAACAAACTAAAAGTAGAGATAATGGGAAAATTCAGATTTAAAATACTGAACAAATTAGATTGGTACATAATAAAGAAGTTTCTTGGAACCTACTTCTTCTCTATAGCACTGATAATTGCCATATCGGTAGTGTTCGACTACAACGAACATATAGATAAATTAAAGGAAGCACCGTTCCATGCGGTTATCTTTGATTACTATCTTAACTTTATTCCATACTTTGCAAATCTGTTCAGCCCGTTATTTGTATTTGTAGCAGTTATCTTCTTTACTTCAAAACTAGCCGATAATTCAGAGATTATCGCAATGTTCTCTACCGGACTCAGTTTTAAAAGAATGATGGTGCCCTATCTGATATCTGCGGCATTTATCGCCCTGCTTACATTGGGATTGGGATCTTATGTTATACCAAAGGGAAATGTCACGCTGAATGAGTTCAAAAACGTCTATATGAACAAGAAGAAGAGTTCATCTACATCTGCAAGAAACATACAATTGGAAGTAGATGAAGGCGTGATAGCATATATGGAACGTTTTGAGACATACAACCAGATGGGTTATCGTTTTACATTAGATAAGTTTGTCAATAAGAAATTGGTGTCACACATGACTGCTCGCAGCATAGAATACGACACCCTGTCAACCGACAAACATCATTGGATAGCTAAAAACTATATGATAAGAGACCTTTCCGGCGATGTAGAGGTAATTCGTCAAGGTTCTGAACTTGACACAATAATACCTATGGAGCCAAATGACTTTCTTATTACACAAGGTCAGCAAGAGACTATGACTTCTCCTGAACTCAAAGAGTACATCAAGAGACAAAAACAGAGAGGTTTTGGAAATATCCAGGTATTTGAAATAGAGTATCACAAACGCTATGCAATGGCATTTGCATCGTTTATTCTGACTATTATTGGCGTATCGCTGTCAAGCAGAAAAGTAAAGGGCGGTATGGGTTTATATCTGGGAATAGGTTTAGGTCTAAGTTTTGGCTACATTCTTTTCCAGTCTATATCATCAACCTTTGCTGTAGCAGGAACAATGTCGGCATTCTGGGCTGAATGGCTACCAAACATAGTATATTTGTTCATAGCCATCTTCCTATACTACAAAGCGCCCAAATAGACATTTGGACGCTCTGCTATATGGATATAAAAGTGCAATGCTATACGTTTAGTATTGCTCTTTTTCGTTAGGGAAATCCCTACTCTTTACATCTTCTACATAATTACCAACAGCCTGTGTTATAATGGTATAGAGATCTGCATAACGACGCAGGAAACGAGGACTGAAATCATTGTTCATACCAAGCATATCGGCCACAACAAGTACCTGACCATCTACACCGCCACCTGCACCAATACCTATAACAGGTATAGTGAGTTCAGATGCAACTCTCTCTGCCAAAGCTGCAGGAATCTTTTCCAATACAATAGCAAAACAACCTGCCTCTTCCAAAAGATGTGCATCGGCAATCAGTTTCTCCGCTTCTGCTTCCTCTTTAGCGCGTACAGCGTATGTACCAAACTTATTTATAGACTGTGGTGTAAGTCCTAAATGTCCCATAACAGGAATACCGGCATCCAATATTCTACGTACAGAAGGCAGAATCTCTGAGCCACCCTCTAATTTAAGTGCATCAGCGTGAGATATCTTCATTATCTTGATAGCATTGGTAACTGCTTCCACATCACTAATCTGATATGTACCAAACGGCATATCAGCCACAACCAATGCTCTTGAGACTGCACGTACTACCGATTTAGCATGATAAATCATCTGATCGAGTGTGATTGGCAAAGTGGTCATATTACCTGCCATAACATTCGAAGCAGAATCGCCTACCAAAATTATATCAATACCTGCCGCATCAACTATCTTAGCCATAGTATAATCGTAGGCAGTCAGCATAGCTATTTTTTCACTACGCTGTTTCATCTCTTTCAACCTTTGGGTTGTTACTTTTCTTTTGTCATCCGAGGAAATATATCCCATAATTAATAAACTTAAAGTTTTTTTAGATAGGCAAAGGTAATAATAAAAACAATCACTATTTTTGTAAGATAGCAAAAATATAATGTCTATGGCAAGACAGGAACAATCATTACTTACTTTATACAAGGCATCGGCAGGTTCAGGAAAGACCTTCACATTGGCGGTACGTTACATTGCAATGGTGGTTAGAGAACCTTCCGACTATCGTCATATATTGGCTGTAACCTTTACAAACAAGGCTACTGCAGAGATGAAACAGCGTATTCTATCCCAACTATACGGCATTGGACACGGGTTGGAAGAATCAGCATCATATTTAGAAAAAGTAAAAGAGTTCCTGCCCGACAAATTTACCGAGAGTACAATTAAAGAGAATGCTCTAAAAGCGCTGAATCTCATACTGAATGATTACAGCCATTTCCGTATAGAGACCATAGATAGTTTCTTCCAGAGGGTTTTACGTGGTTTGGCCCGTGAACTGCAACTTGGTTCCGGCATGACATTGGAATTGGATACAGATTCTGTTATTTCTGATGCTGTAGATACATTTCTGGCAGAGCTAAAGCCGGGCACAAGAGAAAACAACGATGTTGTACAGTACGTAATAGAGAACATAGAAAACGATTCCAATTGGCATATTGACAGCAAGATAAAAGCATTCAGCAACCAACTGTTTCAGGAATCTTTCCTTGAAAAAGGCGACGATTTAAGAACATATCTGCAACAGCCCGACAGCATAGCTAATTATCGCAAAGAGCTGAACAAGTGCAAAGAACAGATAGAAACATTGGCTAAAAAGCACTGTGACTGCGGCAAACAGATACTGAAATTAATTGATGAAAATCCCGATTACGGTAGTTACGTATCAAACTATCCGGCAAAGTTATTTGCCCAGATTGAGGCAGGATTAGTATTAGAAAAAGGAATAAGCACAACATTCAATTCCTGTATAGAAAAAGGTGCAGAAGGCATCCTGAAAAAAGCAGGATTAACCAAAGTTGGAAATGCCTACACTCTGTCGGACATCATTGTAGATTTATTACAACAAGCAAAAGATAGTTATACAGAATACATCTACATCAACAACTCATATTCTGCAGCCAAACGATACTTGAACGAACTGAGTCTGTTGTTGGCTATACGCAAAGAGATAACCGTCCAGAACAGTGAACAAGATCGCTTTGTACTTGCAGACACCACTCACCTGCTAAGCCAGCTTGAAGAGGGTGACACATCTTTTGTATTTGAAAATACCGGAAGTTTTACAAAACATATAATGATAGACGAATTCCAGGACACATCGCGTCTGCAATGGAAGAACCTTCGTCTATTGCTCATTGAGTGTTTATCGCAAAACAAAGAGTGTTTGGTGGTAGGCGATGTCAAACAATCCATCTATCGTTGGAGAAATGGCGATTGGAACATCCTGAATACGGGTATAGAGCAAGAAATGTCTATATATAATCCCAAGACCATTACTCTAAACACCAATTTCAGAAGCCACAGCAGAGTTATAGAGTTCAACAATATGTTTTTTCCTATAGCGCAATCGTACTTATCTGAAGTATATAAAGGAACATTCACTACAGAACATCCCAGTATATCCGGTGCATATTCCGATGTATGCCAACAAAGCAACAAGAAAGGTTGTAGTGGCTACATCTGTTTGGAACTTCATAACAATAAGAATTTGGACGACGAAACTGCACTTATGCCTGGTATAATTGCAGGACATTTAGACAGGCTTACCGAGGCAGGAGTTAATCAAGGCGATATAACTATCCTGACACGAAGGAACAAAGATATTGCACAAATTTGCAGTTGGTTTGCAGAAAACAGGCCTGAATACAGAATGGTATCCGATGAAGCTTTCTATATGGAGACATCGCCTGCATTGAGAATCATCATCAGTGCAATGCGTTACATCAGCAATCCTACAGATAACATATCGCTTGCAGCTCTTGCCATTGAATGGAACCGCTATGTAAAAAAGAGAACCATTTCGTTTGAAGATATATTACAGGAGAGCATAATAAGTAATATACCATCGGCATTTCTGGAATGGGTGGAAAAATCCACTCACTTGCCACTGTACGAAATGGCAGAAAATCTATACAGCATATTGGAAATTGGCAACATTGAGAATCAAGATGCTTACCTCTTCTCTTTCTTTGACAGATTACGTCTGTTTACGCAGAAAAAAAGCAACACGTTGTCTATGTTCATTGAAGAATGGGCTAACACTCTACACAAGAAGCCTATAGCTATGGGCCATACAGACAGCATAAGACTGATGACCATACATAAATCAAAAGGTTTGGAATTTCATAGCGTTATACTGCCCTATTGTAATTGGCAGATAGAGAGCAACAGCAAATTATGGGTAGAACCGGAGAATGAACCATTCAATAAATTACCATTGCTCCCTATAGAGTGTACATCATCACTCAAAGAATCTGTTTTTTCCAACGACTACAAAGAAGAGTATAGCGATACGTTAGTAGATAATTTGAATCTGCTCTACGTAGCCTTTACCAGAGCGGAAGCCAATTTAATAGTATTAGGACAAACCAAAGGCAAGAGAAACGGCTTTAACACTTACGACATTCTCACCTATTTTGCAGAAGGTCAAACAGAAACAGAAAAGAACGAACATATTACATCGTACACTTGCGGTGAAATAGTCTCAAGCAATAAAACGGAGAAGAAAAGGGAATCACAAAACCCACTAACAGCTGACAAAGAACTTCAAGCAATAAATATGTGCCACTATCCGCTCAGTACCAGATTCAAACAATCTACAGAATCTATGAGATACATGGCAGATATTACACAAGAAAACAGCAAAACCGAAACATATATAGAACGAGGCAAATTATTGCATAGACTCTTCTCTACTATCAATACAGTAAAAGACATAGACAGAGAGACTGACCGTATGCTTGCCGAAGGACTTATAGAGAGCAGGAAAAGTGCAGATTCAATCAAACAGTTTATACATAAAGCTATAGAAAAGCAGGAAGTAAAAGGTTGGTTTGATGGCAATTACAAACTTCTAAATGAAACATCTATCCTATTCAGAGAGAATGGAACTACACAAAAACGTATTCCTGATAGAGTTATGATAAACAGTAGTAAAGCCACTGTGGTAGATTTTAAGTTTGGCAAAGAACATGAATCTTATCTGCATCAGGTAGAGGAATACATATCACTACTGAAAAAGATGGGATTCACAGATGTAGAGGGATATATTTGGTATGTTTATAACAACAAAACAATTAAATGCTGACTATGGAACAGTTTCTTAAAATAACAGCTCAAAATCTTTATGACAACTACTGTTCCTCAGTAACAGGATTATCAGGAGTCACAGTGGTATTTCCAAACAGACGTGCCCGACTGTTCTTTGACGATTATCTGGCACAATGTTCTGCAGAGCCATTTTGGTCGCCAAACTATTTAACTATTGAAGAGTTATTTCAATCACAGACAGAAGTAGAGCAAGCAGACCCCATAGAGTTGGTATGCAAACTGTACACCACCTACAAAGAGGTAACAAACAGCAGCGAAACATTAGATTCATTTTGGTCTTGGGGCGAAATAATGGTCTCCGATTTTGACGATATAGACAAGAATCTTGCAAATACCCAACAACTGTTTGCAGTTCTAAAAGAGCAGAATATTATATCAAAGGATCTATCTTTCTTATCAGCAGAACAACAAGAAGCCCTTAAATATTTCTTCGATGAAATGGGCAATAAGAGAGAGACAAACCTAAAAGAAAAGTTCTATGGCATTTGGGGTTCACTGGAGGCTATATACACAAAATTCCGCACTTCGTTACAAGCAGAGAACAAAGCATATAGCGGAATGTTACAACGCGCTGTAATAGAGAGATTGGATATATCGCAATTCAAATCAGATAAATATGCCATTATTGGTTTCAACAGTTTAACAAAAGCAGAAGAAGAACTATTCAAGTTTTTGCAGGCAAACGGCAAGGCCATCTTCTATTGGGATTATGATAAATCATACGTAAGTAATCCGGCACACGAGGCCGGAATGTTTATGCGCCACAACCTTAAACTGTTCCCTAACACACATACAGACAGCGACCTGTTCAACAACATGGAAAAGCCTAAAGAGATAAACATAATAGAGGCAACCACAAACAATGAACAGGCGCGCTATATACCTGACTGGATAGAGAAATTAGATAACAGAACAGATAAAGAGTGCGCAATAGTGCTTTGTGACGAAACATTACTACAGCCCACACTACACTCTATTCCGGATAGTATGGTAAACGCCATAAACGTAACTATGGGTTATGCAATGACAGAAACCACACTCTTCAACTTGATAAGTCTGTTGCTGGATATGCAGAGAACCCTGCTGCACAATCAGGAAAAATGCAGTATAGAAGAGTGTACACACATATTAAGCAATCCGTTTGTTAAACAGTTATCAATAAACACAGATAAACTGATTTTAGATTTGACAAAGTACAAACAGAGATTGGTATCATTAGAAATATTGCATATTGACAATATCCTGAATAGTATATTCCGTAGTACAAACAGCAATTCGGAACTGACAAAATACCTATTGGATATACTTACACTATTATCGCCTGTTATAGCCAGTCAAGACAATAAAGATCTGTTCAAGCCACTTAACCAGGAGGCATTATACAGAATATACACCACTATAAACAGAATACATTCACTTATAGAGGCAGGATTATTAGAGATAAAACAGGAGACACTTTGCCGTTTATTGAGAAATATAATAGGTCACATAACCATACCATTTCACGGAGAACCTATTATAGGAATGCAGATTATGGGACTTATTGAAACCAGAAATCTGGACTTCAAACATATATTACTAATATCGGCAAACGAAGGTAGTCTGCCCAAGACTGCATCGGAATCTTCATTTATACCATACAGCGTAAGAAATGCGTTCGGATTAACTACCATGAAGATAAAAAGTGCCGTTTCATCGTATAATTTTTACCATTTGATGCAACGTGCAGAGAGTATTACAATGCTGTATAACAACTGTACAAGTGATTCCGGAACAGGTAATGGAGAAATATCCCGTTATCTGCTACAGCTACTTAGTGAACGCAAAGATATAACAATAAAATCACTGAGTTCAAACAGAGAGAATCATCCCTTGTACGAATATTCTGTAAACAAAAGCAAACGAATATTGGACATTCTGTTACATAACAGGCACGGAGAAGAGGTTTTAGTCCTTTCACCATCTGCTATCAACCAATATATAGACTGTCATCTACGTTTCTATCTTCAACGTGTAGCCGGACTTAAAGAGCCCGAAAAACCAAACGGAGAGATAGACAGTGCACTATTTGGAACACTGTTTCACAAATGCGCAGAAGAGATATACAACTATCTGGCACTTCAAAACAGTAATAGCACCATTACCAAAGAGAATATAAATCAACTTCTTGAAGATAAAAAGTTGATAGAGCAGTATGTTACAAAAGCTTTCAACGAACTTATTTTCGATGGACGAAATGTTTCACCTGCAGACTACAACGGAACACAATCCATTAACTACTCTGTAATATGCAAATATCTGGAGAACCTGCTTAAGTTCGACATGAATCACTATGCACCATTCACCTATTTAGGCAGCGAATCGGAAGGATATATACGCATAGTAAACATTCCCCACCCTTTGAAAGAGGGTAAAGAGCTAAAAGTTAAGCTGATAGGTATTATTGACAGAATGGATTCCAAAGATGGCGTCATACGAATAGTAGATTATAAAACCGGAAGCAAAAAGAACGAGCCCAAAGATATATCAGAACTATTCACAGCGGGCAAAAAGCGCAATTCACAAGTACTACAGATATTTTATTATGCATACACACTATGCTGTAAGCCGGAGTTTACAGGAAAAAAGATAGCGCCTGTACTTTTACATACTCGCCACTCTTCCGGAGCCGACGAAAGTGCGGTTTATCTGAACATTAACAATGAAAGCGTGACAGATTTTTCAAATAGCTACAGTGAAAGTTTTGGCAAAGAATTGAGAGATTTATTTAGCGAAATTGTAGATCCAAATATTCCGTTCTCTCAGTGCGAAGATGTGGATACCTGTACATATTGTCCGTTCAAATCAACTATCTGCAACAGATAATTATGAAGGCAACCACTATAACACAACAATTTATAGAGCAGCATCTAAATGACGATGTACGTTCACTGGCACTAAAAAAGTGTCCGTCCGATGTTGATTTACCCTTTGCTTTAGCACAGATATCCGGGCATCAATATGCCATCGGCAAAATACCGGAATGGGCATCTGCCAAAGGCATAATCTACCCAAAACATCTATCACTGGAACAGTGTACCAACGAACTGATAGCACGCTACAAGAAAAAGTACATAAGCAATATTCTTGGAAAAGAAGTTTGGAGTATGGCCGATTTTACCGGTGGAATGGGTATAGATTGCTATTATCTGTCATGCAAAGAAGAGCTGACTCTCTATAACGAAATGGACAATATCCTTTGCGAAACAGCCAGACACAATTTTAATCTGTTAGGTCGCAGTGATATAGAAATAAGCAACTTAACTGCAGAAGAGTATATTGTGAACAATGGTCACAAACATTTTGACTTGATATATTTAGATCCGGCCAGACGTTCTGCGACAGGTAAAAAACTTGTCTCTATATCGGAATGTATGCCTGATGTCACCAAGTTGCAACACCGACTTACTGCTATGGCAGACATGGTAGCAGTTAAGCTATCTCCCATGTTAGACATATCTACCGCAATAAGAGAGATAGAACATATAAGCCATATCCTGATAATATCATTAGATGGCGAATGTAAGGAGATGTTATTACTGATAAATGCCCTTTTCAACGGCAATTCTTTAATAGAATCAATAAACATAAACAGCAATGGCAACTATTCAGAATTGCTCTCCGCCAACATACAAGATGAAAATCTCACAAATGTTCAATATGCAGATATAGATGATATTTGTTCTGGCAACTATTTGTACGAACCTTATGCAGCACAGATGAAAAGCGGTCTTTATAACACTATGGCTATAAAGTACGGTTGCAAGCCAGTCTCTCCCATATCGCATTTATACATTTCCAGCTCTGCCTGTAATACCTTTCCAGGCAGACAGTTTATTATTACAGAAACGTTTCCTTTTAATAAAAGAACGGCCAAAGAACTATTTACAAAGTATAAACAGGCAAATATTGCTGTAAGAAACTTCCCCGTTAGCGTAGATGAACTACGCAAAAGATTCAAAGTTAGAGATGGTGGCGATATCTACATCTTTGGAACAACCTGTTGTGATATTCACCTGTTGATTGTCTGCAAAAAAGCATACTAAACAAAGAGGTCTGCATTTCCTGCAGACCTCTTCTATTAAATAACAACAAATTACTTTTTGAAATAACGATTGTAGAGAGCTTCAAAACCTTTGCCGTGACGAGCTTCGTCTTTTGCCATTTCGTGAACAGTGTCGTGAATTGCATCCAGGTTCTGTGCTTTAGCATTCAAAGCAATGCGCAGTTTATCTTCGCAAGCACCAGATTCTGCATTCATTCTCTTTTCAAGATTGGTTTTGGTATCCCAAACTACTTCACCAAGTAGTTCTGCAAATTTAGCTGCGTGTTCAGCCTCTTCCCATGCGTAACGTTTGAAAGCTTCTGCTATTTCAGGATAGCCATCTCTATCTGCCTGACGGCTCATTGCCAAATACATTCCAACTTCTGTACATTCGCCATTAAAATGCATTGTCAAGTCTTTTATCATTTCTGCATCGCAACCTTTTGCTACACCAAGTTCATGTTCGCAAGCAAACTGTAATGCTGCATTTTCCTGAGGCAATTCTTTAAACTTAGCCTGTGGAGCCTTACATAGTGGACACTTTTCAGGAGCTGTTTCACCTTCGTGTACATAACCGCAAACTGTGCAAATAAATTTCTTTTTCATAATCGTATAATTTAAATGGTTAATAATATTCTAAAATCATTTTTCTGCGCAACAACTGCAAATTCCCTTAAAGAATTGGTAAACCTCTTTTATGGCATGACCATCAATCTCTTCCGGTAGAGTGTTAGCAAAGTCAACAAACTGCAAATCATACACTTTTCCACATTTTGAACACAAGAAATGTGCGTGAGGAGAAACATCGGCATCGTATCTGCTATTCTGCTCATCTATAGTGAGCATCTGTGTAACTCCATTTTCAACGAACAATTTCAATGTGTTGTAAACAGTAGTCTTAGAGAGCGTTGGTATAGATGGAGCAAGCGCGCTGTAAATTTCATCTACAGTTGGATGAGTTTTATGGGTTGCCAAATAATCCATAACAGCCAGTCGCTGAACACTTGGTCTTACACCTGCATCTTCTAAAATCTGTCTTGCATTCATTTTTGTAATCATTTCAATTTTGTTTCCATTGCAAAGATATAACCATTTTTCTAATCTGCAAACTTTTTCGCAAAAAAAAAACAACTTTTTTTTCAAATTTTCTCGTACACCCTAACGCCACCCTCATCACCTTATATATTAGATATTATGATTTTATAGTATATTGACATATAGCAAAAGTTCCGCCCTGGTTCGCTGTTCTACGGGAAGCGTGGCGGAAACTGTCACTACAAATGTAATATACAACTTTTAAAGTGCCAAATCTTTCTTCATAAAAAAAAATCAATAGCGAAGTACTATTAGTTGCTAAAATGGATGGAATCGTCTTTAGCAGAAATTACAATTGGTTTGTTACGGTCTATACTGTCGGAAAGCAGTTTGGTTGAAAGTTCATTCAACAAAAGTGATTGAATAGCACGTTTTACCGGACGGGCTCCAAATTCCGGATCATAGCCGGTCTTTGCTATGTAATTAACTGCACTATCATCTACCTGCAGCACAATTCCATTAGCCGCCAGCATAGATACAACATTATCAACCTGCAGTCTTACAATCTGCTCTATTTCATTTTCGCGTAATGGCAAGAAGACAACTGTTTCGTCTATTCTGTTTATAAACTCAGGACGGATAACCTGTTTAAGCATTCTGGTTAATTCCGTGCGAACTGTTTTGGTCCATTCGTCAGAATTTACCAGAGTCAATTCTTTAGATTTCTCCTGAATATAATCGCTACCCAAATTACTGGTCATTATGATTATGGTATTCTTAAAGTTCACTACACGTCCTTTGTTATCGGTCAGACGACCATCGTCAAGCACCTGCAGCAGAACATTAAACACATCAGGATGAGCCTTCTCAATTTCATCAAACAACACTACCGAATATGGTTTACGCCTAACAGCTTCTGTCAGTTGTCCACCTTCATCGTATCCTATATATCCCGGAGGCGCACCTATCAGTCTGGTAACAGAGAACTTCTCCTGATATTCACTCATATCAATACGAGTCATCAACTTTTCATCGTTAAAAAGATAATCTGCCAATGCTTTTGCAAGTTCTGTTTTACCTACACCGGTTGTTCCCATAAATATGAAAGAACCAATAGGACGTTTTGGATCTTGCAATCCTGCACGACTACGGCGAACAGCATTTGCTACTGCCGATATTGCCTCCTGCTGACCAATAACACGCTTATGCAGTTCCTCTTCCAAATGGAGCAGTTTCTCTCTTTCACTCTGCAACATCTTACCAACAGGAATACCTGTCCATTTGGAAACCACTTCTGCTATATCATCAGCTGTTACCTCTTCTTTAATAAGAGCTACGCCATCTCTATGACGCATGAGTTCATCATGAGTTGCAGTAATTTTCTCTTCCAACTGCTTAATTTTTCCATATCTGATTTCAGCCACTTTACCATAATCGCCCTCACGTTCGGCATTATCGGCTTCTACCTTCAGTTGTTCTATATACTGCTTATCCTGTTGCATACTTGCAAGCAGATTCTTTTCAGCCTCC